>OKRF01000496.1:9908-16112 GCA_900290315.1 Candidatus Sulfopaludibacter sp. SbA3 | reverse complement strand
CGAGCGGGAAAAACCGTCGGCATGCTCCGACGATTGTCCGATCGGGCTCTGCCTGCGTAGGGATGGCGACCATGTGCAGAGGCTTCGGCTATCGTTTGACCTGAAAGAGAACACAAACCGCCGGCTGCTGACAGGAACCAGATGAAGCGCGGCCCCGTTGGTAATGGCGACCCTTTCACCGTCGGCATCAAGGAAAAAGTTCTCGAAACGTCCGGCATCGTTATGCGGCACTTCCAGATAGACAGTTGTCGCTCGGCGCACTACCGCAGGCATTGTCAGGCTTACCTTAAGCTCGCCAAGCGAAAAATGACCAGTCACCGTCCACCACCGCTGCTCCTCCTGGACGGTGCATTGCTGCCCAACAAGCGCGGATTGCGCAATGCCGGCGGTTAGAAGCGCGCGAAGCACTATGGCGAACGGAAGGAACTCGGTGCGAGAACTGGGCACGATTGAACCTCCTTGCCTCCCAAAGAATAAATTGATTATAAGGTCATTACCCGAGACTTTTGTCGACGATTTGCTATTGATTTTTCATTTTCTTAAGCAGACACTCCTTGCTACCGTGGATTGGCCGCAGTATCCTCTACTGACAACTTCAGATGTGGCGAGAGCGCTTCATGTCTCGTCGCGAACAGTTTGTCTGTGGGCTGAGTGCGGCGAGCTTCCTGCGATTCGAGTGGGTAAGCAGTGGCGATTCCGGCAACGCGATCTTGCAAGATGGCTCGCAGGAGCGACTAGTGGAATTGATTCTCCGCTTGGCCCAGGTATGATCCGGTCACCTGTACCCAATCAGTGAATTGACCATCGGATGCAGATCACAGATCAGCATGCCGTTTTTCACTCGAACCAAGCTACGACCGTCATCGGCTTCTTCCTTGGACCCCCAGCGATACCGCGTAGCTTGGGTGGTTGCAAAACAGGCTGGAAACACGGGTAGTCGACGGCACGTTGTCCAATACCAATACCACTTAAGGTCGATCTTATTTCGGTTTATATGTTCCTGGCAGCTCACGGCTCCCATTCACAACGACAGCTGCGTAACAAATGATCACTACCGATATCGGCAGCCTTCAGGATGAGATAGCGGCTATGCCCGCCGTTGCGGCGAGCAGCACTCATTGGCGGATTCATATCGCAGATAGCCGTCGAAATCCGGCAGAACTGGGCGCTAGAGTACCGCCCCATGTCCGACGCCGGTACTCCTGCCCTGCCTGGGAGATGGGGGAGAATTCGCGGCGAAACCCGGCACATCTATCAATTGCGAGACTATTTCGGATTGCCACTCGACCTCTCGCTCACCATCGGTTAATCCTCGATTGTTCGTATCCTTAAACCGTGGCGGCGTTTGAAAATCTGAAGCCCGACACCGCCCCCTCCATCTTCGACTCACTGCAGAGCCTCAGCCTCAAACGGGAGCCGCGCAAAGCGCCGCTCGGCGTTCTGATCATTGACCGGCTGGAGAAGACGCCGACGGAAGACTAGGGACGCGGAAGAAGACAGACGACGCAAAACGATCGTCTATCCTACGCTAGCAGCGTGGGATGCTTCAAATGGAAGCCTGACGCATCCTGATATGCCTTCCCGAATGCCAGTAACTCCGCTTCGCCGAAGGGCCGGGCGTAGAAAGTGATGTTGAGGGGTGTACCCGTTTCGGTAAATCCGTTGACCACGTTGAGCGCCGGGTAGCAGGCCAGATTCGCCATGGTGAAGTGGCGGCCCACCACGCTGCGATTTCCGCCGCCTCCGCCGCGGCCCCGGCCGGCGCCAGCGGGCGGTGTCGCCGGAGCACCATCCGTGGGAGCGGCACCGCGACCGCGTCCGGCGCCGCCGCCTCCTCCGCCCTGATTCGCGGGCACCAGATATACATCCACATCCGCGCGGCCAGCTTCATCATCATCATGCTGCGCGCCCTTTGCCCTTGCAGATACTCCACCGCCGGAATGAGGCGGCTGGAACGAAAACTATTGGCGCGGCCGGGATTGGTCATCTGCTTGTCGCGGCCGGTCCGGATCAGGTCATCGAAAAAGACGCCCGATTCCACCCCGATGCTGGAAACGTCAATGGTCCACTCGGGCACTTTCACCGGCACCATTTTGAGTCCCAATGCCTTTACCTGATCGAGCGTCTGCTCTTCAGCCTTCTTGGCGGCGGCGTCGCGCGTCTCTTCGAAAGCGCCCTCCAGGTAGCCCACGCGTAATTTGCGGACCTCCAGGTGTGCGTTCCAGTTGAAGGGAATCTCGGAAACGCTGAGGTCGCGGCCGTCGGGCCGCGCAATCGCGCTCATGACGATGGCGCAGTCCTCGGCATAGCGGCAGAGCGGGCCCATGCGGTCCTGCGTCCAGGAGAGCGCCATCACCCCGTAGCGGCTGATGCGTCCGAAGGTAGGGCGCAGGCCGGTAACTCCGCAGCGCGCCGACGGGCTCAGAATCGATCCGCTGGTCTCGCTGCCGATGCCGAAGGCCACCAGGCCGCCTGCCGTGGCCGAGGCCGGACCGGCGGAAGATCCGCTCGACCCCTGTTCCGGATTCCAAGGATTTTTCGTCTGGCCGCCGAACCACTGGTCGCCCTGCGCCAGTTCGCCGGTGGCCAGTTTGGCCAGCAGCACCGCGCCAGCTTCGCGCAGCATCTCCACCAGGCTGGCCTCTTCGTCCAGCATCTGGTCCTTGTAGGCGCCAGAGCCCCAGGTGGTTTTATAACCCTTGACCGCGATGATGTCCTTGGCGCCCCACGGAATGCCATGGAGCGGCCCCTTGTATTTGCCGGCGGCGATTTCGGAATCGGCCTGTTTGGCCTGGGCGAGCGCCACATCGTCCAAAAACGTCACCACGCAATTCAGCTTCTCGTTGTACTTGTGCAGGCGGCCCAGGTACATTTTGGTCAGCTCGGTGGACGTCACCTGGCGCGTTTTGAGAAGTTGCGCGAGTTGCGTGATGGGCCAGAAGGCCACATCTTCCAGATTCGCCGGACGCTTGACTACCGGGGTGCTGAAGCGCAGCGGCTCGCGGGTGCGATTCACCTTCATCCCCGGAGTGAGCGCGCTAAAGTAGAACGGCGGCGCGACGTTGTTGGGGATGTGCAGATTGCGAATCTCTTCGTAACGGGCCAGGCTGCCGTTGACGGCCTGCAACATGCTCCGTTGGTCGGCCTCGCTGAACGACAGGCCGGAGATGGCGAGCGCGCCTTTCAACATCTCGGGTGTCACTTGCTGCGCGCCGTCCTGCTGCAGTTCGGCCCAAAGCACGCCGGGCAGCAGAGTGCCGCTCAGCCCGATGGCGGAACAGCAGTTTAGAAATCGTCTACGCGTGTCATCGAGTGGCATAAGTGTTCCAACGATGCTATCCCAGCCGGAGCGGGCTGGGATAGAACTCCGTCAGAACAGTGGATTCTCCCGGCTCGAGTTGGATCGAGAGATCCACCACGTGGCCCAGTGTCACATCCACGTACTGCTGCGACGTAGCTCTTAAAGCCATCGGCCACTTCCACCGCGTATTGCCCCACCGGCACCGATGCAAACGCAAACCGTCCTTCGGCGTCGGTGTTCATGCTGCGTGCGGCGGTGGCGTCAGTCCGCGCAGTGACCTTCGCCCCCGTCAGCACCTTTGGTGTGGCGTCCTTCACCAGACCGTGGAGTTCCCCGGTGGCTTGCGCTTGCATCGGCTGATGGCTGGCCGGCGCTCTGAAACGGTTCGAACTTCCATTTCTTTACAGCGTCCAAGGCCGCAGTTGGCGGGCGGTCAAAGGGTAGACCGGCGCCGGCTTCTCGGTGGCTGCCTTCTTGGCCTCGGATTCGCCGATTCTGAGGCCTGGATCCGCCGCTGAGACACATCTCACCGCAGACAGCAGGCTTATGAATATGAGGAATGCCCGTAAAGGCAAGGTCCCTCCTTGTTCAGTTGCGTATGCTCGCTAGGATGGCGGAGTAGACTCCTCCGGCCGAGGCAAGAACGACCGTCGGGCGACGGCCCTGGACAATAGACTTATCGACCATAGATGCCGAGAAGCTTACACCCGAATCTGAGATTCCTTTCTAAGCGCCTGGCGTGCCATGCTTCCAGGGGCCTTGCAGCTCGATCAAATACCGTAGGCTATTCTGGAAGAGAGAAATCTATGCCGCAAGCAAACGTAATCTACCTTGGCGTCAAGGGATCGGTAGTTGCTCTGGACCGCGCGACCGGGACGGAAGTCTGGCGCACCAGGCTGAAGGGCTCCGGATTCGTAAACTGCGTGCTGGAACAAGGCCAGTTGTACGCCACCACGCGGGGTGAAATATTTCGACTGGATCCCACCAACGGACAGATCGTCTGGAACAATCCCCTGTCGGGCCTCGGCCTGGGCCTCGTTACCGTGGGAACTGCCGTGCCGTCGCAAGCTGTGCCGATGGAAGAGAAACGCCGCCAGGAACAGCAAGCGGCCGCCGCCGGTGGGGGCGCATAGACCATTTGATAGCGAGATTCAGAAGACAATGAGGGATAATTCCTTCATGCGCTTTTCGCTGCCATTCCTGTTATTAGCGGGTCTGCTGACCGCCGCACCTCGCTTTCAGGTGAAACTCGCGCCTGAGACCGGGGCCGCGGCGCGAGATGGCCGACTCATCGTGGTAGTGTCGAAACAGATGCAAGGCGAGCCCCGCTTTCAAGTGGCGTGGGGCCTGGAGACCCAGCAGATCTTCGGCAAGGACGTGGATGGCTGGAAGCCTGGCGATGCCGTCGAAATGGGCGGCGACACGCCCGGCGCTCCGCTGCACACGTTGGCGGACCTTCCCGCCGGCACGTACAACGTTCAGGCGGTGCTCAACGTGTACGAGACCTTCCACCGCGCAGACGGCCACATCCTGAAACTCCACCCGGATCACGGCGAAGGGCAGCAGTGGAGCCGCTCGCCGGGCAATTTGTACAGCAAGCCTCAGAAAGTGGAGGTGCGCGATGGGTCCGCGGTGCAACTGGCCCTCACCGAAACGGTGCCGCCCATCGATCCCCCGAAAGATACGAAGTACATCAAACACCTGCGCGTGCAGAGCAAGATGCTGACGGAGTTCTGGGGCCGGCCGATCTTCCTGGAGGCGGCGGTGCTGGTGCCGCGGGATTTCGATACCGGGAGCGAGCGCTATCCGGTGGCCTTTTTCCAGGGCCATTTCCCCGGCGACTTTACCGGGTTTCGCGAGACCCCACCGGCCGGCAATGGACGCGATGCGCAGGCGTACCAGTTCTACCAGGATTGGACTTCGGGCCGTCTGCCCCGGATGCTGCTGGTGGTCACCAACCACGCCACCCCTTACTACGACGATTCCTACGGCGTGAACACGGCCAATGCGGGCCCCTACGGAGACGCGCTCACAAAAGAGCTGTATCCCGCCGTGGAAAAGCAATTCCGCGGCATTGGCGAAGCGTGGGCGCGCGTGGTGTTTGGCGGATCGACGGGCGGTTGGATGACCCTGGCGCAGCAGATCTTCTATCCCGAGTATTTCGGCGGAGCGTGGGGCTTCTGTCCGGACCCAGTGGATTTCCACGCCTTCCAGACCATCAATATTTATAAGGACACGAACGCCTACTACGACGAAGGGCCCTTCGAGCGGTTTCCGAAACTCCTGGGCCGGCTGCCGAATGACCATGTCCTCGCGACCATGGAATCTTTCAGCCGCCAGGAGGCGGTGCTGGGTACGCGCGGCCGATCGGGCGGCCAGATGGACGCTTTTCATGCCACATTCGGACCGGCCGACGCCGAGGGTTATCCGGCGAAATTGTGGAATGCCGAGACCGGCGCGATCGACCCGGCGGTGGCCAAGTATTGGCAAGACCACTACGACCTGACGGCGATGCTGCAGCGTGATTGGGACCGCATCGGGCTGAAGTTGGCGGGCAAGATCCACGTCACCATGGGTACCAAAGACACGTTCTACCTGGATGCCGCCGCGCACCGCATGCAGGACTTTCTGGATGGCACCAAGCTCGCAGGCAAAGGCCCTTACTACGGCGGGTCCTTCGAATTTGGCAACAACAGGCCGCACTGTTACGTAGGCGATATTCCGGACGGTATTCCCATGCTCTCGCACTTTGTGCGCGTCTTTGCCGACTACATACGCGGCACTGCACCCAAGGATGCGGATCTAAATAGCTGGCGGTAACGGGGTCGAAAAACAGGGGCTGGGTGTGCGTCTCGCTTCGCTCGCCGTACCGGCGACAAGATCGCCGGCGTTACCCGCCGCCG
>OKRF01000496.1:0-9898 GCA_900290315.1 Candidatus Sulfopaludibacter sp. SbA3 | reverse complement strand
GCTTCGCTCGCCGTACCGGCGACAAGATCGCCGGCGTTACCCGCCGCCGGTTTTTCATGCAGTTTCGCGAAATTTCTCTTGCTAGTACGACCGTCTAACTGTACACTAACAGCAGTACAATCTAAATGCTTTTCAAAGTCGATCCACAAGCCGGCCAGCCCCTCTACTTGCAGTTGATGCAACAGATCCGCCACGCGGTGGAGACGGGCATTCTTCAGCGAGGCGATCAACTGCCGGGAATTCGCACGCTCGCCGAAGAGATTGTCGTCAGCCATACGACGGTCGCCAAGGCCTACTCGGAACTGGAACACGAAGGCCTGCTCGAAATCCGGCACGGTTCCGGCGCCTACATATCGGCCAGGAGCGGCAGCAAATCGCGATCCGAAAGAGTGCGCGTGGCCCAGGACCGCGTCCGCGAACTCGTGGAAGATTTGAAACAGGAGCGCTTCTCGGCGGAAGAGATTCGCCGCCTGTTCGAGGCTGAGCTTTTTTACCCTGACCAACTCGGGNNACGATTGCGTGATCGAAACGCAGCACCTGACCAAACGCTACCGTCACGTCGAGGCGGTCCGAGGACTGAATCTCAAAGTGGTCCGCCACCGCGTCACGGGATTTCTCGGCTGCAACGGTGCAGGCAAGAGCACGACTATCCGGATGCTGCTCGGCATGACTCGTCCTTCGGATGGAGACGGCACCGTGCTTGGCCGCTCCATCAACGACCCCGGAGAGAATCGTGAGGCCAGACGCCGCGTCGCCTACGTGGGGGAAGATAAGGAACTCTACGGCTATATGACCGTGGAGCAGATGATCCGCTTCACGGCCTCGTTTTATGAGGACTGGCGACCGGAGACCGCACGCTCCCTGCAGCGGCAATATGATCTGCCGCCGGAGCGAAAGGTGAGCGATCTCTCCAAAGGAATGCGGACGAAACTAGCACTGCTGCTGGCGTTGGCCCGGCGTCCGGAGCTTCTGATTCTGGATGAACCGAGCGGAGGGCTCGACCCGGTCGCGATCGAAGACCTGCTGCGCACGCTGGGAGTGGCTACCGACGATGGAACCACGGTCTTCTTCTCTTCGCACCAGATCGCCGAGGTCGAACGCATTGCCGACCGCGTCTGCATGATCGATTACGGCAGGCTGGTGGCCGATCTGTCTCTGGATNNCATGATTTTGACATCTGCGGCGTCCAGCATATCGAGACCAGCGGCCGGCAGTTGATCGTCTGGACGCATTTCAATGCCGAAGCCGTTGTCGAACGGGCCCGCAGCCTGGAAGCTGTGTCCATCGACGTGGCGCCCGTGACGTTGCGCGAAGTGTTTCTGGAAACTGTAAAGGATGCGCAATGATGCTCTTCTATAAGGCCTGGAGAGACAGCCGGACCAGGTTCTTATGGGGCGCCCTGGCGTTGGCGTCGTTCCTTGTCTTCATCGTGCTAAAGCTTCCCGAAATGGAGGTCACGCTCGCGCCGCTTGGCGGCCGGGCCTATCGCGATTACATCGACGGCATGGCCGGCAGTTTCGGCAAGATGATCTTCGGTCTGCTGGTCATCTTCCTCGGTCTTGGCGGACTCTTAAGGGAACGCGCCCGCAGGACCGCCGTCTTTACGCTCGCTCTCCCGGTCAGCCGCGCGCAGTTGCTCGGCGCGCAGATTGCCGTCGGGCTCGTGGAAACGGCGCTGTTAGCCTTGCTGCCCACGGTGGTGATACCACCGGTCTCCCGGATGGCGCACCAATCGTATTCGGTCGAGCAGGCCTTGCGCTTCAGTATTCTCTGGTGCTGCTGCGGAACGGTGATTTTTGCGTTGTCGCTTTTCTTTTCGGTTCTTCTGCGCGGCGAGTACACCGCGGCCATCGTCTGCTGCATTGCGCTGGCGGTGAACGCGCGTATGTCGAATTGGCACGCGCTCCGCCCCAGCCGGCTGAATCTTTGGCGGACCATGGGAGCTCCATCCGACATTCGGCTGTTCTACGGGGAGTTTCCCTGGATGGACCTGGCGATTATGATGCTGATCGCACTCGCACTGCTCGCCGCCGCCACTCGAATTACACAAAGGCAAAGTCTATGAAACACACCCGCAAGCTCTTCGTTCTCCTTTTCGCGGGCTTTCAGTGCCTCGCGCAGACGCCGGCGCCGCTACCTTCGTTCGATGCCGCCTCGGTAAAACTCGCCACCGAAGACAGCATGCCCACGGGAGGCCGCCGCATACAGACCACTCCAAACACGCTCACGACCCACGCTTTGACCCTGCGCGCCCGCATTATCTGGGCATATGGCATGCCGGCTCAGGTCATCGGGCCGGAATGGCTGAACGACGTCCGCCTGGATATCGTGGCTAAGGCTGCCGCAACCGGTGGGCGACAAGCATCTCTATCTGATGCTGCGATCGCTGCTGATCGAGCGCATGGGCCTCAAAACTCACGTTGAAAAGAGAGAGATGCCCGTGTACGCTCTGACGGTCGCGAAGGGCGGGCCGAAATTCTCCGAATCCACCACGCAAGGTCCGGAGGTGACCCGGCAGGAAAAAGGCGTGGTGATCGTTGAGCGTGCTTCCCTCAGCGAACTGGCCGCGGAGCTTTCCGGGAAGGTCTTTGACCGCCCCGTCATCGACGGGACGGGATTAAAGGGGCGCTACGACGTCCGCCTCGACATGGCTGCCATCATGACCGCGAGTCAGGTGGACCGGTCCGACCCGGCGACTGTGATGATGACGGCCCTGCAGGATCAGATGGGGCTCAAAGTCGTCCCGCGAAGGGACCAGGTCGATGTCCTGGTGATCGATCACGCGGAGAAGACGCCGGCGGGAAACTAGGGGTTGGGGGTTGGGGTTGGATGCGCTTCGCCGACTTTTTTCACTGTCTGCTCCAGGTTGTCAAAGATCGGTTGCAGTGGACGGTGAAAGTCGACTGGGGCAGCCCGGCGGAAGCCGTGCTTGGCGGCCGGGAGTGCTTTTGGGTGTCGGGCGAGGCGACGATTGCGGGCGGCCCTGCGGGCGATTTCGGAGAGCGAAAAACCAAATTGTGGAGTTAGGGCTTCGGGCGGGAAGCCGCTTTCGACGTCGTAGGCTTCTCCTTGGCTGGCAGCGTATTGCGCGAGCAGCGTGGCATCTTCCACGACTTGGTTGAAAACGGCTTGGCGCTCGGCTGCGGTTCCTTGAGCATCTTGCTCTTTTCGACGCGGCGCCGGGCACGGCTTTTGCAGAGGGACATCAGGTTGAGGTTCTTGGCCTCGGAGGCCCAGATCACGGCGTGGGCGAGAGCAGCGTCGATTTCGGGATGGTGGGCGTGGATTTTGTCGGGATTGGACATGCCCAGGGTGAAGCGGGCGTGCTCGATGGCGGCGGAACGGAGGAGGCGCCATTGGTCGTCGGCAATGGATTGGGCGAGTTTCTGTTTCGATAAGTTCAGGGCACATAAAATACTCCCTCATTCAAGACGGACCATGCTGACTTGAGGCTGCCGGGAGGGGATTTCAGTAATTAATCGAGATAAAGGGATTTCTTTGTGTGCAGACGTGTGAATGATTTTCTGGCCAAGAACAGAACGTAGCGCAGAGACCATTCACCGCCGAGAGGCCCAGGGGCACTCCGGCGCCGAGACTTAATGAGGTTCGCATAATACGGTGACAGTCGGCTGATGAGGCGAAGGCTCACCCGGTGGGATGAAAATGGCGGGGAAAACGCGTCGGGATTTCGTAAAGGCAAACTCGAGGCCCAGGATTTTCGAGAGAGGCAACACCGTCCAGGCGGCCCAATGCGGGCCTTGGGACGGTGAAGCCGGTCACCGTATTCTGCGCGCCTCAACAGACGCTGTTTCCGCTTCGAACGGGATCTCATAATTTAGAGGCGCGGATGGCTTGGAAAGGGGCCTTTTGGAGTGTGCCAATGTTGGGGGCGGCGTCTGCTCAGCGCGGGTTTTGGGAAGGAACGCAAGAAGTCGCGCAAGTCAGGATGGTTCGGGAACTCTTCTGCAATGGCCAGTTGCGCTACGTGGGTATAGGAATGGCATCGGGCCGACCTGGAGAAGATTGCGGCCAGGTGCCTCAATCAGACCCCAAAAAATAATGGAAATTCCGGGCCAGGCGCCGATGTGTGAACATGGCTCAGAAAGATGCTACTCGGGAACTGGGACATGCACCACTGACGGGTGCCTCCCTGGCCATAGACCCCGGCGCACAACCGGACGCGGTTGTGATCAAGGTGAAGCTCTGCAACCTGCCACCGCTCAACGTGATTGCCAATCGAGTCCTGACTCTGACGGCGGACTCAGAGGTTGATCTGAAACAACTCACCGCTGTGATGGAGTGCGACCCGGCGTTCGCCGCCGACGTGCTCTTCCTGGCCAATTCGTCGCTATACGGCTTTCCTTCCAGAATGCAAGTCTTGCGGCACGCCATCGCCCTGCTGGGTCTGGACTGCATCAAGACCCTGGCGATGACGTTCGCCATGCGCGGATTCATCGGTGAGGGTTCTCAGCTCGTGCGGCAGTGCTGGCGCCATAGTGCCGCGTGCGCCCTGATTGCCAAAGAGATTGCGCCAGCTTTTGAGCTTGCCGGCGATCGGGCGTACACTGCCGGCCTGCTTCACGATATCGGGCGGCTGGGGCTGCTGAAGTCCTACACGGACGCGTACTCTGCGGTACTGCACGGCCGGTTTGAGACCATGGAACAGCTCCTGAACGCCGAACGCGAGACAGTCGGCGTGGATCATAGCGTGGCCGGCGGATGGCTGGTGGGGTACTGGGCGCTGCCGGAGCCATTCATTGAGGTCTGCGAGCACCACCACGAATCGNNCTTGGCTTCGCTGCGATTGAGTGCGCGGCCTCCTGCAGCTACGATGAGACGGTCCGGATGCTGCCGAGGCATGTTCCCCGCAAAATGTTTCCGGATGGGGACAAGCTGCGCGGAACCGTGGACGCACGGCTCAAGAGCTTTGAGTAGGGGTAGGGCTTCTTGCGCGCGGCAATAACGCGCCGTTTAAACAACTGCCGGGATTTCGTCTTTCAACTTCCGGTAAGGCACGCGGGAAGATCTAGACTAGCGCCTGTGGTAATAATGAGTTAAGGATATGCTGCAGACGGCTCGCCACAGAATCGCGCGATTTTGGGCGGCCACCCTGCTGTGCCTGCCTGCGGCGGCCGAACTGGTCAACGCCCAGCCCAGGCCCGGCCAACAGGCTCCGACTATCCGGCTCGGCGAAGTTTTGCACGGAAAACAGCCGGCTCTCACGCCGGGGTATGCGCTGCTGATCGAATTCTGGGCTACTTGGTGCACGCCATGCCGCGAGAATATACCTCACTTGAACCAACTTGCGGACGAGTTTCAAACGAGCGGCATCGATTTTCTGTCCCTGACCAGCGAACCGCAGGAAACGGTGAAGCGCTTCCTGGAAGATCACCCGATGCACGGGATCGTGGCGCTTGACCCCGATGGAGCCACGTCGAACGCGTTTGGCGCAGTCGGGCTTCCGACCACGGTTCTGATCGACAGCACCGGCACGATTGCGGCAATTACTCATCCAGCGATGGTCAACGCGGCCGTAATCAAGGCGCTGCTTGCCCATACACCGCTGCCGCTGAGCCGCCTGGAAACGGATAGCCGCACGGTCAAGCGGCGGCCACTGGCCAGCGGGGCCACGATTGCGGATGAAGACGCCAAGGCACGAGTAGTGGTCCGGTTGGTAGACGGGGGGCACGGTTCTCTGTCCGGGAACGATCAGTATGAAAGCGACGGTAACGGGTTGAGGGCGCTGCTCGCGGATGCCTATGGCATACCGGCATTGCGGATCGAACTGCCTGCGTACCTGGCGAACGAGACCTATGCCGTTCAAGCATGGGTGCCGCAGAGGCATCCCGAAACGCTGAAACCGCTATTGCAGGCGGCCCTGGTCGCGGGCGCGTCTATCCGGGTCCGGCGCGAGCAGCGTTCAATGGGTGTGCTGGTCGTCAGCGGCGTGCCCGGCAAAATGGCGGCATCCTCGCCGCATGAACTCGCCCAAGGCGGATTCAAGACGGGCGACATTTCGGTCGAGGGGGGCACGGCTGAGATGGTGCGGAATTATATCGAAATGGCGGTTGGCAAGTCTGTAGTCCTGGATGCCCCTCCGTCCGCGAGGTTCACCTTCAAGCTGCGATGGGATCCCACCAAGCCGGGAGATTTCGCGGCGGCGCTGCACGATCAGCTTGGGCTTGAACTCAAGGCTGAAACGCGCACCCTGGAGTTCCTGGTGGTGGACAGCCTGGACGCCCCCACCGAACCGAATCGGCGCTGAGGCCGGCTCTAGATGGGATGGAAGAACTGCCAGGGAGAGGGCAAGGCGGACGAGCAGGCGCGGACGTATGAGAATCGGCGGCGCGTGGGCGGGACTGTTACTTCAGGATGGCCGATCGGATTACTTTACGCTGCAAAGTCGCTGATCCGGCCGTGACAATCTCCGATGTTTCGACAGAATTCCAGTGACGCGTTAGCACCTCGCCGTCTGATAAAGACAGACTTCTGCCACGGACTGCTAGCCTAGCCTAGGCGGGATCTTCATCCAGCACGCAGATGTCGTCAAGATTGCGATACTTTTCCGCGTAATCCAGCCCGTATCCCACTACGAAGCGATCGGGAATCTGGAAGCCCACGTAGCTGGCGTGGACGGGACGCAGGCGGCGTTCCGGCTTGTCCAGCAGGGCGGCGATGCGGATGGATTTGGGGCGGCGCTGCTCCAGCAGGTGCATCAGGTAGTCCTCCGCTATCCACAATATCTTCCACGATGAGCACATTGGCGTCTTCCAACGAAATGTCCAGATCCTTGGTCACTTTGACTTCGCCGGAGCTGGTCTTGCCTTTGCCGTAGGTGGAGATGCCCATGAAGTCCACAAAGACATCGCGCTCCATGGCACGGGCCAGGTCGGTGAGGAAGAAGCAGGCGCCCTTCAGGATGCAGACCATGTGCAAATTGCCGGCAGGGTAGTCGGCGGAAATCTGTGTGCCCAGTTCTCGGATCCGGGCCTGAATCCTCTCGGCGGAGATCAGGACCTTGAGGGTAGGATCGGTCATGAGTTTCTATTATGGGACATTTGCCGGCTCGCGTGCCGAAATGGGCACCTGCTATCATGAAAATCTCCCCAGATGATCGTTGAGGCCAATACTGTCGGGTTCGATTCCATTTCTCTCGACAGCGGCGCTACGCTCGCTCCTATCGAAATCGCCTACGAAACATACGGTGCGCTGAACCCCGCCAAGAGCAACGCGATTCTGGTGCTGCACGCCTTTTCAGGCGATGCCCACGCGGCCGGGATCAGCCACGAAACGGGCAAGCCCGGCTGGTGGGACAACATGATCGGCCCCGGCAAAGCCTTCGATACTGACCGGTATTTCGTGATCTGCACCAACGTGCTGGGCGGGTGCCGTGGCACGACGGGACCGGCGTCCATCAACCCCGTCACTGGCTGCCCTTACGCTTTGTCGTTCCCGGTGATCACGATTGGCGACATGGTGCGCGCACAGAAGATGCTGATCGACTGGCTCGGCATCCCGCGGCTGCTCTCGGTGAGTGGTGGCTCCATGGGCGGAATGCAGGCGCTGGAGTGGGCCGTGGCGTATCCCGAGTCGGTGGTCTCGGCCATCCCCATCGCCACTACGACGCGCCACAGCGCCCAGCAGATCGCCTTCAACGAAGTGGGGCGCCAGGCCATCATGGCAGACCTGGATTGGAACGAGGGCAACTACTACGGCAAGAATCCGCCCGCGCGCGGTCTCGCGGTGGCCCGCATGGTGGGCCACATCACCTACATGAGCGACGATTCGATGCGCGAAAAGTTCGGCCGGCGCCTGCGCGGCAAAGAGAACTTCAGCTTCGCCTTCGATGTGGATTTCGAAGTGGAAAGCTACCTGCGCTATCGCGGCAGCCAGTTCGTCAACCGCTTCGACGCCAATTCGTACCTCTACATCACCAAGGCCATGGATTACTTCGACCTGGCCACCGGACGCGGCACGATGGCGGCCGCGCTGGAGCGCACGCGCGCGCGCTTCCTGGTGATCAGCTTCAGCTCCGACTGGCTGTACCCCAGTTACCAGTCGCAGGAGATCGTGCGCACCCTGCGTTCGCGCAATTGCGACGTGGCTTACGTGGAGCTGCAATCCAACTACGGGCACGATTCCTTCCTGGTGGATGTGGCCGAGCAGACCGACCTGGTCCGCGGATTTCTGGCCAGCACCTTCGAGAGAGTGAAATGACGGTGCAGCTTCAGAAGGACAAGGACTTTGTTTCCGAGTTGCTGGGCCGCAGCGACTATGCCATCATCGGCGAGATTGTGGAACCGGGAGCCAAAGTGCTGGACCTGGGCTGCGGCGAGGGCGAACTACTGCACTGGCTGGCGCTCAAGAAAAGTGTGGACGGGCGCGGCGTGGAGATTTCGGGTCCCAAAGTACAGCGCGCCATTGCCCGCGGCGTTTCGGTGTTTCAATGCGATATGGATGAGGGGCTGGCCGATTATCCCGACGGCACATTCGACTACGTGATCCTCAGCCAGACCTTACAGGAAACGCGCAAGCCACGCCAGGTGCTGCGCGAGATGCTGCGCGTGGGACGGCGCGCCATCGTGGCCTTCCCCAATTTCGGCCACTGGCGCGTGCGCGCATCCATGCTGCGCAGAGGCCGCGCTCCGCGCACCAAGCTGTTCCCCTACGAGTGGTACGATTCGCCCAACATCCATTTTCTGACGGTGGACGATTTCGAAGACCTGGCGGCGCGAGAAGGCGTGGTGATCGAGCGGCGCTACTTCCTCTCCGGCCCGCACAAGGTCACACTGCTGCCGAATCTATTTGCGGAAGTGGCGGTTTATCTGGTGACCAGTAGAGCGGTCCAATAGATCCGGAGATGCTATTTCCCAAGGGTGACTGACTCCGCGAGGCGGTTCATTCCCGTTGCGGGCTCCCACACCCCGGGGTTGGCGAAGCGCACGGCATACTCGGGGCGGCCGCGCAGGGATGGCGCAGCGTCGGGCAAGTGGAGCAGGAGATCGTACTGGCCGGGCGCGATGGTGGTGGTGATGTGGAACGTCACGGATTCCGAGGGCATCCAGCGGCGGGGATCGGAATCAACAGGAATGCGCTGGATGCGGCCGGTAGCGCGGTCGCGGAGGACCAGAAATAGGGGACGCGGGTTAAAGAGGTTAGCGAAGCCATCGTTGTGCACGGTAACCGACACCCGCAGTTCCGAGCCTTCGAGCTTCGCTGAGGAATCCACCAGACGGTCGATAACCCAGACGGCGGCGAATCTCGGGCATGCAGCCGTCCTTGGTCCATAATTCGAGCACGTCCGCCTGGAAAAGGCTGTTGAGCGAATTGAAGCGTTGGAAGGCCAGCTCGCGCAGAGCGTTTTCGCAACCGATGAAGGGCTGGGCATCCTCCTTGAAATTGCAGGTTTCGCCGCCCTGCGGGACGAAGAGGTTGTCCTGATGATAAAAGGCTTTCTCGGTGGCGATGTTCCTGGTGTAAGTGCCCCAATCGGTTATTGAGGCGAGGAAACAATCGTCGTGTGCGCCGATGCGCGCCTTTGGAATGCCGGTATAGGCCTCCTGGGGAGTGAGCGGCGCTGTACCGTAGAGATCCGTCTTGAGACGGGGATCGCGCAGAGCCAGCATTCGGTCGGGCGGGAGCACGTCGAGGATCTTAGTGACGATTTCGCGGGTATGATCCATCAGGCCGTTGGTGGAATCGTGCCACTCGCCCCAGGTACCGATGAAGCCAGCTTCCAGAAACGCGAGAACATCGGCGTTCTCACGCAACACCGGGCGGAGTTTGTTAGTGCCGATATAAAATACCCGCAGTATTGCCGGTTTTGACGACGGCTCCCACCAGTTTCTTGCCGTCGAGGCACACGACCACGCCGGCCAGCCAGCGCCGACTCCGACGA
>OKRF01000499.1:18296-25684 GCA_900290315.1 Candidatus Sulfopaludibacter sp. SbA3 | reverse complement strand
GTTGCCGGATGGGGCGAATGGTAGGACGTGAGTCGGCGCACTTTTCTCGACCTCAACGGCCTGAGCCATTCGGCGGTTTGCGGGGGCTGACTCCGAACGTCTGAAAGGACACGACTTTTTGATCGAGCAGCAAACTAACTCCTGCAAACGTGTAGACTTTACTGTCCCGACCCCGATCCTCCGATTGTCGTCCGGGGGGATGCTGGTCCTCGCGCGGTTCGAGACTCATCTTTGCCGGGCGCCCAGTCTGGATGGGTGCGCCGGTTTTGTGCGCATGTAATTGGCCAACAGGCATTTGGAGCGGTTCGAATGGATCGCTTCTTGCTGCTCCAAGGGGATCAGCGAATCAGATTATAGGAGTATAAACCCCACAAAAAAGACGCCTCCTGGCGCGACCGGCGGAACTCCAGTGAGAAGTGAGGCCACTGGCTATAAAGAGTGGCCAGCCAGCTATTTCAGTAGACACGAAAAAGAAGGAACAGGTCGGGGAGTATAAGAATGGGGGCGCGAATGGCGGCCGAAGGGACAGCCCGAACCAGTCCAGGTGCATGATTTCGGGAAGTAGAAAGACGCTCCCCGCGGAGTTTACGATCTGGGGCAGAACGTGGGTTGGGCCAGCGTTGGCACCGATCATGACACATTAGCGTTCGCTGTCGAGACCATCCGGCGATGGTGGAACATGATGGGTCGAGAGACGCACCCCGGCGCCCGTCAGCTTTTGATCACAGCGGACAGCGGAGGAAGTAGTGGATCGCGGGTTCGGTTGTGGAAAGTGGAGCTACAGAAACTGGCCGACGAAACCAGGCTGGAGATCTCCGTCTGCCACTTTCCGCCCGGAACCAGCAAATGGAACAAGATCGAGCACCGTCTATACTCCTTCATCACGAAGAACTGGCGCGGCAGACCGCTGGTGAGCCATGAAGTCATCGTCAACCTGATCGCACCATCACCGCCAGAGCCGGCCTTCGCGTGCAAAGCCAGTTGGATACCGGCAAATATCCGAAAGGGATCAAGGTGGGCAAGCAGGAGTTTGCTGGCATCCACCTGCACCGGGATCTGTTCCACGGTGAATGGAACTACACCATCACGCCTCGTTCCTAATGCTACAGTTATTTTCTTTACATATCCTAATCAGATTTTCACACCAAAACATATGCGGTAATCCTGAATTGCGTTTTTGCGCCTCCCGCGCTAAACATAACTGCATCCCACCAAGCTTGAGGACTGTGTGACCAGAGATGAACTGATCGAGCTGGCTCTGCGGGTTATGAATGACTGCATCACGACGGGAGCACCGAACCAACGGGACCTGCAATTGCTCCGTGCCCATGGAGGCGAAGCGGGGGTCGAATTAGAAGCCGACGTCCTGGCCGCCTACATTATTCGGCGAGAATTGCGGAAATAAGTCCGACGCCTGCCGGGAACCGTAGCCGGACTTTTTGAATCGCCTGATGCGAAGCGGGCCGGGGAGGATCAGCAGGTTCGAATTTGCTGGAGGAGGACCCGAGTATCCATCAGCCCCAGCGCTCGGCGATTCTTTCACCGCCAATCCGATAGATGCCGATCGCCGTCCACGGACACGCTTGCCGGACGGCGGCAAACCCACGAATGGTGCCACCTGACCATGGCCTTGTTGTCCTCAACCGCATTGCGGCGGTCCTATGCCATTTTTCCCACCTAGTTGCCACTCATCGGTAAGAACGGCGTACAGGATGCTGTCTTTCCATTCGCCGTGGATTTTCAGGTTCCGTTTGCGGAGACCCTCCCGCCGCATCCCGATCTTCTCCAGCACCTTGGCGGACGCCGGATTCTCAGGCAGGCAACACGCCCAGATTCGATGCAGCGCGAGCTCCGTAAAACCAAACTCGATCAGTTCCGCGGCGGCATTCGTGGCCAGTCCCCGTCCCCAGTATTCGGGCTTGATGAGATACCAGATCTCGCCTTCTTCCGCGCCACGGAGAATGACGATCCCGCACAGGCCAACCAGCTCAGAGGACGCATCGGTGATGGCTCGGACGATGGAGCGCCACGGTGCAGAGTCCGGTTGATCGATGGCATCGCGAATGAATTCCCCGGACTCCTGCTGCGAGCACAGCGGGAAAAGCATATGCCGTACAATCTCCCAATCCGACAGCAGTTCATGGACGCTTGCGACGTCGCTTGGGTCCAAATGGCGAAGCTTCACATCCGCGCCCACTCCAGCACTCTTCATGAAACCTCCAGGCCCATTGACTTACGCTGCGTCTGCAGCTATCGCAACCGCACCGCCGCGGGTTGGCTCCGCTATTATGTTGCTCCGGTTTGGAGCCGGTGTCCAGGAGTCTCCGTCACCGCCGCGTCCGAGTCCGGCAGCGCGATAATCGGCAAGGGACCCTATTATGTATTTTCAGATTTTCTCCCATTCATTCGCGGAAGGCGGATGGATTCCAGATTTGCACTCGTGCCAAGGCGCCGACCTCTCGCCCTCGATGGAATGGGCTGGCGAACCAGGGGACGTACGCAGTTTCGTCCTCGTGGTGGAAGATCCGGACGCTCCTTCCGGCATGTTCTGTCACTGGCTGGTGTACGACATTCCTCGGGGCGTGCACAATCTGGCGCAGGGCATCAAACCCGGCGCGGTGGGAGTGAGCGGCACCAACGATTTCGGCCGGCCGGGTTACGGCGGTCCCTGTCCACCGAAGGGACCGGCACACCGGTACTATTTCCGGCTCTATGCGCTCGATGTCGAAACCCTGGGCCTGCGCCCGCGAGTAGGACGCGGGGAGTTGCTCCACGCCATGAGCGGCCATATCCTGGCCGAGACGCAGTGCGTGGGCCGGTTTCAGCGACGCTAGGCATCCGCTTTCCCGTTCGCGGACTTCCCGGCGTTGCTTTTTTTTCTGCCCGTTAACATCGCGCCGAGCAGCACGGCAGCCGGCACAGCGGCAAGCAACCCGTATCGCAACGTCGTCTTGCGGGGGGTGGGCATGTTCGGCGGCACGACGCCCGCATCCTGCGAGTGGTCGATGGCCTTCCCGATTCGCATCTCGTTCAGGTCGTACTCGAACTGTTTGCCGCAGTCCAGGCACACCACATAGCTCTGGCTGTGCGGCTGGCCCGCTTTGGTGACCGGCGCTACCGGGCGAGTGAGGCGGCGATGAGGACAACGGAACAGCAGGTTCAGCACCGTATCGATCATATTGTTCCGACGGGGCCTTTCCCCTGTATTCATTGTCGCAAGTTATGAGCCTCTCGTCGGAGAGATCCCCGGACGGATGCGACTCCTCTTCTGTTTCAGGCGATTCCCAGCATTTCGTTTAAGAAGCCTACGAGATATTTCCAAACCAGATAGTAGATGATCATCAGTAGCGGCGCCACGATCGCGATTCCGTTGGTTACGCTTCGTAGATCGAAACCAAGCGTGGGGCCGACCACAAGCGCAAACGGCACCAGGAAGGCCGGTACGAGTGCGCCGTGCACACCGAGCGGCAATCGCCGGTGTCCACGAAGCGCAACGTAGACCATATTCCAGCCGCCCCAGATGGCGGGCACCAACGCCAGCGGAAACACCAGGACCCGCTCAATCGGCAGATCCGGGTTGTACGCAAACCGCACCACGCAGAAGGCCGAAAACACGACCAGCAGGAAAACCGTTGGAACTGCTACTCCCGCCATGTAGGCACGCAGATACGGATACGATTTCAAGAGACACCTCCTTTAACAGTGAAACAGGATCCACGGAATCACTTTCGGATATGCGATGAAGCCCGCCAGGACAACGCCTGCTAACGCGTAATCCGCCCAAGCCCACCGCAGCCGTCCGTCATCGAGGCGCCGCAACATCAGCGGCCAGAGATCCCGCGGCGGCTCCCGTTGGCCCATGGGGAGCAAAGCGCTTCGCAGAAGTGATCGAATTTGTTCGTCTTGTCTTTCGTTCATGGCTTCACGCCCATTTCTGTAAGCTTTTTCCGGAGAAGCCGCACGGCGCGGAACTCCCGGGACTTGACTGCCGAGACAGTAATGCCCAACGCGGACGCAATGTCGGTATACGGCTGCCCCTCGATCATCGCCAGGGCCGCCACGACCTTCAGCTTGGCCGGCAGAGACTCGAAAGCCAACCGTATGGCCTTTCGCGTTTCGTGCCGCACCGCGGAATCGGCCCCGGGTTGCCCCGGCAAAGTCTCCAGCAATTCCTCGCCCGCGGCTGATTCGCGCCGGAAGCGATGGAGGTGTGCGATGGCGAGGTTCGTCGCAATGCGCCGGGCCCAAGGCAAGAACGCTCGAAGCGGATCGAAGTGCGCATGTGACCGGTAGACCCGCCAAAAAGTCTCCAGCGTCAGATCCTCCGCTGCGGCCGGATCACGAACCAGACAGACTAACCAGCGATAGACTTCGCCATGGTGGAGACGAAAGAGAACTTCAAACGCCTCCTGATCGCCCACGGCGAAACGCTGGAGAACCTCCACGGCCGCCTCCATTTACACATACCAGGTTCCCGCCCCCGAGGTTTCATTTCGCGAAAAAACTGGCAGCCCTCACTCCGGGAATCGTGCCGCAATGAGTCGAAAGGAGTCCAGACACCCATCCCCTGAGGTGGTAAGGATCAAACTACGAGCGGCGGAGAATCGCGGATGCCGAACTATGCCGGCACCATGACAGTGCGGCAGATGGTCGATGTGGTCGCATTCCTTGCAGTCGAAATACGTTGTCCGGCAGACGCCACAGTACTACGGAATGCGCCGATTCTCAGGCTTGACGGCCCCCGCCCGATCCTGATTACGTCTTGTTGTGCGGTTCAGGCTTGTGCGGCGCCGCCAGGACACGCTTCTGCGTTGACGTGGCCTTTCGGATTTTGTCGGCCATCCAGGTTCGGACAACCTTCGGGTGCCGTCCTCTGTCCATATCCAATACCATTGTAGACGCCCAGACGAACCCCCAGGTGGGGAACAGGGAAGATTTTCAGGCGCCAGATCCGGCGCTTATGGCAGATCCGCAGCGCTCGATCAGTCTCTCCACCAACGTCAGCCGGTGGCGCAGCTCGTTCCGAAAGGCGCGGTGATCGGTGTGCCGGATCCCAATCAGAAGCTTGGTACGTTCCGATTCCAGCAACCCGGCGAGGATCTCAAACTCCTCATCGGTAAGGTTGAGGAGCTCATGAGGCGTTGAGTTCATAAGACCTCCTTCTTCGCGGATGATGTTCGATTTCCAGTTGAAGGGCCGGCCCCATCCGCAGCCGTTTGACAAACACGGGTGACCAGCTCGTCGATCTCCTGCAACTCCAAGTCAAGCAGTTCCTTCCAGACGATCCGTTCCTCGGTGGTCTTCCCGAAGTCCACGTCGCCGCGATATTCCCGTTCGGCATCGAGGTGTTCCAAGCAGGCTTTTTCTTCGGCCAGACGCAGATATGTGGCGTAACGGTCCCACTCGTCCGATGCTGCATGGCCAGCCGGACCCCGCGTAGCGGCTGATGACGTAGGCTGGATCAGCGCTTTGACGAGGAACGCCAGGAGCAATCCGGCTGCCAAACCTTCAGTTATCGCGGCGATGCCATGAGGCGCCCACCTGAAGCCTTGTGCACCGGCGCCGAAGGCATGAGCAGTACTGAAGACCAGGCCTAACATCAATCCACGCATCCAGTGCATCGACCTTGCCGTCGCGGCTTGTTGTCTTGAGCGCCCCACAATGCCTCCGCTGCACGCTCCAGCGGCCGCGTTGCAGGCTCCCAAGTCCCGCCGCCCTCTCGCCATGGCAGGTCCGCGAGGGGCTCGGCTTGGCTTGAACCTCTCACCAATCGCGCGGCCGCAAGGCGCCATCGCGGCCCGTAGCAAATATAGGTCAATGGGTTCCGAAATGCAATAGGCTAAGGGTGGCACGGCACTGGATGTTTCCTCTCTGGAAAATCCTGAGGCGCGAGCCCCGCCGCAAACCCGTGCCACCCTCCCTCGAAAATCGCCCCCAATCGCCCGGGGGTGGCCGGCGCGGGCCAAGTCCATTGACAGGCGAAGGAATTTGCAGCTTCATCCGGCTGTAGTCCGGCGATAGCAACTCGCCACATGCCGCCATTTGCGGTGCCAGTCGGCGCGTGAGCGAAGCCTCACCGGGTGGGATGAAATTGGCGGGGAAAACGCGCAGGGATATCGTAAAGGGGCAAACTCGAGCCAGGCACGAAGATTCGCCAAAAGGCGGCGAATTTCGAGCCTNNNAGCCAGGCACGAAGATTCGCCAAAAGGCGGCGAATTTCGAGCCTGGCACGGTTTGCGGCGGACGCCCGGCTCAGGATTTTCGAGAGAGAGTCGTTTTTTTTGGGCCTTGTATTATCAATACATTACAGGGAGTTCCTCAGAAGCGGCGAATTTCGAGCCTGTTGGGGGCCTGCTCGCGGGAAACGATAGGCATTCGCCGGACTATAGCCGGATGATACCGCGGCGCAAAGCGGTTGTTACCGCTTGGGTGCGGTCCGCGGCATTCAGTTTCTCCAGGATGTGTTTGACGTGAGCGTTGGCGGTAGCTTCAGAAATATTCAACTGGTAGGCGATCTCTTTGTTGCGCAGGCCGGTGGCGATCAACTGAAGCACTTCTATCTCTCGTGAAGTGAGGTCTGGCCGCGGCAGATTCTCGGCAATTCTGGTTCCTACCTGCGAGGGGATGTACCGCTGCCCCCTGTGAACCGCGCGTATTGC
This sequence comes from Candidatus Sulfopaludibacter sp. SbA3, assembly GCA_900290315.1. Taxonomy (GTDB): domain Bacteria; phylum Acidobacteriota; class Terriglobia; order Bryobacterales; family Bryobacteraceae; genus Sulfopaludibacter. The sequence goes on along the minus strand of OKRF01000499.1, from coordinate 19,025 downwards.
CTGTACCAGTTCCTTCCGCGCCATGTCCTTGAAGAGGTACCCGCGCGCTCCCGCTTCGAGAGCCCGGTAGATCTCTTCATCTCCCGCAACCGTCGTCAGAACGACGAAGGCCGTGTCGGACGAGCGGCCGCAAACGCGCTGGATCACTTGCGTTCCGCCAATGTCCGGCAAGAGGAGGTCCATCAGGACAACGGCCGGACGCAGCTTACTTACTAACGCCAGCGCTTCCGCGCCCGTTGCTGCTTCTCCGACCACGGAGATGTCTGCCTCCGCCGAGAGCATGGCATTGAGGCCATCGCGAACTACAGGGTGGTCGTCTACGATCAATACCGTGACGGTTTTTCCTGGACTCATGTCATGTGAACCAGCTTTTCAACCGCCCTTCGATCGGCGTGAACCACGCGAACCGAAATATATAATAGCAGGAAGCAGACGTATCGGAGCTTAGTTTAGACACCAAGATATCTTAACCAAGTCGGGAACGCGGGTCAGCGCGTTCCCCTTACTGCCCCACCGCGATGTCACACTCTATGGATAATCAGACCCAGCCACATCTCCAAATGGCGGAGGTAATGTTGGGGTCAGAAACGTGGCTGGGCCTGACTACTCGTCCTGGATGTCGATCTCCGGTGCGAACTCAAAGCCATTTGTGATCCAGTTGGCATCCATGTCGTCACCAGTCGGAACGGCTCCAAGAATAACATCCCGTGCGTCGCCTACTCGATTCAA
>OKRF01000499.1:6574-18286 GCA_900290315.1 Candidatus Sulfopaludibacter sp. SbA3 | reverse complement strand
CTCGTACATACGTTTCATCTCCTGTCGTGATTTATGTCAGTCAACTTCTAAAGTCGCTCCAGCACCTGCAGCCGCGACTGAAAGGCGGGTGAGTCGTTCACCATTCTTCCTCCCGCCTCGACCCAGGCGTGGGCCATGAACGGCGCCAACCGATAGCCAATAACCACTTCCGCATGAGCGCCGTAAATGCGTAACACTCGTACCGTGACAACCGAACGCTGCAGGCACGGCACCAGTTTCCAATAGAATGGGATACAGCGATTCAGCGCGTCACAAACTTCGGCTTCCAGCTCCAGGCTGGTCGACTCCCGGTTGAATTCGCCGGGCCGAAATCCTCTACGGATCCCCCGAAAACCTGCGATTGCCTCGATCAGATCGTATCGAAGCAGTTCCCGGATCAACCGAAAATAAAGGAGCCCGCGTGATAGCCGGCCCATGCTCAACATCCAACCCTTCGTGATAGGAATCCCTGAGTTTCTAACGCCGTAATGAAACTCGTTGTGTCCTGACGGACGCGATCGCATTGCACGCCATGATCCTGGCTGATCTGCAAGGCCATGGTTTCTACGCTCTCGCGGTGCTGGAGACCCTGCCAGATCCTGGCTCCGATGCGATTCGAAGTGAAGACAACCCCGGTGCGGGCGTGAAGAAACACGGCGCCATCGCGGTCTAACGAGACCCTTGCGTCGGGCGAGATCAGGATTGGATTGCCTTCGTCATTTTGGTGCGGCCGGCTCCGTAACCTGGCGAACTTGTTAAACATTGCGTATCGCTCACACTCCCCGCGAGGTTACAGCCGCGCGGTTGTTTTTTCGTGGTCGATCTAACTTACGACATTCGGCGTTTTGGTTCACCTGAGTTCTGGGGACTCCCCCGTACCCTTTCCTGGGTATCCTAAAATGGCCTGGAATGGCGAGCCGTAACTCTGTTGGCCGCGCCGTACATTAGAATTGAATTAAAGGCTGCGGCGTGTGCGATCAGTTTCCGGTATTCTGTTGGTGATCATCTCGGCGGAGCGTTTGTTCGCGCTCGATCCCGCGCTCGCCGTATCCCAATACCTGCACACCGCCTGGACGCAGGAAGAGGGAGCCGACCTTCCTGGTGTGGAGGCGATCACGCAAACCCCCGACGGATATCTGTGGCTGGGCACCACTGCCGGGCTGATTCGGTTTGACGGACTACGCTTCGTCCATTGGGAGCCGCACCAGGGAGCCAGGCTGCCCGTCAATGACATTCGCTTCCTGCTGGCCGGCCAGCGCGGGCTCTGGATTGGTTCCGCGCAGGGTATCAGCCGCTTGGACCGCGGGCGCCTGACCGCCTACCCGGCCGCAGACCGCTGGCTTGCTGGTGCAGTCGTCGGCATGTTGGAAGATCACATGGGGAGACTCTGGATGCGCGGACAGGGCACTGGTGGGCGCAGCCTGGGAGTACTCTTACCGAATGACTCATTCCAGATCTACGGCCAGCCGGAAGGGCTGCCAGCGCAACTGGTACGGACAATGTTTGAGAACCGGGACCTAGTTTTATGGCTGGGAACATCTAAGGGTTTGTGCCGCTGGTCGCCGGGAAGTCCGGCCGATTGCTTGAATATCCCTCCCGTCAACGTCTTCTCCCTGATTGACGAAGCGAACGGCGACATGCTGATCGGAGACGATGTCAGCCGAAGCATGCTGCGATTCTCAAAAGGCACACTTCGGCCCGCGGCCGCCAACGGCGGAAATCCATCCGTAAACCCAAGGGTCATGTTGCGAGATCATGACGGTAACGTCTGGATTGGCACCCTCGGTCAGGGTTTGCTGCGCTTGAGCAATGGCCATCTGGAACGGTTCACCCGCCGTGACGGCCTTTCCAGCGACATCATCAATGCGTTGTCGGAGGACCGCGAAGGGGATCTCTGGATCGGGACTTCACGAGGCATCGATCGGATCCGCGACCCCAAGGTTGTGCATTTGAGTTCCGTTGATGGGCTTTCCAGCGATCTGGTGACTGCGGTATACGCCTCCCGCGAGGGCGGCGCATGGGTCGGAATGTATGGAGGTGGATTGAATCATGTAAATGGCGAGCACATCAACCGATACGGGATCGACGCCGGACTGCCGAGCCGGACGGTAACCTCCTTGTATCAAGACGCGAATGGAACGCTCTGGGTGGCCACGAGTTCCGGACTGGTTCACAGCTCGGGTGAGCGATTCGTTCCCGTTCGAGTCGCGGACGGACGTCCGCTGGACCGCGTATTGGCCATCAGCGGGCAGAGCAATGGAGCACTCGCGGTGGCCGACAGCAAGCGGGGCCTCTTTTCGGTGAAAGATGACGTCGCGCGGCCAATGATCATCCCCGGGCTACCGAAGGATGCTGTCTACCAACTGCAATTCGACCGAAGCGGCGTTCTTTGGGTGGGATATTACCAGGGTGGCATTGCGGCGGTGACCGGAAATTCGGTTCGTCTCTACACTGCGGCTGACGGCTTGGGAGAAGGTTGGATCCGTGCGATTTATCAGGACGCGGGCGGCGACATCTGGGTGGGCACAAAGAGTGGACTGAGCAGGCTTCGCCGTGGACGCTGGAACTCCTGGACCATCCGGCATGGCCTGCCCGAGGGGGGAGTGCGCGGCATCGTTGAAGACGGCTCGCGCCACGCGATGTGGCTCGTCACTTCCGGCGGCCTCGTGCAGGTGTCGACGACAGATCTGGATGCGGCGCAAACCTCTGCGAAGCCTTTGAATTCTTTCCTCTATGGCCGAAATGAGGGGCTTCGCCTGGTTGCCGTCAGCACCAGTACGAATCCCCCAATTACGATGTCGGACGACGGCCGAATCTGGCTTTGCACGGAGGACGGTCTTGCGATCGTGGACCCCGGCCGAATTCGGAGTAACCCGCTCCCACCTCCCGTGGTAATCGAGCAGATGACCGTCGATGGTACGCCGCTGGACCTGACGTCCGGAACCGACATAGTTTTCCGTGGCCGCCAATTGCAGATCGCCTATACCGCGTTAAGCCTGATGGCCCCGGAGCGAATCCGGTTCAAGTATCGCCTGGACGGGGTTGATCGCAACTGGACCGAAGCCGACGGGCGGAGAAACGTAGACTACGTGGGGCTGCCACCGGCCCACTATCGATTTCGTGTGATCGCCTGCAACAACGATGGCGTCTGGAACAACGAGGGCGCCGCACTGGCATTTCTCGTAAAGCCGTATTACTACCAGACGTGGTGGTTTGCGGCAGCGTGCCTGGGTGGGGCCGGTCTGCTTGCCTGGGGCGCGCATCGCCTTCGCGTGCAGCGCGTGGTCTCCCGGCTCCAATTGATCGCCCGGGAGCGTGCCCGGCTGACGCGAGAACTTCACGATTCGCTGCTACAAGGATTTGCCGGCGTCGTGTATCAGTTGGAGGCCGTATCCCGCCAGTTCTACACCGCTCCCGAAGCCAGCAGACAGAGACTGGAACGTGCGATAGATCAGGCTGACCGTTCGCTGCTGGAAGCGCGCCGCACCATTTTGAGCATGCGTCTGCCGGCGCTGGAGAACCGCACACTGCCCGAAGCATTGTCCGCAATCGCGAGCCAACTCACCGAGGACACGTCGATCGCGTTTCATCTGGAGGTGAAGGGCCGCATCCGGCAACTCCCCTATGACCAGCAGGCGAACGTCTATCTGATCGGCCGCGAAGCCATCACCAATTCCGTAAACCACGCGCGAGCGTCGCGAATCGTGGCGGCGCTGGTGTTTTCAGCCAAGGAACTTCGACTGGCGGTTCAAGATGACGGTTCAGGATTTGATCCCCAAACCGGAACTACGAAGAGGGACCATTGGGGCATGAGAGGCATGCGGGAGCGTGCAGCCAGCATTGGAGCCACGTTCACGCTCGATGCCGCGCCGGGCCGGGGAACAAAGATCGAGATCGTGGTTCCGCGGAAGGGATGAATGAAGCGGCGAGTGCCTCAAACCTTGGCGAACGCGGGAGGTCGGGCGCTGTTCCTGTGATCCGGCAATGTCGAATTCACGACGCCATCGCGATTACGCAGCCAGAACTCGAATAGCAGCAACTGCCGCAATTGCGGCTCGTTGCAGTCCAGACCTTGAAGAAAGCGCGTGAGCCGCGCTGTTACGCTCTGCTGGTCGACATAGCCATGAGCAATCAGGCGCATCCGGCCCGGCTGCGAGAGCATCTCCGTTGCCAGAGGAATCAGCGCCCGGCGGTAGGTGCTGCCGTAACTCCCCTTGGACTTTCTGTGCAGGATCGCGGGCGGCAGGAGATCGGCAAAAGCACGGCGCATGAGCTTCCGAGGCTCACTTGGCCGGCATGCCTCGCCAGGCGGGATGGTCAGCATGAATTCAACCAACGGCCGATGCGCAAATGGGTGGGTATATGAGATGTGCTGCAGGGCTTCAGGTGCTTGCAGGGTTCGAGCATCCAGCATAGCGCCCAGTTCGCGAAAACGGCTCCGTTGACCGGGGCGAGCCTCTCGCCAACGGCGTTCCGGAACGTCCCCGTGCTGGAACGAAATCCTTTTCAGAAAGTCCGAAGCCAGGGAGTGGACCTGGACGTTGCCACTTGATGCGTGGTCCGGCGCCCCCGATTCAAGCGGGGGCGTCCACGGAGTGTATGCAGTCCGCACCGCCCGCCAGAGAAGAGGGTAGATGGGAACCTGCAATGCCCGGCTCCACTCATACGCTTCCCGGGCTGCGCTCAGCCAATGCCAATCCCGGAGATGGTCTGCCGCCTGTCCGGAGTCATCGACCAGGTTTCCCATCACGAAGTCGCCGAGTTGCCCGGTGAGAAAGACGCCAGTTCCAATTTCGGCGAATTGACGTCCCAGTTCTGCCATTCTGGGGCCCCACCACGCTGGCGCCGCAATGCCCGGTTGGTCCACAGCGACGAACGGATACTTGTCCAGATCGAGACGCCTGCTGGCTTGCTTGCGAGCGCGCTCCACTGCTCTGACGTATTTTTCGTCGGTAGAGCCTTCGTGCGTATACGTGAAGGTGATGGGCTTCGCAGAAACGCTGGAATGCTCTTCAGCGATGCTGTCTGCCATGCAAACGATGGACGACGAATCGAGCCCGCCGCTCAATTCCGCGCAGGCAGGTGCGTGGGGCGGCAACCGAACGGCCACCGCCTCCCGGAACAGGCTGAAGAGTTGCTCCGCATAGCATTCTGATTCCTTGTACCGGATCTTCCGATCTACCGGGAGGTCCCAGAACGCCTGCGTCGAAACATTCTCCGGCGAAACGCGTACGGCACGCCCGGGCGGTACCGGATAGATGTCACGATACGGAGTCCGATACGCAGCCGATCCGCGAGTCAGGAAGCGGGCTGCATACTCTTCGTCGAGCTCGCTCCGCCCCGTCCACCGGACAAGGTGAGCGAGAGACGAAGACCACTGGAGACAGTCTTCGGTCCGGCGGTAATACAGCGGGCGTACGCCGGCATAATCGCTCGCCAGCACCATGAGGCGGGAGGCCGGGTCGGCAATCACCAGGCTCCAATCTCCGATCAACTCAACGAGTCCATCCGGGCCACCGGTTTGGTAGAGGCGGAGCGCAAGTGTACCGTCGATGGGTTGTGCGCAAAACTTGACGCCAAACCGCAGGAGCAGGTCTTTTCGATTGTCCAGGCGCCCGTCCCACGCACACACGCTGCCGTCCAATGCTACCGCGCAACCGTCGTTGTCAGCGCCGTCGAAGGAGGAAGCTCTCTGTCCCATCAACAGTCCCGTACCGCGCTGAAGCCGGCTCGGCCCAGCTTTCGATTCGCCAAGTCCCGCCAGAACCCAATCCTCATCGCCCTCGCGAATCGGGCGGGAGTCAAAGTACCATATGCCGCTCAATGTGCTCAAGTGTTTCTCCCTTACCCCGACGTTCTCTCTGTCCTATTTGCGCACCGCTTGCGAATAGGTATGAGTACCACACCATCCGCAATACAATATCAAGTTCGGTGGTATTACGAGGAGCATAGACCATTACGAGTGTTTCGGGCAGAATGCCCGCCCGGGACACCGGGTGTTGCTCCGCCCAACCTCGCCGGATCGCGCGTTCCCGGACATCGTCCGGCAACGTCAGATGGATGCTGCCGTCCGGCAACGGGTGCAGATGGCAGAATTCATGGTCTACGATGAACGCGCCGGGGGGGCCGGCGCAGAATTCGTCAGGCAAGCTCAGTGCGTGGCATTCGGGCGACGCCATCCTGCTTTGCTGGGACCGAACGTTGGGAAAAGCCAGACATCGTCCCATTAGCTCCTCCGCGATTGACGATGGGGGCCACTGGTTGAGTTGCACGCAGGGAATACCCAGCCCGCGTTGCGGACGCGGGCCCAATCTCAGCGGCGGTTCGAACGCCATTTCGGCTTCCTCTGGTGCAACTTCCAATTTCATGCGCGGCACCTCCTACGCCTTTTTTACATTACGATGAAAGATTATCGTGGAAAATCACCCGACTCAGCTAAAGGACGCTCCCCAAATCTGATAACTCCCGCAAGAATTCCTCACACGCAGGTCGCCTGACTCTCGCATCCTGACCAAATGCGCCTCAGCCGCCTTTTGCGCGCGCCGGCGCCGCCCAGCCGGAAGCGCAGAGAATCATTAGCTTGTCGAGCCGCGGCTCGCTCAGGCACATGCCCGCCTCTGGCCCTCATCATTTGCGCTGATTCAACCATCCCCAAAACGGGTGATGTGAGAAATTAGCGCTTGCACCAGACTGGTTGGATGACGACTCAGCCGAAACCGGCTCTAACTGCTTCGAGGATTCTGGTGGCTGACGACGATTTCCAAGTTCGCAGGCTATTCGCCACGAAGCTGAAGGAGGCCGGTTACAGTGTGAGCGAAACAAGCTCCGGGCGGCAAGCACTCGACATTCTGCGCAGCAAGCGTTTCCAGGCTCTTGTGCTGGATTTGGACATGCCCGACACCGATGGTTTCGACGTATTGAAGGCGGTCCGGTCTGAAATGCCCCATCTGAGAGTCTTGGTAGTTTCGGGATATATGCAGGGTCAACTGTTGAGGGCGGCGGAATGGTTCGGTGCGCAAGGCGCCATCGACAAATTGAGCGCGCCGGACACGTTGATAGAAACGATGCATCGCCTTTTAGGCGACTCTTAAGGTGTTCCCCCCTGCTTCCTCCGGTCAGGGCCCTCTCTTTCTGCATGCAGAATAGAGGCCAGAATGTTCATGTCGATCGGCATCGGGAACCGGCGCGGGGTCCGATTCACCGACGCCCCTACCAGCGCGGCCACGTGCACGCCGTCGCGAAACTCCTGCGTTGATTCAGCCATGCCGGGTGACGCTGCCCTCCCTGCTGAAGCAGAGTGGGTACGGGACGGCTGCGATCGGCAAATGGCATCTGGGACTGGGCAATGGCAACCTGGATTGGAACACGAAGATCCGGCCGGGACCAACCGAAATCGGCTTCGATGAGAGCTTCATCATACCGGCCACTCGCGACCGCGTGCCCCGGGCTTGACATGCGACAGTTGTCGCGTGTACTATGTGACAAGTGTCGCACAAAGAAGGAGGAATCATGATTTCCGCAGTCAACCATGCAATGCTGGCAGCCGCCAATTGGCCGGCTGCGTCCACTCTGGTCAAGGCAACCGTTATCGCGGTGCTGGGCCTCATCGGCGTCCGGTTTGCCCGCAGGAACCGCGCGGCGGTGCGCCATGCCCTGCTGGCCGTGTCGCTGGGCGCGCTGCTCGTGCTGCCGGTCGCGTCCATAGTCGCTCCACCGCTCCGCATCGTGGTGCCGATCGCTGCACCAGCGCGGATTGTGGCGGCCCCTTTCCCGGGGACCGCGCCCGCTAGTTCGCGGATCGAGTTGCCCGGAACAGGCGTGGGTGTCTGGCCCGCAATGGCGCGATCCTCGAACCTTTCGCTGCCGGCTTTGTTCTTCACCGGTTGGATCGCCGGCGCCATGCTCTTTCTGCTGCCGATGGCTGTGGGTTTGCAGCAAGTCCGCTCCCTTCGCAGGTCGAGCCTGCCGTGGCAGAGTGGACAATCGGCCGCGAATGAATTGGTGCGCTTGACGGGTATTCGGCGGCACGTTGAAGTTCTGTTGCACGAGGAGCTGCCGGGGCCAATGACGTGTGGCGCCGCACGTCCAGCGATCCTGATGCCACTGGACGCGCAAAACTGGGAACGGGAGGACCTGAATCGCGCGATTGTGCATGAGTTGGAACACGTGCGGCGCCGCGACTGGGCGAGCCACTGTCTGGCACGAGCCGTGTGCGCCATATATTGGTTCCATCCGTTGGTGTGGATCATGCGGCGTCAGTTCGAACTCGAAGCGGAACGCTCCTGCGACGACGCTGTTCTGGGACATTCGGAGGCGACTGCCTATGCCGATCAACTGGTCGGGCTCGCCCAGCGGCTATCGTCCGCTGCAAAATCGCCCATGCTCGCGATNNCGGTGCTCGACAGCCGGCAGCGGCGCGGGCGGGCAGGCATGTTTCCAGTGGCGGCTGCATGCGCCGCCGCGGCAGTGCTCGTCCTCACGATTTCGCCTCTGCAGATGGTGGCCGCGCCCCAGTCCGCCGCGGACACTCCACCGACCGCGATGCCGCAATTCTCAGTGGCCGACATGCTGGTGATTGAGGACGTAACAGTTTCCGATCCGAACGGGAACCCGATCGAGGGACTCACCCCGAACGATTTTGTCGTGACCGAAGACGGCCGTCCGCAAAAAATCCAAGTCTTCGAATTCCAAAGGCTGGCCGCCAGCCAAGGGACGCCGGGCGCGGTTTCCAGTTATTACATCCTGGGTTACTACACACCCAATGAGACGATGGATGGCAAGTTTCGAACTGTCCAGATCACCCGCAAGGGAGACACTACGTCCAAGCTGGATTACCGGCTTGGATACTACGCCATGAAATATTTCCCCCGAACGGGCGCGATCCTCCCCGGACCGGGCACGGACAGCACCAGTCTTGACCCCTCGGCTCCGCTTCTGGTTTACAAAAAGGGGCCGGAATACGCGGAGGAGGCTCGCAAGGCCAAGTATCAGGGCACCGTGCATCTCGATGTGGACATCGATACATCCGGCAACGTGACAGGAGTCCGCGTGGTTCGCAGTCTGGGCCTGGGCCTGGACGAAAAGGCCATCGACGCCGTCAAGCAATGGAAGTTCCGGCCAGCTATGAAGAATGGCAGTCTGGTGGCCGTGCAGGCACGCGTGGACGTCAGCTTCCGTCTGCTTTAAGGGTCTTAGACGTAGCTTGCGCGGTTCGGGTCAAACACGTGGGGATGGTGGTTGCGGCCGAACAGTTCCAGAATCGCGTTCACCCCCTTGGCGAGTTTCAGTTCGCATTCCGGAGTCGTCAGCGGAACGACCCACAGGAAATGCACCGGTTCGCCACCGAGAATCAATTCGTCCGGCAGCGTACGGTCGAGAGCGACGATGGACGGAATGAGAAGAATCGTGTCCAAGATCGAACTGCCCCAGAAGGGCGCGGGCGGATTCCCGTTCGGAATGGTGTGGCCGGCGCCGATCCAGGTTTTCTGGTTGTGAGGGAAATGGGCCAGCCACCGCAGCGTTTCCATGTACTCCGCTTTTGGCTCTTTGCAGTAAAAGATCAGTTCCACGCGGCGAGGGGCCTTCGCGCCGGCGGGGTCTCCCATTTCCAGGTCGCTCATCCCTGAAGTCACGAGGGTGCAAAAGTCGCGCTCGTCTCTACACGGACCCGGATAGATGTAGACGTCCACATGGGGAATCAGCGGAAAGATTTCGTGGGACACACTTTGGGCATCGCCGAACAACCGCTGGTAGACTACTTCACGAGTATGGACAAACCCGGCCGCGGACTCATCTACGACGCCGATCGGGCTATTGGCCCAATTGTCCGCCTCATACCGGTGGATGACCGATCCTCCCGGAGAGGTTTCCGGATCCGACTTTCTCATCTTGCTGGATAAGTTAGCATACGCGAGCTCGGAGGTCTTTGCTAACTATGGTTCATACCAGATGCCGCTATTTCGAGCGGAGAGACAGAATCTCCGTGGCGCGGCGCTGGAGTGCCGTGGCTTCCTTCTTTCGGTCGTGGCGGAGGAAATCGGCGTAGTCCAGGAGCGCTTCCGCGGTTAGCGGGTGATCGGCGCCGGCGGTCTTTTCAAACATGGCGATGGCCTCGCGGAAACGCGCGTCCGCCTCCGTCCTGTGGCCCAACCTGGACTCCCATTCGGCTCGCACGTCCAACCAGCGCGCCATGGCTTGGCTCTCTCCAAACGCGGCGTTCTGGATCGCGAAGCTGTGCTGGAGAAGAGTGCCGGATTCCTGGTACTTTTCCAGGCGCAAACAGGCGATCGCCAGATTCACCTCGGCCGCCGCGGTGCTCACGTGGCCGGGACCGAAGGCTCTCCGCAGAATTTCGAGCGCGCGCCGGAAATACTGTTCCGCGGCCACGTACTTGCGCTCGCGAAGCCGTAGAAGCCCGAGTTGCGTGAGCACGCCGGCGCCGCGCATGCGATTCAGCGCTCCTGCCCCTTCGTAAATCGCCAGAGCCTTGCGGAGCAGGGGTTCGGCCCGATCCGGCATTCGCTGGGCCAGGAATAGGGAGGCCAGTCCCACGATGGCGTCCGCCGCTACCGGATCGCGCTCGCTCAATGCCGCACTCCCAGAGACCGCCTCCTCGAGGAGCGGCAGGGCGATGGAATACTCCGCCAATTGCGTGTAGGCCGACCCCAGGCTTCTGAGGCTTGAGACCAGGTCCACCGTGTACTCCGGCGCGGCCTGCCGAAGAATCTGCACTGCTTGCTCCAGGAGCGGCACGGCTTGCTCCAGATGGCCCTGTATCAAGCGCAGGGTACCGAGATTTTCCATGCCGATCGCCGCGACTGGGCTCTTCCCGCCGAAGGAGCGGCGATGCAGGGCGACTCCCTTTTCAAGCAGGGAAGCCGCTTCGTCCCATCGACCCTGCTCCACCCGGATGCTGCCCAGGTTGTTGGCGGCCAGTTCGATTGCTCTCGCTCCGTCCACCGTATTCCCGTCGGCGGATGCGAGCACGGAGAGGTGGAAATCGGCTGCGGCTGCGAGATCCCCGAGCTTCTGCAGTGACGAGGCGAGCACCTCGGTGGCCGTCACCAGGCGCGCGTCGCCGGCGGGAAGGTGAGCGCTCTCGATGAAAGCCTCCATGGCCGAACGTGCTTCCTGGTAGCGGCCCGCGGCAAAGGCGGCGACGCCTTTGTGCAAATCGCCAGTATCTTGCGCGAAGCAGGCAAGAACGGCGGCCAGGCACACAAATATCTTCAAAGAACGGCTGACGCAGTTCATTACGACCCTTTCGATGGTGCGAATGGTTAGGAAGTAGCGTTGGCGATCAGTCTCGCCGCCTCAAATATAGATACGCACTAAATGCAAAAACGTTGATCCCGGCACGATTGTCGCGATCACCCGGACGCGACTACAATCGGTTGCGCCGCCTCAATGAATAGGACGTAGAGAAATCCGTGCCGGTTAACGAACCACGGATAGGGGCGTCGCCAAGGCCCATCTTGATGCAGCATCGCCCATGCTTCGGATCGGCCGCAAACTTGACAGCCGCAAGAACGCTCCTCCTTGTGATCGTCATCGACCACGCCGAGCCTCCCAAGGGAAATTGGAGACGCGCGAGAATTGACAGTCGGCTCATGAGGCGAAGGCTCATCCGGCGGGATGAAAACGGGGGTGAAAAGGCGTCGGGATTTCGCGAAGGGGCAAACTCGAGCCAGGCACGAAGATTCGCCAAAAGGC
>OKRF01000499.1:6341-6564 GCA_900290315.1 Candidatus Sulfopaludibacter sp. SbA3 | reverse complement strand
GGCGGCGAATTTCGAGCCTGGCACGGTTCGCGGCGTGCGCACCGGCTGGGAATTTCCGAGGGTGGCACGGATTTGCGGCGGACACTCGGCTCGGGATTTTCGAAAACGCATCACGGAGTTTTTGCCATTCGCCAGGAGAGCTTCCACTGGCATTGGAGTGCAGCAGGCGGCTACGCATCGGCACAGGCCAACACAGTGGCGAAGATCAGCACCTTGCCGAATC
>OKRF01000499.1:2181-6331 GCA_900290315.1 Candidatus Sulfopaludibacter sp. SbA3 | reverse complement strand
ACACAGTGGCGAAGATCAGCACCTTGCCGAATCAGATCACTTTTCCCGTTTTTCCAGCCTATACTGTCCCGGCCCGCCGCTCCACCAGATAGTTCCTTCTTCTTTGGAGACTGCCTGTCCTTCGCTCGCCACGGCGCCGTCGCGCAGAATCCGCCACGAGCCTTCTACCAGGTCCGTCACCAGGAAGCGCTGGCCCTCTGAGCGGAAAGTGACCGGCTGACTGGTGCGCCGGCCATCGCGCTGGAACAGGACCGTGCAGTCCGCAATCCGGGCTCGCACCGCTCCGCCTGCATCCACGCGGTTCACGGGGAGCGGCTGCACCGCGCGGTCCATGATCTGCATCACGTTGAGGAACGTATCGTCCGTGGCGGCAGCGCGCGGCGAGACTTCCACCCGCCACGCGCCGACCTCGTAGTCTTCTGGATTCTGGTCCGCTGGCGGCTGGCTGGGAAAGTTTCTGCCAAACACCCAGAATTCCTTGCCGGGGCCGCCCACCGGTGCGATCTCCGCGGCGGCCGGTAGAAGCACCTGGTCCACCAATTTGCCCTGCCAGCCGCGTTGCTGCGGCGCCACCGTAATCGTGGTCCCATCGATCTGGGGCTGCTCCATGGAGTGCAGCAGCCAATACTTGCGAAACGCGGGGTTGGTACTCACCACGCGATCGAACACCAGCAGAGCGGCCCGCACACGCTCGCCGGCGAGGTTCAGAAACACGAAGGACCGTTCCACGCGGCTCACCTTCCTGCTATACGCCTGGGTGATGTCGCCTTTGAGGTAGGTGTACGCGGGGTTCCTCGCGTCGGGGCCGAACCCGTGGCCCAAGACCTCGCCCGTGCGGTAGGGCGGCAGCACGTCCGTCAGCGAGGCCGGCCGATTGCGGCCAGACATCCCATGGTCCCCTGGCTCTTCGCCGCCATTCGGAGGCGCCTGACCGCCGTCGTTGCCTGTGGTGCGTTTCCATCGGATGGTTTCCGCCGGATCGTAAATCAGCAGAGAGTTGTGCGCGATGGTGCGCTTGTTGTAGTTGGTGTCATGCGGGCTCCCGTACCCGCCATCGGTGCCTTCGTAGATGCCGGAGTCGATCGCCAGAGGCCCTTTGTAGTACACCTGGAAGGCGCCCCCATCGGAATGCTGGTGGTCATTGAAGTTGTAGACATTCACCTTCATCTCGGCAATGACGCTTTCGGCGTCCCACCCGGTGCGCGCGATCATCCAGCCGTAGGGCGAATCCATGTAGCGCGAAAGGGGCAACTCACTAACGGGGCGCGGCGAGAGATCCGGATCGTGCCACAGGAAATCGAAGAGCCGATGGGTACTGTTCACCGCGGGGCCGGCCAGGTAGTCGGCAAGCACATAGGGGTCTTTGTAGTAACTCGCGGTCAGCAGGCTCCAGAAATGGTTGGTGGTGAACTGGCCGTCACCGGAGCGGAGAGTCTGGCCATCCGGGCGGCGCATGTAGATCCACCAGTAGGGCACGAATTGCTGGGCGGGATCGTAGACGCCTGGAAAGCCCATGCGCGCAAAAATCCAAAGGGGAAACATCTCCGCTCCGCAGCGTGTTCCCGCATACATGGCGCCCTGGTGGTATGCGCCGCCGCGGTACCACCAGTTGCGCGGTGGCGCGAGCAGGCGGAAAAACTGCGCGGCAGCATCTCTGTACATTGCGGGGTCTTCGTCATAGATGGCGACGCCGGCAGAGAGCAGGTTGCGCATCACCAGGTACTCTGAGTAATGATCCGTGATCGCGGCGCCGTACGGCGGCGGGTTGCCGGCCTGGAGAGTCTTGGCGGTGCGGAGGAATGCGACGCGGTACGCCCGTTTCTGATCGGGCGTGAGTACGGGGTAGCACCAATCGTAGACGATGGCGCCGGTCACCATCAGGCGTCCGATGGGGCGGCTCACGTCCTGCTGCCGCATGTCGAATTTCGTTTCCTGAAGGAGGCGGAGCGCCGCGGCGGCAGTGCGCCGGCCCAGAGCGGCGTCTTTGCCGATCAGGTAGCGGATGGAATCGAGTTCCACGGCGGTGGCCGGATCCCTCGCGGCCTGCTGCTGGAGCCGTTCCCATACCGGCTTCAAAACGGGATGCACCATGCGGCGTTCCAGGTCCGGAATATCGCGAGCGCGCAAATACAGACGGGGATGTTCCGGCGGTGGAACGGGCATCCAGGCGGCATCGAAGGACGTCCGGCTGCGGCAGGCGGATAGCACGAGCAGGCAGGCGGTCAGTGTGTTTCGTAGTATCACGTACTATTCTCTTATTATGTGGAACTCGGGAGCAAGAGTTTTGGTACTGGCCTGCCTTGTGATACCTGGCGTGCGGGCGATGCAGTCGGATGCCGAACAAGTGCAAATGCAACAAGTGAGGCAGGCGCTGACCCGCAATCCCAAAGACACGGCCGAAGCACGGAATCTTCTGCTCTATATGGTGCAGAACGGAAAACGTCTGCCCAGTCCGGAAACGTTGTCCTACGCTTACGTATATCTGGGCTATATCGAAGACCTGACCGGCGGCCGGCAGCGCGCCATCGAATGGTTCCAGAAGGCGCTGGCGGTTCCGCGCGGCGATCCGGGGATCCTGGCTGTGGCCAAGTTCGGCTTAACACAGCCGGTCACCTGGATTCGGCACCTGGATGCTCCGCAAGGCGCGCAACCGGTGCGGCCAATGCCGGCATGGGCGCCGAAGGTTGGTAAGGCGTATGTCACCGAGCAGCCGCCAACCACGGTCACCCCGGCCAGGAATCTCTCGGCAATAGATCGGCGCGAGAACTTCGATGCCCTTTGGAGTTTGATCGACGCGACGTATGCCGACTTCAATCTGAAGTCCATCGATTGGCCGGAGGTCAAAAAGCGTTACGAGAAGCGCCTGGATGCGGTGGCAGGCGATGACGATTTCTACCTGTTGCTGTATCAACTGGTCAACGAGTTGAAAGACACCCACTCGTGGCTGAATAACTATCGGGTGCCCATGCCTGTGGACGTGCCGGACGTGGCGATCGATCTGTTCGCAGGCAGACNNCCGGTTCCGCGGCGGACGCGGCGGGCGTGAAGGTGGGCGCGGAACTACTCTCGGTCGACGAATCGACGATTGCACAAAAAATGGAGGCGCTGAGGCTGCGACTGCGCGCGTGCTCTTCAGAACGCGCGTACCAACGCGAGGCTGGCCGGCACCTGCTGGCGGGCGACGCAGGCACGACGGCAATGGTGAAACTGCGCACACTGGATGGAGGCGAGCAAACGGCCGCTTTGCGGCGGCAATCGGGGCCGGGCGTTCGTCCGCCGGGGTGGGCAGTTCCTTTTGAGTTGACTCGCCAGCATTTCGTACACTTCGGCCGCCACCCTTCCGGGCTGGGATACATCTGGATCGAATCGTTCAACGGGCGCGATGAGATCGCGAGTGAATTCGACCGGGCGCTGGAGGCGCTGCGGGACGCGCCTGGGCTTATTCTCGACATTCGCAATAACCCGGGAGGATTCGGTCAACCCCGAATCGTCGGGAGGCTGCTGCAAAAGCAGATGCTGGTCAGTATCAGCCATATCAAGGGTGGCCGCCGGCATCAGGATTTGTTGAAACATGAGGATTTTCTGGGACCCGCGGGGTCGTGGCAATACACCGGGCCGATTGCGCTGCTGGTCAACGATGTCACGGGCAGCGCTGCCGATCTGTTTGCCTGCGAGTTGCGCAGCGCGGGGCGCGTGGTGACCGTCGGCACCACTACTCACGGCAACCTCTCGGGTGTGGGGACTTTCGTCGTGCTCCCTTGCGGCCTGGTGGTGCGAATCTCCGACGGCTACATCAGCGACGCCAAGGATCGTTCGATTGAAGTGAACGGCAACGGTCCAGATGCCATGGTCGAGCCGGGCATCCTGGACTTCCTGAATGGCCGGGACCCGGTGCTGGATCGGGCGGTGAGGTTGCTGCGGAAATAACGGCGTTTTACTGAATCGCGATGGAGAACTCGTTGCTCACCGTGCCGTCGGGAAAGCCGATGACCAGGGTCGCCGTACCCTTCGGAGCGTTTGACGGAACCGTGACATTCACCTGATACAGACCGGCAGATCCCGGGGTCAGTGCCGCAAACGACGGTGTCACCGTTACCGGAAACAGGCCGCCGAAACTTACCGTGGGCGTCGACGAGAGGCGGGCAAAGGG
>OKRF01000499.1:0-2171 GCA_900290315.1 Candidatus Sulfopaludibacter sp. SbA3 | reverse complement strand
AGGAATCGTTGTTGACGACTGCGCCCCACGGTCCGCCAAACAGCAGCGGTACCCTGGGAGCGCGTGGCGCGACGTTCACCGATACCGTATTGCTGATGGTGCCATCGGTCCGTTTCACCTGCACCAAGGCCATTCCCGCCGGCGTGTTCACCGGCATCTGAAAATTGATCTGCCCGTACGACGTGTAGAAGATTGGCGCGGCTGTGGCGTTGACCAGCACGCTGGTATCGGCCACTTGAGTGGAAAGCGGCGGCGCGGGACCCGAAGCCGGTGGGCTGAGAGAGAGTTGATCGCCCTTCACCGCCAGTACATCGCCTGGGGCCACACTATCTCCGGGTACGAAGGTGGCATTATCGAGAACGCCCTGATAATTAATGACGGGCGGTCCATTGGCCTCGACNNTGATGGCCGCGGCGCAGGCGCCGATGGCAACGCCGCCCGGATTCACCGTGAGTACACCCTGCGATCCCAGGGTAATCCAGGAAGATCCGCACGAACTCGTGGTGACGGCCGGCGTCTGCGGCACCAGCGATCCCTGCCCGGTATTGGTCAGCCCCACCACGTAGGTGAAGGGCGGTGCTCCCTGCGCCAACTGCAAGTTGAGTTGGCTCACAGTGGCTTGCGCGATGGGCTGATTGGTCACGTTCATGGTGACGGCCACCGACTTGTTATCGGCCGCGAAACTCGACCCCGAGATGGTGAGGCTGCCAGTGTAGGCGCCTATGGGGTACGCGGAGGTGTCGGCCACCTGAATGCTATAGGGGAAGGGGAACTGAAAGCTGCCGGCTCCGTTGAACACCAGGCTCAGCCACGGGGCGGAAGCGGATGAGCGTACCCCGCTGTTGGTCGCTATGAGTAGATCGGCTGTGCCGTTGGGTGGAACGTAGAGCGTCTGACTCGACGGGATGGTTCCACCGATCGCGACGGTGACCGTGATGGTCTGCGGCGCATCCACGGCGTTCGGGTCCGTGACCGTCACTGTCCCGGTGGCACTACCGGCCGGCAGCGATTGCGTGTTCAACGCGAAACTCAGGGGAATGCAAGTCTTGGCGAGACCGGTGGTGGTGCAGTTCCGCGACGAACCCACCGAGGCCCCGATCCACGAAACCGAAGACGTGAGGGTCAGATTGAGCGACCCACTCCCGATGTTGTAGGCCTCCACCGTTTGTGTGCCGCCGCTGGAACCGGGCGCCACACTCACCGGGCCCACGGTGCTGCTCACCATCCGTAACTGGGACGCCGCTTGCGATATGGTTGCGAAACTGATCGGAAAAACAAGAAACGCGATGAGACGAACCGTCTTTAGACCCACTCCAGCGCACCCTTCTTGTATGCCCAGATGTACCCCACAATGAGGATTCCGAGGAACACGGCGATTTCGGAAACACCAAACCAACCGAGTGCGCGATACCGTACCGCCCAGGGGAACAGGAAGATGGTTTCGACGTCAAAAATGACGAACAGGATGGCGACGATATAAAAACGCACTGTGTACCGCCCGCGGGAATCGGATGCGGCCTTGATGCCGCACTCGTAGGCTTCCAATTTCGTCAGCGAAGGAGCAGACGGGCGTATCAACTTGGCAGCTACAATCGCAATCACCGGAAAGGAAACTGCAAGGGCTAGAAAGATGAAAATGGGAACGTAGCCGCTCAGCATGGGATCAATATAACACGCCTCCATCCGCTCTACCCTCAAGGTAGCGCCGACGGTCTTGCCGCCGTTTGGACTGGCCGGCCAGCGACAAGAGCGTCGGTGTTACCCAGTACCGTACCTGTATCTATTTCGATTGACCGGCATTTTCGTTTTCATTGACACAGGTGCACGCATCCCATTAATATGTGTAAGAAAAAACACGTTCCATTGTGGCTTCGTTAAGAGGTCACGGGTGTCCCCGCTTGCGTTGTGTTCGCACTCGGGTCGGATATGCAAATGGAAACTGAAAAACCGGAGCTGCCCGTGGTAGTTACGCTACCAGATCCAACCACTCAGAACACGATCTCGCTGCCTGAACGGATCTCTGACCTGTGCCGACGTGGATTGATGCCGGCACAGTTCCGCGTCGCGGATATCCGCCGTCACCTGGGAGAGACGTACGCGGAAAGTTATATTCGCCGCGCGCTGGTTCTCTACAGCGAAAAGCCTGGGGCCTACACGTACCGTTGGAACAA
>OKRF01000503.1:23686-28470 GCA_900290315.1 Candidatus Sulfopaludibacter sp. SbA3 | reverse complement strand
GCCGGCGTTACCGACTCCGGTTTTTCATGAAGTTTCGCGGGCGGAACGCCCATCCCAACAGGGAAGAAAAACCGGTCGAGAGACCGGGTAACGCCGGCGATCTTGTCGCCGGTCGGCGAGTGCAACCGGCGCCGAGACCGCCGGCGCTACCAACCGCCGGTTTTTCATCCCGTTTTGCGGGGCGGTCCGCCCCTAATTGACAGACGACAAAAAACGATCGTCTGTCCCACGGGGCTCACGAATTTTCATCCGGGCGGGTGAGGCATCGCCTCACGAGCAAAGGACCCGCGTGCCGCGGGTCCATACCGGAGAGGAACTCCGCCGGCATTTGCATGCCAAATTGGCGTCTTTTCGTCTCTGGCCAATTGATTGTTATCAACAACTTCCGGATGAGTTCCTCAAAAGCCGACTGTCACCGTTTTACCCCTCCCCCCACCAGACTGGACCATAATGGAGTTAACCCAAAAGCGACACATCGTCCTCGCCAATGAAGAAACCTCGCGATTTTTTTGTGCTGTACGAAGACGCCTCCGTGGTCGCCCTCGACAAACCCGCGGGGCTTCCCGCCGTGCCCATCAAAGGCTCTGATACTCCGTCGGCCCTGTCTCTCCTTTCCGCACACCTGAGACCGAAACACCAACGAGCCTTGGTCGTCCACCGCATCGATCGCTTCACTTCCGGCGTTCTGCTCTTTGCGAAAACCGAGCGCGACCGCGATGCCCTCGTGCGTCAGTTTCTGGCGCACACTCCCGTGCGGCAATACCTCGCCGTCGTGCGCGGGCGCCTCGCCGAAAGGGAAGGCACCCTGGTCCACTACCTTCGGCGTGACGGCATGTTTCAAAAGCTGACCACCGCGAAGGATCGCGAAGGGGCCCGCGCGGAGCTTCACTATGCCGTGGAACGCCCACTCCGCGGCGCTTCGCTGGTGCGCGTGGCGCTGGTGACGGGTCTGCAGAATCAGATCCGAGTCCAGTTTTCCGCCATCGGCCACCCCGTCATCGGCGACCGAAAATACCACGCCGAAGAATCCGCCGAGCGGCGCATCGCGCGGGTCGCCCTGCACGCGGCGCACCTCGAGTTCCTTCATCCCCGCTCGGGCAAGGGCGTATCGGTGGATTGCAAACTCCCGGCCGACCTGCAATCTCTGCTGCGGGCCGTGTCGTACCCATCCCGCGCTTGACATTCCCGAGCTCCTGCCCCTCAATATGGAACTATCACCCATTCTTCGAAAGAACACCTGCGTGTAGTCCTGGTCGAGACGCGCAACCCGCTCAACATCGGCGCCGCGGCCCGCGCCATGGCGAACTTCGGATTCTCGGGCCTCCGCGTGGTCAAGCCCTACGACGTGGCCTTTCGCGAAGCTCGCTCCGCGGTGGGCGCCGCGCCGTTGTTGCACGCGGCAGAGGAGTGCGTTTGCGTGGCCGATGCCGTGGCGGATTGCCGCCTGGTAGTGGGCACCACCTCCGTGGGACATCGCGGCCTGCAGCATTCCCTGCGCCGGCTCGAGTACGGCGCCCGGCTGATCTCGCGCGCGGCAGCCGGCGCCCCCATAGCCCTGCTCTTCGGGTCCGAGAAATTCGGCCTCTCCAACGACGACCTGAGCCACTGCCACTGGCTCATGCGCATTCCCACCGTGGACACGGACCTCTCGATGAACCTCGGTCAGGCCGTGGCACTCTGCCTCTACGAGTTATCGCGCGATCCCAAAGCCGCCGAGGTCCTGCCCGAGAAGATTCGCACCGCCACTGCCGGCGAGATGGAGCAGGTTACCACCATGCTGCTGGAAGTCCTGCGGCAGAGCGGTTACGTGAATCCGGTGACGGCAGGTTCCACAGAGGAAAAGGTCCGCCGCCTGGTCCGCCGGCTGCACGTCACTTACCGCGACGCCCCAGTCCTCATGGGAATGCTGCGCCAGGTTTTGTGGAAACTGGCGGAGCATTGAGTATCGCCGGCGAACCCGGTCGCTCGACCAGTTTTTCGACCCTGTCAATTAGGAGCGGACCGCCCCGTAAAACGGGATGAAAAACCGGCGGTTGGTAGCGCCGGCGGTCTCGCCGCCGGTGCGGCGAGCGAAACGCGCCGCTGCGCAGCCCCGGCCCCTGACCCCCGGCCCCTGGCCCCAGTTTTTTCGACCCTGTCATCTTCCCAACTGCACGGCATTTTCGAGAGCAGCTTGAAATTCGCCGCTTTTGTGGCGAATCTTCGTGCCTGGCTCCGATTTGCCCCCTTACGAAATCCCGACTCGTTGTTCCGGCCCGCCGGGAAGCATGGCCACCACCACGAGCACGTCCTGCCGGGCCGGCGAAGTGTGGCCCGGTCACGCGGCGATGCAGGCGGTTGAGCACGCGCTTCTGTTGCAGGGCGGCCTCGCCCTTCTTCACCTACCTGAAGGTGAGGCCCGCCCGGCCGGCTTTACCGATTCCGCTTGACGTACTCTCACTGCAGCAATTGCACCGTGATGGTCACGGTGGCTGTGACGCTCACCGTGCCGCTCACAATAGGCGTGCTGCTGGAGGCGGCCGTGCCGGCGAACACAGGACTCGGCGAAGCGTACGCACCTTCCACGGCGGAAATCACCGGACCGGCCTTCGCGCCCAGACCGGAAGCAATGGCGGTGGCGTGGGTCTGCGCCTGCTTGCCGGCCAGGCTTAGGGCTTGTAAACGGCTTGGTTCGGAGTCCTGCAGTCCGAAATTCAATCCACCGACGCTGTTCGCGCCGGCCTGGTTGGCGGCGTCGATCAGGGGACCGGCGAGCGTGAGATCGAAGGAAGTTACACGAACCGTATTTTGAGCGGTGTAACCCACAATGGTGTTGGACTGGCCGGTGGCCGTGCTGTATCGCGGGTAGATCGAATAGCCGACGGTTTGAATAGTTCCGCTCTTCCCCAGCACCTGGTTCAAAGCGGTGATCATGGCATTGGTTTGGACGGCGTTTTGCTGGCCGGCCTGCGCGGCAGTATTGGCTTGCGTGACTACACCGATATCCAGTTGTACCTGGTCGGGCTGAACATTAATAGTGGCGGTTCCTGTGGCCTGAATTGAACCCGACGGTTTGAGCAAGAATAATGGTCGCGGCGAGCGGCAGCAGGAGGAAAAGCGATAAAATCCTCAGCATGACGTTCTCCTGATCTACTATAGCGCGAGCGGAACCTTACGGAGATTTACCAGGGGCGCCGCAACTCCGCGGGAGATGGGGAGTTTAATGATTAAAGAGGACACGAGATGCGCAGGTCTGCACGTTGGGTGCTGGTTTCCGTTGTCTGTCTGGCCGCCTTCACTGGGATCTCCGCAGGTGCGAAGAAGAACGCCGACGACGCCCGCCAGTTTTTCCGGGAAATTTCGAAGGAGCAGCGAATCAGCCAGGCGCTGAATCGCCTGACGTTCGGCCCACGCCCAGGGGATGCCGCGGCGGTGCGCGCCATGGGGCTCAAAAAGTGGATCGAACTGCAACTGCATCCCGGCCAGATTGCAGAGAACCCGGTGCTGGTGGCCAAGCTCAAAGAGCTGGACACGCTGACCATGAGCAGCAGCGAGTTGGTGCGGAACTACCCAACTCCGCAGCTCGTGAAGCAGATGGTGGCTGGGCAGATGCCGTTCCCGACGGACCCGGACAGGCGGCTGCTGATCGAAAAGCTGGTGGCGCGCTACGAGAAGCGGCAGGCAGCCGGCGGCGATCCGAATGCAGCCCCGGGAGCTCCGGACGTGCAGCCCCTGCGCGAACTGCTGACTCAGGAGCAGGTCCGCTCCCTGCGCCAGGGAACGCCGCAACAGCGCCTGGCGGCATTCCTGGCTCTGCCCGCGGAAAAGCAGGACGACGTGATTGCGGCCATGCCGCCGCCGCTTCGCCAGTCGATGTTCGCGGCCGCGCCGCCGGCGGTGCGCCGCAAGATCGAACTGGCCGCCGGCCCGCAGCAGGTGGTAGCACGCGACCTGATGGAAGGCAAGATGCTCCGCGCGGTGTATGGCAATCGGCAACTGGAAGAAGTGCTCACCGATTTCTGGTTCAATCACTTCAATATTTTCCTGGATAAGGGCGCCGACCGTTACATGGTGACGCAATACGAGCGCGACGTGATTCGTCCCCACGTTCTGGGCAAGTTCCGCGACCTTCTGGAAGCGACGGCGAAGAGTCCGGCCATGATGTTCTACCTGGACAACTGGCAGAGCGTGGGGCCGAATGCGCCTGCCGGACGCGGCAACGGCCCGCAGCAGCGGCGCGGCCTGAACGAGAACTACGGCCGCGAACTGCTGGAACTGCACACGCTGGGAGTGGATGGTGGCTATACCCAAAAAGACGTCACTGAAGCGGCCCGCTGCTTCACGGGCTGGACCATCAACCAGCCGCAGCGCGGAGGCGCATTCCAGTTCGCTCCGCGCCTGCACGATAACGGTGAAAAGGTGGTGCTGGGTGTGACCATCCCGGCCGGAGGCGCAATCCAGGATGGCGAAAAGGTGCTGGATCTTGTGGCCCACAGTCCGGCCACGGCGCACTTCATTTCGCGTAAACTGGCGCAGCGTTTCGTGGCTGACGATCCGCCGGCATCGCTGGTGGAAACCATGGCCCAGACGTTCCTCAAGAGCGATGGCGATATCCGCGAAGTGCTGCGCGCCATGCTCAACGCGAAGGAATTCTGGAGCGAGGGGGCGTATCGCAGCAAGTTGAAATCGCCGCTGGAGATGGTGGCCAGCGCCGTCCGCGCGGTGAACGGCGAGGTGGATTTTGCCACCGCGCTCACCAACCAGGTGGCGCAACTCGGCGAGCCTCTGTACCGCAAACAGGAACC
>OKRF01000503.1:11270-23676 GCA_900290315.1 Candidatus Sulfopaludibacter sp. SbA3 | reverse complement strand
ACCAGGTGGCGCAACTCGGCGAGCCTCTGTACCGCAAACAGGAACCGACGGGCTACTCCAATTCGAGCAAGGAATGGCTCAATTCGGCAGGTCTGGTGGCGCGCATGAATTTCGCCCTGCAACTGGCCGACAATAAGGTGCCGGGAGTAAAAGTGGAGGTGGCCCAGGCCGCCAAACCGGATAGCTCGCAAGGGATCACGCTGGGTTCTCCGGAGTTTCAAAAACGGTAGCCGGAAGGGGATCTGTCATGAACACTCGTCGTATTTTTCTGCGCAATTCCGCGCTCGCCATGGTGGGTATGGGAAGCGCGCCGCTGTGGTTGACGCGCGCGCTGTATGCCAAGGATGACGCGGCGGCCCGCAAGAAGGTTCTGGTGGCCATTTTCCAACGCGGCGCTGCCGACGGCCTGAACGTTGTGGTGCCCCACGGGGAGAAGGCCTACTATGCGATGCGGCCGACCATCTCGATTCCGCGGCCGTCTACCAGCGGCGACAAGCAAGCGGATGCCGCCATCGACCTGGATGGCTTCTTCGGCCTGCATCCTTCGCTGGCGCCGCTGAAGCCCCTGTTCGACCAGCAGCATCTGGCGATTGTGGATGCGGTGGGTTCGCCCGACCCCACACGTTCGCACTTCGACGCTCAGGATTACATGGAGTCGGGCACGCCGGGCTTGAAGGCGACGGATAGCGGCTGGATGAATCGCGCCCTGCCGAAGCCGGCCGGCAAGGTGTCGCCGGTCCGCGCGGTCGCATTGGGCGCCACGCTGCCGCGCGCCCTGCGGGGCGGTGAACCGGCTGTCGCGCTGCAGAGCATCAGCACCTTCCAGGTGCGCGATGCCGCCGCGGCCAAGCAGTTCGAAGACATGTACGCCACCGCCAAAGATCCGCGCTTGCAGGCCACCGGCCGCGAAACTTTCGAAGCGGTGGCGATGCTGCAGAACATCCAGCGCCAGACCTACACACCGGCGAACGGCGCGAATTATCCGCGCGGGCGATTCGGCGACAGCTTGCGGCAGATCGCGCAGTTGATCAAGAGCGACGTAGGAATGGAAATGGCCTTCGCCGATATCGGGGGCTGGGACCATCACGTGAACGAACTGGGTCCGCGGGCGTCGGAAGGGCAACTGGCGAATCTGCTGCGCGAGTATGGCCAGGCGCTGAGCGCTTTCTGGCAGGACATGGGCGACCGGATGAGCGATGTGACGGTGGTGACGATGTCGGAATTCGGCCGCACCGCGCACGAGAACGGCAATCGCGGAACCGATCACGGACACGCCAACTGTATGTTCGCGATGGGCGGCGCAGTGAAGGGCGGCAAAGTGTACGGCAAGTGGCCCGGTCTGGAAAAAGAGCAACTGTACGAAAGCCGCGACCTGGCGCTCACCACGGACTTCCGCGACGTCCTGGGCGAACTGGTGGCGCGGCACACGGGCAACACGAATCTGCAAGGCGTCTTCCCCGGCTATTCTCCGAAATTCCTGGGTCTGGTGTAGGATTACGTTATAATTCCCCTCAGGCATGCGGATGTGGCGAAATTGGCAGACGCGCTGGATTTAGGTTCCAGTTCCTGTAATGGGAGTGTAGGTTCAAGTCCTATCATCCGCACCATCGCTTGGCCGGCGTGCTATCCTTGAGTTGGCATCTCCCACCAAGAGCCGTACGGCTAGCTGTTTCCGCTTACCGGTCCGTCCCTGATGTCTCTTGCCAGAAAGGACGGCACTACGTGCTCCGCTTCCACACACTGCAATCCCCTGAACCCGTGGCGGTCCCGGCATTTCATAAAGGCGATGGAGTTTTTCTCGCTAAGGGATCTTACCAGGGCACCATCGGAACCTTCCTCAATATCAAGGACGATGACCGGCGCTGGGCTGACATCCTTGAACAGGATTCACGGGTTCGCTCACATCCCGTGGAATGGCTCCAACTGAGTAAACAGGGGAATCGAAACTAGGCTGCTGCTGCGGCTCTGACCAATGAAAAGGAACTATCGTGAACAATATTCTTGTGGGAAACCTCGCTATCAATGTTACTGAACAGGACATTCGACCTTTGTTTGAAAAGCATGGTACGGTCCGCCGCTTCAAGATGATGACGGACCGTTGGACGGGTCTATCCAGGGGCTTCGGATTTGTCCAGATGAAGGCAGATACCGATGCGGCACAGGCCATCGCCGCTCTCAATGGCGCGGCCTGGAATGGCAAAGCTCTAAAGGTCAACCACGCTCGCCTGCAACTGCATCGTATGAGTCGAAAGCGGAGCTCCTGAGTCGTTCGCATGAGTAACTTTGCATAAGAGGGCTTCGCAGGCACCGCCGCTCTCGGCCGCTGACGCGGCAACTATCGCTATCGCCACAAGGCGACGACCACTCCGGCGCCAAAGGCGATTGCTAACCAATCACTGAAAACCAGTCAGCTTAGTCCCAGAAGTACTAGAACGCTCACTCACCGCAATAGTCCTGGCATGAGGGAGTGGAATGTCGATTAGCAGGTGTGATGAGGAGTACAATGGCCTCGGACTGCGGAACCCGGGAGGGCGTTGTATGGGTCACCAGGAGAGATTTCGGAAAGTTGTTGACGACACCGGGGCGGGGTATTTCCGAATCGGAATGGACGGCCGCTTCGAAGACGTGAACCCGGCGTGGTTGCGGATGCACGGATTCGCCTGCAGGGAAGACGCANNCGGAAAAGGTTGTCGAAGCCCTCATGCAGGGTGAATCGGTGCCAAGTGGCGAATCCTCCAGATTGTGCAGGGATGGCACCATTGGCTACCACTGCTTTTCGGCCAGTCCCGTTTTCGACGGTGATCGGGTGATCGCCATCGAAGGCTTCCTCATCGATCGCACCGCATGCAAACGCAAAGAGGACTCGCTTCGGCAAGCGAGCGAAGCTGCGGCCAGGGCCGAACGTTATTACCATCTCATCTTCAACAAAGTTTCGGATGCCCTGATGGTTCACAAATTCGGAGAGGATGGTCTGCCGGGGAAGTTCCTCGATGCGAACGACAATGCCTGCCGCCAATTGGGATATTCACGCGAGGAACTGCTGCAAATGGGGCCTCTTGACATTGACGCTCCCGAAGAGTTTGGCGAGATTGCGGCCAGGGCGGAGAAAATCCACTCGGCGGGCCAGTTGATTTGGGAGGGAACGCACGTCGCAAAAGACGGACGCCGCATTCCGGTAGAGGTCAACTCTCACCTGGTCGACCTGGATGGATCGCAGATGATTATCTCCAGTGTGCGGGACATTACCGCCCGGAAGGATGCCGAGAAGCAGTATCGCGACATCTTCGAAGGTGCGCTGGAAGGAATCTATCGGACGACGTTGGAAGGAAGGAATCTGACTGCGAATCCCGCTATGGCGAAGATGCTGGGTTACGATTCCGCGGAAGAAGTGGTTTCTACTATCACCGATACGGCCCATCAGTTGTGGGCAGACCCAGGCGACCGGGCCGAGTTTTTGCGGGTGTTCGAACGCAATGGCGTGGTTCGAGATTATGAGTGCCGGTACTTGCGAAAGGATGGATCGGTCATTTGGGTTTCGCTGAACAGTAGAAAAGTCTGTGGCGAGGATGGACGGATACTTTACAGCGAAGGATTCATCGAAGATATTACCGAGCGCAAACGGATGGAAGAGACGCTGCGGAAATCGGAAGAGAAGTTTGCCAAGGGGTTTCTATCCAGTCCTGCCGCTATGGTTCTTTCCGACCTGGATGCCGATGATCGCCTGGTTGAGGTCAACGAAGCGTTTGAGCAGATGAGCGGCTATCGCCGGGAAGAGGTAATTGGTCATACCGCAAAGGAACTTGCTCTGTGGGTCAATTCTGGTGAGTTCGACAAATGTATGACGCAGGTTCGAGCCGGCGGCCGTCTCCGCAATTTCGAGCACCACTTCCGCAGAAAAGGCGGCATGATCGGCACGGGTTTGACTTCCTCGGAGTTAATTGAACTGGATGGCAAGTCCTGCGCGATTTTGGCGACCATCGATATCACGGAACAGAAGAATGCGGAAAGGGCCATGCAAATTCTGGTTACCGCGATCGAACACGCGGAAGAGGAGATCGTGGTCACAGACGCCGCCGGCAGCATTCAGTACTGCAATCCGGCATTCGAGAAGGTTACCGGTTATTCCAGAGGGGAGGCATTCGGTCAAAACCCAAGGATGCTGAAATCCGGGAAGCAAGGTGCGGAGTTTTACCAGGGATTGTGGACCACCATCACCCATGGCAAGGTCTGGCGCGGGCATCTGACGGACAGGAAAAAGGACGGCACTACCTACGAAGCCGAAGCGACCATCTCTCCCATTCCGGATGCTTCCGGGCGAATCACTGGCTTCGTGGCAATTAAGCGTGATGTTACCGAACAACTCCACCTGGAAGGTCAGTTGCGGCAAGCCCAAAAACTGGAAAGCGTGGGAAGACTGGCGGGCGGCGTGGCGCACGATTTTAACAATCTCCTCACGGTAATAAACGGCTATAGCGACCTTGCCCTCAGAGCCCTGCACGATTCCGATCCGATGCGGTCGTATGCGGAACAAATCAGGAAGGCTGGCGAGCGCGCCACCGGCCTCACCAAGCAACTTCTGGCGTTCAGCCGTAAGCAGGTGATCCAACCGAGAGTGCTGGACATGAATATGACGGTTCGGGAGGCTGCGCCTATGCTGCAGCGCTTGATCGGCGAGGACATCGCTTTGCAAACGCACTTGGGTACTTCCCTGGGGCAGGTGATGGCAGATCCCGACCAGATTCATCAGGTCATCATGAATCTTGCGGTAAATGCTCGCGATGCCATGCCTGACGGCGGGAGACTGGACATCAAAACGGAGAACGTCGACCTTGACGAAGCGGGCAGCCTCGCCATTCACCCTGCCGCTGTTCCCGGCCTCTACATCCTGATGACCGTCACGGACACTGGGCACGGCATGGACGAGTCGATCTGCAAGCAGATCTTTGAACCGTTTTTCACCACAAAGGAATTAGGGAAGGGCACCGGCCTCGGCTTATCGACCGTCTACGGAATCGTTCGTCAGAGCGGCGGCTGGATCGATGTGTGGAGTGAGGTTGGCACCGGAACTTCATTCAGAGTGTATCTACCCCGCATTGACGAATTGCCCCTGCCGGGACAGAGTGGAATCGGCGCCCAAACGGAAAAGGGCAGCGAGACGATTCTGCTGGTGGAAGATCAGGAGGCTGTCCGGTCTTTCACGATGGCGGCGCTAGAACAGTTCGGATATCACGTAATCGACGCGCCAAGCGGCGAGGCCGCGATCGCCGCTGTCGAGCGGCATCCGGGCCAGATTCATGTGTTGTTGACGGACGTGGTGCTGACCGGCATGAACGGCGGAGAGCTATCCGAACGGCTGAAGGCGTTGCGCCCCGGACTGAAGGTGCTCTTCACATCCGGTTACACGGCGGATGTCGTTGCCCACCGTGGGGTATTCGACAACGTCACTGCGTACATCCCCAAGCCGTTTAGCCCGGACGAACTGGCGGCAAAGGTCCGCGAGTTGCTAGCCGGGTAACGCCGGCGGTCTGGCCGCCGGTTGCACTGGCCGGCCGGCGACAACACTCTGGGTAAGCCAGTTTACGAATGTGCGCCAGCAACTCGCCCGTGCCAATGTCGGCTGCCGCGGAACTCAAACGCGGAGTGCCGTAGGACACACGATCATTGCGTGTCGTCTGTTGGTAACGCCGGCGGTCTTGCCGCCGGTTGCACTGGTCCGGCCGGCGACGAGATCGCCGGCGTTACCCAGTCGTTCGACCGGTTTTCGGACCCTGCCTTCTGCGGTAGTCAGAACACCAGTTTCAGCGCGAACTGCAACTCCCGGTCTCCGCTGGCGCTGGTGATTTTGCCGAGGCTGCTACCCAACGTAGTGTTCGGCGCGCTGAATATAGGTGTATTGAACAGGCTGAACGCCTCCATGCGGAACTGCACATACATGTTCTCGCGGTGGGAGAAGGGAAAATTCTTCATCATGCCGGCGTTCGCCGAACTCATCCCCGGCCCAATCAGGGCGTTGCGGCCTAAGTCGCCATAAGTGCCCGCGGCTGGCGCGGAAAACACCGTCGGGTCGAACCATTCGGCCACTTCCTCGCTCCTGGGACGGCTGCTGGAGAGCACCGGGTCGCCACTCACATTGGGGCGCTGCTTGGGAGTTCCGGTGAGGGCGTTGTCTGCACCCGTCACGATATTCAGCGGCACTCCCGTGTGCGCCGTGTAGCGCATGGAGAAGTTCCAGCCGCCCAGCCCTTCCCGCACGAAGATATTGTGACGCAGCAGTCGCGGCAGGTTCCAGATGCCGGCCATCGAGGCAATGTGCTTGGCGTAGAAATCGGCCAGTCCCCATTCAGCATGCAGGTTGTAAGGGTTGGGAATCGCCGCTGTATCGGTGACGGAACTGGAGGAATCGTCCATGGCCTTGGAGAAGGTGTAGGCGCCCTGCAGCATGAAGTTATTGCCGTAGCGCCTGATCACCCGCACCTGCAGCGCGTTGTACTCGGAGTTGGCGAAGGTGCCCATGCTGGTGAGATTCCCGAAACCGGCGTAGGGCACGCGCGAGCTCTCGTTCGCCACGGTGGCGCCCGCGGCGTAGATTGCGGGATTCACCGAGATGTCGGTCAGCAGCTTACGTCCTAACTTGCCCACATACGCAACCTCCACCACCAGGTTATTGACGACCTGGCGTTGTATCGTGAGGTTGTATTGTAAGGTATAAGGTGTCCGTAAACCCGGGCTCGGGAAAGTCAGTTGCGGCGGCGGATTGGTAGTGAAAGTCGGGTTACTGGGTACAGCATCGGGAATCGGCGGAATCCCGTGCAGTGGATCCGCCAGGCTGTAAGGCGCATTGATGGTGTAGGAGTATCGGAAGGGCTGCGTGCCGTTCTGAATGATGTTGCTGGTGATGGCGTCATAATACATGCCGAAGCCGCCACGAACGGCCGTCTTGCCGTCGCCGAAGGCGTCCCATGCAAAGCCGATGCGCGGGGCGAAGTTGTTCTTGTCCGTCTGGATCAGGCCGCGCGGCACGCCCGGGTCGCCTGGGAATACCAGGCCGGTAGGCGCAGTCGGATAGACCTTGGATGTCTCACCCGGAATGAAACTGCCCCACCAGTTGTTGGGCTGATACCAGGGCAGCGCCAGTTCGTACCGGACTCCCAGGTTGACCGTGAAGTTCCGCGAAAGCCGCCAATCGTCCTGCACGTAGCAATAGGTGCCGTTCTCAATGCCGCCCTGTTCCAGTGCCGGCGTCGAGATGCTTAAGGTCTGGGCCAGGCCCAACAGGAAGTCGGCAGCGGAATTGCCGGCCACAGCCTTTCCATTCAGCGTGCCCTGCGTGAAGATGCCGCTGAAGGTGAAGCCTCCCTGCGTCTGAAAGAAACTGCGGTTCAGATACTGCAACCGCAGGTATTCGAAGCCCGCCTTTATGGTGTGGGCGCCGTGGACCCAACTGATCGAGTCGGTCAGCCCGATGTGTTGGTTGACCAGCAGCGCCGGTGCGGCGGAAGTATTGCCGATATCGAATCGGCTGGAGACGTTAATCTCGCTGGGCGTGGGCGGGCCGAACTCGGGTAGCGTGGAGCCCAGGCTGTGCAGAGNNATGTTGAGCAGATTCGGAGTGATGGGGACGGTATCGCCGATGCCGGCGGTGTGATACCAGGTGTCGTCGCCAATATATTCGTAACCCGGCACGTTCCCGGACGCCTTCTTATCGCGCGAGTAAACTTCGTTGTACCTGGCATCGATGGCATGCTTGCCAGTGTAGTAATCCGCGCGTATCAGCCCCTGGTCATCGTCCTGGGGGGCGAAATAAGTGGCAATTAACTGCCCACTGGCTGAGTTAGCGGGTTGAATTAAGTTGTTGATCTTGACGGCGACCGGGTCGAAGCGGTTGACTGGGATAGTGTTATTCGGGAACGGCTGGCTGCTGAGCGGGTCGAAGATGGTGGAGGAGAAGATACCTTCGCTTTCTTTGGAAGTAAGTGGTTTGGCGCTGCTGGTAAGAGCAGAAGTACGCACCTTCAGCCCCTGGTACGACCCGAAAACAAACAGCTTGTTTTTGATGATAGGGCCACCCATGGCCCCGCCATACTGATTCTGCACCAGCTTATTCACAGTCTTGGCGAAGAATGTTCGCGCGTTGAGCGCCCCGTTGCGGAAATACTCCCAGGTGCTGCCGTGAATCGCATTGGTGCCGGATTTGGTGATGACGTTCATGGCTGTGCCGCTGTTATGACCATACTCCGCGGAATAGTTGCTGGTGAGCACGTGGACCTCCTGCAACGCATCGGGCGGCGGATAGTTCAAACCGGTATTGCGGAACAACGCGATGAAGGGCGATCCATCGAAAAGCATGTAATTTTGGGCTGTGCGCGAGCCCGAGGTGGAGAAAGTAGGGCCTTGCCGGTCGTTGGTAAAGGTCTGCGGATCGCTCACGCTGGAGACGCCGGGAAGCAGCGTAGTGAGGTCGAATATGTTCCGGCCGTTCAGTGGCATCTCCTCCACGACGCGAGAGTCGACAGTCGCTCCCAGCGTGGAGGAACGGCTGTCCACCAGGGGCGCATCCGCCTGAACGGTGATGGCATCGGACACGTTGCCAATCTCCAGGTGGGCATCGATCTTGACATTTTGCTCGGCCCCAATCGCAATGCCCTGCTGGTCAAAGGCTTTGAAACCCGCGACCTCTACTTTAATGTTGTAAGTGCCGAGCGGCATGAGAGTGAGCACCCACTCGCCCTTCTCGTTAGAGTCTGCCGTACGGACGTTGCCGCGCTCTACCGATACCGCGGTGATGTGGGCGTTAGGTACCAGGGCCCCGGCCGGATCGGTCACGGTGCCGTACAGACTGCCGGTATCCTGCGCGAGAAGCGAAGCCGGAAGAAGAATAATCGCCAACAGCAGTTTCCGTGTCATTGCCGTACCTCTTTTGAATTTTCAATTCGAATGGGCCGCCCACCTTGCAGTGAGGCGGACCCTTGAAAGTCAGTGATTAGCACGTTTTCGAGCCGGTCGCCGAAAATCGCGGCGCGGTCCGGGACTTCTCCGCCGGAGGGCCAAACGGTAGCGATGCCATCCAGCATCAGGCCTTTCACATAAGCGAAGATCATGGCAGCAGGCGTGGGCCCATAATCGGGCATGCCGGAGGCCGAAGTCTTGGAGCCGCCATTCATTTTCTTGACGCGGTCGATTTTCTCGTATCCGCTCATGCGCAGCAGCACGTTACGGAAAGAGATATGCTCGATGGGGCTTTCGGCGGTGCCCTCCACCAGAATGCGGCCGCGCGTATACACCGTGATGTCGCTGAAGCCGATATCGCGGATGTGGCTGAGGCGCGATTGCGCGGTACGCTTATCGATATCCACTTCAATGGGCCATTCCACGCCCTGTCCCCATTTGGGCGCCGTGGTCATGACGATGTTCTGAAAGCGGACGTCTTCCATAGTGCCGCCATCCTTGGCGAGCAGCGCGAGCCCGGTGCGCGATTCGCGAATCACCGAGTTGGAAAAGACGATGTGGCGGAAATCGCCGAAGCTTTCCGTGCCGAGTTTCAAAGCGGACGCGGCGCTCACCAGCACGTTGTTGGTGACCGTGACATTCTCGGTGGAGCGGGCCGGCCCGCCGCGGTCCGTCGTTTTGAGTACGATGCAATCGTCGCCGGCTTCGATATGGGAGTCGGAGACGATTACGTTGCGGCTGGAGTCGATATCGATGCCGTCCGTATTGATGGCGCGCAGATTATTGAGCAGCGAAATGCCGCGTACCTTGACGTCGTCACAGTTCTTGGTGTGGAAGGTCCAGGCAGGCGCTTTGCGAATCGTGATGTCCTGCACGCGGATCCCGTGCGAGTCCCAGATCTCGATCAGTGGACTGGGGCGGGGAAGCGGCTTGAGGTCCTTGTCCAGAAAGGAATCGCCCTGGCCGTCAATAGCCCCGCCGCCTTCGATGGCGATATTGGCAACGCCCGTCGCGTAGATGAGGTGCTTCGGGCTGTAGTCTTCCATGCGCTTGCTGCCCAGCAGCACCGCGCCGGGAGACAGGTACAGAGTCACGTTGCTCTTCAGCATGATGGTGCCGGAAAGGAAACTGCCCGCGGGAAAGTAGACTACGCCGCCACCCGCACCGTTGGCGGCGTCGATGGCCTTCTGGATGGCCGCTGTATCGAGAGTCTTGCCGTTGCCGGACGCGCCATAGGTCTTGATGCTGTACACCGTAGCAAAGTCCGCCGCCGAAGCCGTGGCGCACAGCAGCAGCACACAACTTATTTTTCCGTGCACCGTGCTTTGGCCTCCTTGAGCCACGTCTCGTACACGTACAGATCCTTATCGCGATTCCACCGCTCCACCGGCAGCGCATTCATGTCATCGTGCGGTATCGCCGGAAACCCGGTGCCCAGCGCGCGCGTGCCGCCTTCGCGCAATTCCGTGGCGTAGAGCTTATCGATCACCACGTGGCCCTTCCCGGCCCATTCCAGAATGTGCGTCTCCGGCATCGCGGCAATGGACGACTCCGTCCAATTCGGGAAATGGAGATGCTTCTGCAGCCACAGCGCGGCCGGACGCGTCAGCCAATAAGGGCGATGTCCGCCGCCTTGATTCCACTCCACGGCGAACACGTTCTTCTCGCTGCCATGCAGCGCGATGGTGCGCTTGCGAAGGTCGTCGAAGAAGGTCGCGCCCATCCTCGGAATGGAGACAACGTCATCGGCCGTCCCGTTGATCACCAGGGTCGAGCCCCGGTCGGCATGCAGGTCGTACAGCGCCGCGCCGCGATCGCCCAGGAACAATAGCGTCTTGTACGGAATCGCCTGGCACATCAACTTGCTGCTGGAATCCCAATAGCCGCCGGGACCATCCAGATTGCCGCCGCCCGCCAGCACGCAGGAATTGAGGCGTGTTTCCACCGCGCAGGTGATTCCCAGAACGAACGAGCCCATCGAATAACCCACGGCAGCCAGTCGCTTGGCGTCGGTATCGGAGCGCTGCGCCAGGTAGCTGACGGCCTGCATCACGTCCGTGATCATGAGCCCGCCCATGCGGCGCCCCATCTCCGGCGGGTCCACGGTGCGGTCATGCTGGCGCGACCCGTCTTTCCGCTGGAGATTGCGCTCGCCTTCGCCGATCGGGTCATAGGTGATCACCGTGGCGCCCGCGCGGGCGTACAGAATTCCCGTGTAGAAGGAGTACCAACTGAATTTATCGCCGCCGTGGCCGTTGACCACCACAATGCCGGGCATCTTCCCCGCGGGCAGTTGCCTGGGACGATATACAATGGCCGGCACCCGCAGGCCATAATCGGTGGCATAGCTGACCCGCTCGGCCACCACGCCCGGCGCCGGTTCGAACTGTCCGTAGCTTTCCGGCCGTAGCGCCGGCAGCGGGCTCGGCACAAACAGCGCCGCTTTGATTCGGGCGCGCTCGTCCTCGCGATTCGGTTTGGCGGGAGCCTGCGGTTTCGGTTTCAGACTGGGAGAGTTCGCCTGTTGCGCATTGAAGTTGTAGTCGTCGGCAATCAGGTGCCCGCCGCGCTCCATCACCAGCGTAGTCATCCGGTCGATGAAGGCCGCGTTGGCCGCGGTCGCGATGTTGACCTTGGGATTGCGCTCCTGAACGAACTTCTCGATCTGCGCCTTCACCTGCTCGCGCGTGCCCGCCTGAAAGTCGTAATCCTTTTCGATCTCCGCAATCGTGTTCTTCGTAGATGGCTTCACGGCGAGCGTGGCGGGCTGGAACCCCGGGATGCGCGTGATCCGCAGGCGGCCCTGATCTGCAATGTGCGGCTCGCCGATTCTGCAATGTGCGGCTCGCCGATGCCGGCCACCGCATCGTCCGGCGGCGCCACCGATGCCAGGCTCACCGAAACGGGCGCGAATCCCGGCGCCGAGAGCGTCACTTGAATCGCGCCCGCGACAGCCGTGGACCGCAACACGTTAGCCACCGGCATATCGATATACATGGTGCCTTCCATCGCGCCGTTCTTGGCGGTGTCCGTCTTGTACGTGGCGGGGCCGGCGAGCGTCGCGGGACCGGACACCGCCCACGCCAGCGGCGGATTCGCTCCGAAGACGTGGACCCCGGCCGCGTCCACAATATCGGCGGACAGAATGGCGATGCCCGAGCGATCGGCGGAGACAGTCTGCCGGTCGGTCTTCAGCACCAGGCGCGCCGCCTTGCCGGCCATCGCCAGCTTGTACGCCACGGCCTCCGCGCCCTTGCGGCCTTCCACGGAGATCTCGCCCCGCTGGATCGCCACATTCTCGAACGTCACGCTGTGATTGTTGGCCGCGCTCGGTTTCTGCGTGCCAATCGCCACGCCGTTCACTTTCAGAGTAACTTCGTCGCAATTCGAATCCACCACGATTGGCTTGCGTTGTCCAACATACGGCTGGCGCCAGTAAGTCGGCAGAATATACGCCATC
>OKRF01000503.1:0-11260 GCA_900290315.1 Candidatus Sulfopaludibacter sp. SbA3 | reverse complement strand
GGCTGGCGCCAGTAAGTCGGCAGAATATACGCCATCGCCTTAGCGCCGAAATTGGCCTCCCATAAGTAATACACAAACTTGGGGAAGCGATACTGATCCGTCCAGCCCTTGGGATTGATGTTGAGCAGCGGCGAGTTCACGTACTTGCGGTCGGCGCCATGATCGGCATACAGCCACACCACCACGTTGTCGTCGGCCAGCTTCTCGCTGCGCACGTCCATTTCGTGCTGCCACAGTTCGGTTCCCGTGACCTGCGAACTGGCAGGATTGATGCCGTCCTTCGGGAACTGGTGGTCGTCGTTGGTGTACCAGCCGCGGACGGTGCAGCGCAGCAGATTCTCGATCGCCAGGTCCTTATCGGTCATCTGCACGAAGTCGCCGCCATTGTCGCCACGCCGCAGGTAGATGAGGCGCGTGGGGTCTTCGGCCCGCGCCCAGGCGGAATCGGCCGGATCGTTGGTTTCGTTGCCGATCGACCAGATGAAGATGCAGGGATGATTGCGGTCGCGCCGGATGGCCTCTTGCAGCATCGTGTGCTGCACGTTGCGGCCGAAGGCAATGTCCTTGATGTTGGGCTGCTCTTCAATAGTGATGATGCCCAGGCGGTCGGAAAGGTCGTACACGTATGGGTCGTTGGGGTAGTGCACGGTGCGCTGGAAGTTGAGCCCCATGTTGTGGCGGATGTCTTCCAGGTCGCGCAGGTGCATCCACTTCGGCATGGCGTCGCCCAGCCACGGATATTCCTGGTGCCGATTGATGCCGTGCAGCAGCACCTTCTGGCCGTTCAGGTACAGGCGCTTTTCCGCCGAATCCCAACGGTACCAGCGGAAACCCAGAGGCGAACTGTAAACGTCGGCCAGCCGGCCGCCATCACGCACTTCGGTCGCGACATTATATAGGTAGGGCGAATCGGGCGACCACAGCTGCGGCCGGTCGATCGGCGCCATCTTCTGCGTGAACTCGCGCGTGGCGCCAGGCGCGATGGTCTCCCGGCTGGTCATCTGCGCCACGGTCTTTCCCCCGGCATCGCGGATNNTCCCGGGCCTCCGGATAGCTGTTGCGCACCCACGTCCGCACCTGCGCCACCCCGCGCTCGCCGCTGACTTCCGGAGTCGTCACGAAAGTCCCGCCCTCATACTCCGCCGACCCCTGAAACGGCACATGCAGCCGGTCCCGAATCACCAGCCTTACGTCGCGGTAGATGCCTCCGTACACATCGAAATTGCCGGCCGTGGAAGGTGGAATCACGCCAAAGGGATCGTCGCGCCGGTTCGAAGCCTGCACGGCAACTACGTTCACTTCCCCCAATCGGACCTGATTTGTGATATCAACAGAGAAACTGGTGTACCCGCCCTTGTGCTCGGCAACCAGCGCACCGTTGACATACACTTTGGAATACTTTTGAACTCCGTCGAACTCCAGGGCGATCAGCCGTCCGGCATACCGCTGGCCGATGGCGATGCGTTTGCGATACCATCCCCAGCCGAACCACCAGTAGGAGTCGTCCTTTTCGGAGGCCGAGCGGATGAAGGGGTGCAGGTCGCCGGTGGTCTCGTAGGTGCTCCAGGTGTGCGGCAGGGCCACGGCCGGCCATTGACGGTCATCGAAGCCGGGCTGCGCCAGACGCAGGTCGGGCGTTTCCTGCGGGCTATATTGAAAGGTCCAGTCGCGGTTGATTGTCTTTTCAACTCGCGGCGAGGCGGCGCAAAGTGCGGCCGGCAGCAGCAAAAGAAGGGATAAGGTTCGGATGGCCAAACCTGAGTTTGTTACAGTAAGGCCAAGGGGTCAAGCTGAATGCGGCGGTTAACCGGTGAATTACCAGTTAATCTAGAAGAGTCAAGGGCTTCCACTGAGGTGAATGTTTCCACCGATCCGCGATCCGCACAAGTTCAGAAGATTCTGCACAGCCAGGCCTTCCGCAATACAGAGGTCCTGAAGCGCCTTCTGGACTACCTGGGGCGCCAGGCGGTGGCCGATCCCGCGGGCGATATCAAGGAGTACACCGTCGGCGTCGAGGCCTTCGGCAAGCCTTCGGATTACGACCCGCAGACGGACTCCTCCGTCCGCGTCCAGGTAGGCAAGCTGCGCCAGAAGCTGGACGAATACTACCGCACCGAAGGGACCGCCGACCCCATGGTGGTCGGCCTGCCGAAGGGGCACTTCAAGCTGGAGTTTCAGCCCCGTCCCGCGGAGTTGCCCGAAGTCGTCGAGCCCAAGCCGCCCGCGCCGAAGCGCTACTGGTGGATCGCGGCCGCTGCCGCCGTGGTGCTGCTCGCCGCGGGAGTCTTTTGGGCCACGCATTCGCGTCCCGGCGTCCCAGCACTGGCCGACCGCTGGAATTCCGATATGGAGGCCCTGTGGAAGCCTCTTCTGGCCAGCCCCCGGCCGCTCATGGTGGCCATCGGAACGCCCCTCTTCACCAAGGTCGGTAACAGTTTTTTCCGCGCCCCCGGCCTGAACACGTGGGATACCGCCAGCCAGTCCGAGGACGTGCGGAAAGTGGAGCAGGCCCTGGGCGCCAGCCCCATCTCGGCGGCATTCCCGTACACCGGGGTGGGTGAAGCCGAGGGGGCCTTCGCCCTGCAGCGCCTCCTGCTGCCGCGCGGCCGCGATCTTTCCTTGCAGGTGAGCAACCTGCTCACCTGGGAAGACATCACCCGCTACAACATGATCTTTCTGGGTCCGCCGAAATTCAATCTGCAGACCGTGGACCTGCCAGTGCAGCAGGATTTCGAAATCAGCCACTCGCGCGTGAACAACCTTCATCCACTCGCGCGTGAACAACCTTCATCCGCGCGCCGGCGAGCCCGCGGACTTCGCCGAAAGGTGGACCCCGGACCGCGTGACGCTCCTCGAAGGCCACGCCCTGATTACGCGCATTCCCGGCCTGCATCGCACCGGCGAAATGCTGATCCTCGCCGGCAGCTCCACCGAGTGCACGCGGGCAGCCGTAGAATACGTGACGCGTCCCGAGTACGTGACGCCGTTCGTCCGCTTCCTGCGCGAACAGCAGGGCGGCATTCCGGAATGGTTCCAGGTAGTGGTGCGTGCCCAATTCAAATCGCAGACGCCCATCGCCATCGAGCGCGTGGCGTTTCATCCGCTCAAATGATTCCATACGGCGACGATCCCAACCAGTTCATCGACTTCCGCTGGGCAACCGAGCCAGCGTCGCGCCTACTGGTGGTGATGATCCACGGAGGCTTCTGGCGCAGCCGGTTCGATCTGTCTCACTCGGCCAGATTCTGCGAGGCGTTGACGCTCGCCGGCTTTCACACCGCGAATATCGAATACCGCCGTGTGGGCCAACCGGGCGGGGGCTGGCGCGGCACGCTCGATGACGTTCTGGCGGCGGTGCAGTGCGCCCGCGATCAGGTGGATGCGCCCACCGTGGTGATGGGTCACTCGGCAGGCGGCCACCTGGCACTGTGGCTGGCTGGAGAACTGCCCGGCCTCGCGGGCGTCGTGGCGCTCGCTCCGGTCGCCTCCCTGCGTCTCGGCTGGGAGCGCAATCTCGGCGCCGGCGCGGTGCGCGATTTCATCGGCNNTCGGCAGTCCCGCGTGTGCTCATCCACGGCACCGCGGACGATGTCGTGCCCCCGGAGCTGAGTCGCGCCTATGTGGAGGCAAGATCGCGCGACACGAATCCACCACATCTCGTGGAGCTCCCGGGTGCGGACCACTCCGCCGTAATCCACCACCAGGGCGCTGGATGGGCTGCAGTAGTGGCCAGTTTGCATTCTCCGTGAAAAGCCGCCTTCGTGACGGTTATCGAAAAGTCGTCATGATACTGTTGTTTACGATTGACGATCTTGATGTTACCCGCGGAGAACTTCTCGCTGCGTGTCAGCCCTGGACGTTGATTACATTCGGATCGCCCGCTCCAGGTCGAAACTCATCGTATTACCGGCCATGGCGAAACTGGCGTACTCTATCCAATTGAACTGGTCGTAAGTCAAAAAGTCAGGCACAAATGCCGGTTGTCCATTGTTGTCCATCCACACTTACCTTGTAAGCCACGCTCGGGACGGCGCCCCGGGTACTGACACATTTCACTGTGTGCTGAGGGAGTCAACATCTTCATAACAGTATTTGGTATTCTTAAATCCGAAAGGATCGGAAGCATGATGAAGCCGCTGATCCTGTTGGCAAGTTGCCTAACGTACGGTCAGCCAGCGAACGCCCAATCGTTCGAAGTGGCCTCGGTCAAGCCCGCCTCACCTGCCGCCCAAGCCATCGAGTGCAGCGGCGGCCCTGGCACAACGAGTCCGGGCCTGTGGAGATGCTCCAACGTTCCCCTCCACTTCTTGGTCTCCCTTGCGTACGGCTTCGAAGCGTATGCATTTTCTCCCAGAAGCGCCTGCTGCCAAGCCAGGTT
Source organism: Candidatus Sulfopaludibacter sp. SbA3 (assembly GCA_900290315.1). GTDB lineage: Bacteria > Acidobacteriota > Terriglobia > Bryobacterales > Bryobacteraceae > Sulfopaludibacter. The sequence goes on along the minus strand of OKRF01000503.1, from coordinate 6,882 downwards.
CGATTTCGATGCCAAGGTTCCGGCGGGAACTACCAAAGAGCAGTTCCATCGGATGCTCCAGAACCTGCTGGCAGAGCGCTTCAAGTTCACGTTTCACCGTGAGCAGAAAGAAATGCCGGTCTTTGAGCTGACCGTGGACGAGAAGGGTCTGAAAATAAAGGAGTCGGCGCGGGATGCCGTGCCGCCAGACGAAGATCCTTGGGCGCCCCCTGGGTACACCATGGGCGACGACGGCTATCCGGCGTTTCCGGCCGGCCACGGCGGTTTGGCGGGAGCAAACGGGCGCTATCGCTGGACCGGATTCGCCGTCGCCATGCCGGAGATCGTCAAGACGTTGTCGTTCTACCTGGGCCGGCCGGTAGTTGACGCCACCGGGCTAAAAGGCAAGTACGACCTCCACATGACCTGGAGAATCGACATGGCCTGGATCATGGAGCAGGCCGGCCTGCGAGACCAGATCGTGCCCGACAACGGACCTCCCGGCCCAACCCTTATACACGCCGTCCAGGATCAACTCGGCCTGAAGCTCACATCAAAGAAGGGTCTCGGCGACATAGTAGTCATCGACCACGTGGGGAAAGTCCCGATCGAGAACTAAGGCCGCCCCAAACTACGCCCGCGCCAGCCGTATTCAAAAACGCCTGGGTGTTCAACGGAGTGTATCTGTAAGCTGCGGGAATGCCTTCCGCCTCCAGCGCCTTGAGGAAATCGTCGTGCTTCAGGCCGGAGAACGCCTCGGGCTCTCCGCCAGGCGCGGGCGTGCTTGCACCACGGACGCACCCAGTTCCATGGACGGTAGAAGATGCGGCCGCTCCAGCCCTTGCCGCAGACGCGCAGACCGGCACCTCCAACTACCATGTCGAAGACTTAAACTGATCGTGAACGGAACGGGTCTTTATGCCAGGCTTGAAGGTCGGATTCATCGGGCTTCGCCATCTTCACCCGCGTAGTTACATGCCGGTATTCGGCGCAGCGGGTGAGTTCGAAGTGGTTGCCGCCGCCGAATCCGACTCTGCCGTGTTGCACTCCTTCACGGCAGAATTTCCGGTGCGGCCTTATGCCAGCTTCCACGACATGCTGGAGTCCGAGCACCTGGATCTGGCCGTCCTCTTTCTGCCGCATCATCAATGTCCCGAAGCCGCCATCGCGTGCGCCGGGCGCGGAGTCCACGTGCTTGTCGAGAAACCCATGGCGGCCGATTCGGAAAGCCTGGCGGGCGTGATTCGCGCCGCAGCGCACGCCAGCGTCGTGCTGTCGTCACCTTATGTATGGCGCTATCACCCCGTGGCCCGCGCCATGAAGCAGCACGTGGCCGACGGTACCCTGGGGCAAATTGTGGGCTGCGAAGGCCGCTGCGCCGCCGGACGTCTCCAGCGTTACATCGAAGGCAACGCCGAGTGGATGCTGGTGAAGAGCGCCAGCGGCGGTGGTCCCATGTACAACTTGGGAGTTCACTGGATCGACCTGTATCGTTGGCTGCTGAACGATGAAGTGGTGGAAGTGTTCGGCAAGAACGTGAAGGTCAACCAGCAATACGATATCGAAGACAATTCGTTCGCCATTCTGACGTTTTCCCGAGGGACGGTGCTGGCCCTGGACATCAGTTATACGGTGCCGGATTCGTTTCCCTCGGCGCGGGATTTGTACCTGGCGCTCCGCGGCACGCGAGGAGTGCTCTCGTGGAACCCGTCATTCGAGGGGATCCGCGAGAGCCTGTTCGTTTGCAGTGATGCCGGCGCCCGGCAAGTTGGCTTCGATTTGCCGCCTCAGCCTGGCTACGCTGGCGCGTCCACAGTCCTCTTCCTCAAGGATCTGGCCGAGGCGATCCGCAACGGCACGCCGGCGGCCATCACCGGTGAAGATGGGCTGCGCGCGCTCGAAGTGGTGGAAGCCATCTACCAGTCCGCGGAAAGCGGCAGAACCGTGCGGCCGGTCCGGCGTTTATGATCGCCAAGGTTTACTGAGGGACCTGGTGGTCAAGTCAACATGCTGCCCGTAGCGCGCCTCCAGGTGGCCGCCTGGCGGTGCTGCAAGCTGGTAGAGTGGGCGCTGGCCATGTACCTCTCCGCGCAGCGCGATGCTCCGGTCGACCTGCCTCTTCAGAACGAAACCGAAGTCTGGCAGGCGGGCACCTGCGGCTGAAGCCGGTTGGCCACGTCTTGCGCCGCTGCGCGGATGGCAATCACCATCTGCGCCGCGTTCTCGTCGGTCAGTCGCGCGGTGGGGCCGGAAACGCTAATGGCTGCTACCGGCTCCCTTTGCTGATTCAGGATCGGGGCGGCGTAGCAGCGTACGCCGAGCACGCTTTCTTCATCGTCGATGGCGTAACCTGCTGGGCCACCCGCTCCAACTGGCTGCGGAACGAAGCGGCGGAAGTAACGGTCTTGGGTGTAAAGGCCTGAAACGTTAGGGAACGCAACGCAGCCTCAACCTGGTCCTTCGGCAAGTGCGCCAGCATCGCTTTGCCGAGCGCCGTGCGGTAGACCACCGCGTGCGTCCCGGGGGCGGCCACCGGCGAAAGCTCTGCGGACTTTCGATGCAATCCAGGTACACCACCTCGATGGTATCCAGCACGCCCGGGTTCACGGTCTCCTGCGTCACCCCCCAAACAATTCCCTGAGAGGAACGCGCGCGGCGTCCATCAGGTTCACGTGAAAGGTCGAACGCACGCCCGGCGGCGTTCCGCGCGCTGCTTCATCGTTGCCCTCGGACGCGAATAGAGCAGAGTCCCGAAGCCGGGATGATCGGCGCCTTGCGCTGCTCCTTCGGGCCGGACCTTCCCGGCGACCCTCTGCGTGTAAGGTGCCGGGATTCCCTGCCGGTTCACGTAGTGGTTGTAAATCTGCTCGAAGACCGGACGGAACGGCCCGCGCGGCGAAATCACCTGGTGTGCGTGGCCATCATGACGATGCCTGGGACAATCGCCTGGTGCGGGGCATGTACCTGGAAGCCCTGAAATGGGCGCTGCGCCATTCACGTAGTAGTGGAGGGCGCGCTCGAACATCGCGCGATCGTTGGTGAAGACGCCCATCGCCATTACCATCTTGACGGCCGCGGTATCCCAGTTCCCGTTCGCTGCGATCCGGGCCGGATTCGGTATCAGCAGCAACAGGCAAATGAAGCCGCCGTAGATCAGGCACTGGCGCCCCATCATCAGGTACTGCCGGCTGTCGCTGGCATATCCGTTCGGGGGCTCCTTCGATCGATCGGCCTGTGCATGTTGCGAAAAAACAGATCAACCTGCTCCACGTATCTGCGGCCACTCTTGCGGTAAAACATCATGGCGCCGAAGAACCACGCGGCACACACCAGGACAGGATGGCGGTAGTGGCCGCAATGTGTCGTCGGAATCTGGACCGAAGCGGCGGCCAGCAGAAGCTTGTCGAATAGCGAAAAGCTCTTCACCGTGGTGAAGGCGAACGCCACCCCGATCCACATCAGCCCGTAGACCGGAGTGAAGATGCGACCCACGGCGACCTGCCACTCCTCGGAGGCGCNNATGCTCAGCATGCTGGTCATCTTGGCCACGCTGGCCGCGAACACCGCGCTCACCAGCAGGCCAGTCCGCAGCCATCCAACGCTGCACATTCCCGGACGAGGACCTGCACGATGTCACGCTGCGGGATCTATTGAGCAGCACCATCACCGTGACGAATAACTGGCTGCGCAACCGGCTCTACGGTGTGCACGTAAAGGAGAGCCAAAACGTCCGCTTGCACGGGAACCTCGCGGAAGGCAACGAATGCCTCGCACAACAATGCTGGATCCGGCATCGAGATCAGCAACCGGACGGCGGACAACGGTCACGCGGAGCAGATTCACATCAGCCAACTGCCTTCCATGTGGTGACCACATAGCGTGGTCCGCCACCGCTGCCGGAACGGCTGACTGCGCCTGATTCTCTCGCGCCATCCCAGGTGAGCGTCACCTCCGCGAGGGACGGGCGCCAACTGCCGTCATCCTCATATAAGACTGTGGGACGCGGCGAATCGCCGTATACCTGCGCATGCAGGCGGAAGGCGGCCGGATCGGCGGTGTGCAGCGTGGCCTCGGCGAGCGGCAGGATGGAGCCTTCTTTTACGAAGATCGGGATCTGTTCCAGGGGCGGCGTGACGCGGAGGCGCTGCTTGCCCGGATGTCGAGTGCCGCTCCAGAAATCGAACCAGTCTCCGGCAGGAAGATAAACATTGCGGGCAGACTGGCCGGCCACTACCGGCGCCACGAGCAACGATTCGCCCACGAGGTATTGATCGTCGACTGCCCAGGTGGCGGGGTCGTCGGGATAATCCATCACCAAAGCGCGGAACGGCGGCATGCCGTGACGCTGGTAGCGGACAAAGGCGGCGTGGAGGTACGGAATGAGGCGCATGCGGAGTTCCATCACGCCGCGGCACTTGGCCTCCACGGATTCCCAATCGGGTGCCAGGCGATCGGCATTGTTGGCGTTGCGCTCCACCTGTTTCCATGGCGGATTCTTGATGTACCAGGCGTTGATGAGCGCCATGGGCGACAGGGCTACGGACTGCAGGCGGCGAATCAGGTCCTCGGGGTCGTTGGCATTGCGCAATTCCGGCGTCCAGAGAATGCCGGAAAAGCCCATGTTGGCCACGCCGCGGATGAACTCCTTGTGGTCGTACAGATCGCTGTAGAGCACGTACGGATACGGCGCGGCGAGGGCTCCGGCGGAACGCACCAAGCCGTAGGTGCGCTCCTTGCGCTTTTCGAAGATGCTCTGTAAGGTGTCCTGATAACGGGCGCCGTAGAGGCAGTGCATCTGTTCGCCATCGGCGCCGGAAGGGAAGCTGGAGACTTCCGGCCACGACCAGTTGCCGGTGAAATCGGAGTTGTCGCACTCGTCCAGTTTGTAGCCGGAGACTCCGAGGGCGATGTGCTCTTTCTCGTGATAGCCGGAGAAGATCTTGCGAGCTTCCGGGTCCAGGAAATCGGGTACAAGACCGCCCCAGACGTCGTAATCGCCAGAGTGCGCCAGCAGCGATTGGTAGATGGGCGAATCGGGGTGCGTGAAAGCGTGCTCCCACAGATTCAAACGGAAGGATTGCGTGGCCAGACTCTTCACCAGGCGCGCCGGGTCGGGGTACTTCTTGCTCCAGACGAAGGTGCTGGAATAGGCGTGAGTTTCCCAACTGGCTTCCAGGCCGATCACGTCGCAGGGGATGCGGCGGTCGCGGAACTCGGAGGCGAGTTTGACCACTTCTTCCTGATCGTAATCGTTCTTGACGCGGTACCACATGCCGAGTCCCCATCGCGGTGGGAGCGGACCTCCGCCGGAGAAGAGGTTGTAGCGCTGCGCGGCATCGCACATCTTGGGTCCGCCAAAAACGTAGACGTCGACGCCCTGCGCTTCGGGGATTTCAACCAGCACTTCGGTGGCCTGGTTGAAGCGATAGCGCCGGTAAGCGGCGGGCAGTGCATCCTGCCCGATGGCTGCCGGCACCGATTCGGTGACCGGCTGCGGCGCGCCTCTGCGATCCTTGTGCCCGCAATAGAAGGTGGCGTACCGGGCGGTATCCACCAGCACGCCGTATCCGCCGGTGGTCAGGTAGAACGGCACGGGTGCATGGGAATCGCCGGTATCCATTTTGGGATCGGCATTGACGCGCAGCCGTTTCTTCAGACCGCGTTGAATGAGAGATTGGAGCTGCAGGCCGAGGCCGTACACGATTTCATTGGCAGCCAAAGGAATGCGCACCAGACCGAGGCCGTACACGATTTCATTGGCAGCCAAAGGAATGCGCACCAGATATCCGCGGCGCGATGCGGAGCCGCTCACGGAAACGGGGCAGGCTGTCAACGCAGGCAAGGCCGCGAATCCGGCGGCCGCGGGCGCGTAGTGCCGGGTGGCCACGGGCGTGATGGCTTCGGGAGCGCCCAAGCGGAATCTCCAGACACCGGGATGCGCCTGCTGGGGCGCTGGCAGCGGCTGTGCGGCGGATCGCTGCACTTGCAGGAGCGCGCCGCTAGCTCCGAGAAATTTGCGCCGGTTGATTCTCATGTTGATGTGACCTCACTTCTCAATCCAGGATGTCAGTTCCACCGGATCGGCGGACTGGTATGGGGGATCAATGGATCGCCCTCACGGATAAGCGACCACCGTGACTTTCACCTGTGGCCGCGCGCAGCTTGGTCAGGGTGGTTCCAGCCTTTTGGTTTCCGCTGAGTCGCGCCGGAATCACCATCTGCCGGGCTGCACCGCACGACGATACCGATCGTCGCCCGAATGCTCCTCTTGCAGCCGCAAGGTGCCGCCCATTTCCGCACGATCAAATTGCATGCGGAAGACGTCAGGGCCGATCTGCACCGCCGGACCGGTAATCACGCGGAATTGAATTGTTCCGGTGGCGTGGCCGAGTTTGTCGCCGGCCCCGATCAGTTCGCGAGGCACTCCGGAGAGAAATGCGCCTTCCATTCGAAACGTCAGGCCGAACGTCAGCATCTGTTTTTCGCGTATCTTCCGATCACCACCGAACGCCACGGCGGCGCGGGTGGTCTCTTCATCGAAGAACCAGTAGGCCTTTTGGCGATCGCCACGATACTCCCCGTTGGGCGCCGCTGCAAAGCGATCGGGGCGTACCACGTAGCAGATGGGCATTCCCGTAAACCCCAGGGACGACGGCAGGGCCATGGCGCGTCCCGCCAGCCAGTTGCGCTCGACCAGGCTGGCGAGCGAGATGATGAAGCCGCGCACCTGCGTACAGGAAGGTGGGACCCAAAGGTAGGCCGGGCGCGACTCGACAGGGACGGAGTATGGATAAATGGCGGCGGACGCTGCCGTTGCCCACAAGAGCGCGCTCACCAGAAGGCGTACCATCTCTGATCTACCATGGCATGTGCGCCGCTGCGTTCACAAGCGAATTCTCGGAG
>OKRF01000505.1:32947-33413 GCA_900290315.1 Candidatus Sulfopaludibacter sp. SbA3 | reverse complement strand
CCAGACTGGCATGGGGCGATCCTTCTACCGGCTTACCGCGGAAACGGCGGTCGAAGACTTCAAATCCGGCCTTCCGTTCTATCACCCGGCATCCGACACCTGGTTCAACGTGCTGGTGCGCGGAGGGAAATACTTCCAGCGGCGCGGGCAGACCGGCTTCGATGGACGGGAAACCAACGTCGAAGAAAAGCAGATCGATTTCGTTCTCGGGTCCGGCAATCATGGGCGCACGTATCTGCACCTCACCAGCCGAGGCACGCTCCAGCAGTTGCCGCTTGGCTGGTACTCGGAAAAAGGCGGCTATTGGGGGATGAATCCGGGTTACGACAGAGCCGATTACCAGGGCTCCACTCGCGTGATTCATTACGAGTGCATGTTCTGCCATAACGCCTATCCGCGCATCCCCGAGGGGAGCGAGGAGCCGGCAGCCGAGGCCCGATATCTCGAGCCGATCCCGCAGGCAATC
>OKRF01000505.1:5182-32937 GCA_900290315.1 Candidatus Sulfopaludibacter sp. SbA3 | reverse complement strand
CAGCAGATCCGCGCCGCGATCGTGAATCCCGCGCGCTTGAGCCCGGAACGAGAGATGGAGGTCTGCCTGCAGTGTCATCTCGAAACCACCAGCCGGCTCCTGCCGCATGCGTTGCAGCGCTTCAACCGCGGGCCTTTTTCGTACGTACCCGGCCAGCCCCTCGCTGACTTCCGCCTGTCGTTCGATATGGCGCCGGGCAAAAACGCGGGTTTCGAGGTTGCGGATGCCGGCTATCGTTTGCGCCAGTCGGCATGCTTTTTGAAAAGCGCCGGCAGGCTTCGCTGCACCACCTGCCACGATCCTCACGACATTCCGCGCGGCGAGAGTGCGGCGGCACATTACAACGCCGCCTGCCAAAGCTGCCACAAAGTCTTGGCGCCAGCGCGCGTCGAGCATGCCGCCGGTGCGAACTGCGTCGCCTGTCACATGCCGAAACGCCGGACCGGCGATGCGGTTCACATCGTGATGACGGACCACAAAATCGTTCGCGTGAAACCGGCGGGCGACCTGCTGGCAGAAAAGGCGGAGACTCATGAATCCCCGGCGACCTCATATCGCGGCGAAGTTGTGCCCTATCTGCCGCCTGCCCCGGCGCCGAACTCCGACGATCTGCTGTACGGCGCATTGGCCCAGATCACGGACCGAAGCAATCTGGGCGCTGGCCTGAACCGATTGGCTACTTTGATCGGCCGCCTTCACCCGGTTCAGGCCGGTTTTTATGCGGGCCTCGGCGAAGGGTTCCGGTCCGCCGGCGATATGCCGAGAGCGATGACATGGTTGGAGGAAGCCGCGCGGCGCGCGCCGAATTCGGAAATCGTCCAGCTCGAGCTGGGAAATGCGCTCATGGAATCGCAACAGTGGGCCAGGGCCGAGGCGGCCTTTCGCACGGCAGCGAAACTCCGGCCGGACGATGCCGCCGCGTGGGGGCTACTCGGTTGGGTCCTCTGGCAACAGGACAGGACAGCGGAAGCGAAGAGCGATCTGGAGAAAGCCATCGAGCTCAATCCCGATGCCGCTGAGATGCACAACTACCTCGCTTCCGTCTTGCTGGGATCGGGCGATGCTCCGGGAGCGGAGAGGCAGTTCCGAGCTGCGCTGGCGATTGACCCGGGAGTGGCCGAGTGGCAGACCAACCTCGCCATGCTACTGGCCTCGCGAGGCCAGTTGGCCGAAGGCCGCGAACATTTCGAGCGCGGCATTCGGTTGGACCCGGCATACGTTCCCGCGCGCTTGAACTACGCCCGGGCGCTTGCCAACTTGAATGATTTCGACGGCGCGGAACAGCAGGTGAAGGCCGTTTTAGCGTTGGATCCGAAGCTGGCTCCAGCACACGAATTGTGGGGATCGGTGCTTTCCGTGAAAGGCGATTCCGCGGGCGCGAAACGTGAACTCACTATCGCCTTGAGCTTCAATCCTAATTCCGGCCGTGCACATTACGAACTGGGCGTCGTGTTGAGCCAGTCCGGCGATTCCGCGGGCGCTATAGAGCATTTCAAGATGGCTGCGCGCGATGCGGATCCGAACATCAGCGCCAGCGCCAACGAGATGCTCCGCCGCTTGCGGCGGCCGTAGCAAACCCGGGTCAGACTTCTCTGTCCCGCGGCGCCGCTTTGCGCCGTCGTGGACAGAGCGGTCTGACCCCAAAACCCCGCAAATACAGCGGCCTCCGTTTAGAATACAGATCCTTGCTACCATTCCCCAGGAGGCACCCATGTTCACTGCCACTGACGGCCTCGTGCTGCCGAGCACGACCACCGGATCTTTCCCGCGGCCCCGCTGGTTCGATGTCAGTATGTGGGGCCGGCCGTTCGACACTTGCCTGCTTGACGTGCGCTTCCGCGAGAAGTTCCAGGACGCCATGGCCGTGGTCATCAGTGACCAGGAACGCGCCGGCCTGGACATCCTGACGCATGGCGACCTGCATGTGGATGAGGACATGGCGGGCCGGGCGTGGCATCATTATCCGCTGCAGCGATGGGCGGGATTCGCCGGCGACTACCTGCAGCCGGAAGAAACCACCGCTCCCTGGCTCCACTACCCGCCCGGTACCCTGCTCAACGAAATCTACACCGGCTGGCGCTGGCCGCACGTGGTGGACAAGATCGAACACCGGCCGCTCGACTACCCGAAGGTCTGGCGCATCGCCCAGGGCAAGACGCGCAAGCCGGTCAAGTTCGGCACCTGCTGCTCGCAGGTGATGGCCCTCTTCCTCGACATCCACACGCCCCGCTACCAGGACAAGCGCCAGGTCATCTGGGATATGGCGGAGGCCATGAACAAGGAACTGCTCGCGCTCCGCGCGGCCGGTTGCCGGTGCATGCAGATTGAGGAGCCCACGTTCCACTTCATGGCCAACACCTTCGGCAAGGACCACGACGAAGTAAAGTTCATGGTGGACGCCTTCAACCGGGAAGTGCAGGGCCTCGACGACGTGGAAATCTGGATCCACACCTGCTGGGGCAACCCCAACATGCAGCGCGTGATGGAGAACACCAGCTACGCCAACTCCATCGAGATCTACCTGGAACGCTGCCGCGGCGACGTGTGGACACTAGAGATGAAGGATCGCGGGCAGCAGGACCTGGAGTTGTTCGAGCCCTTCAGGCACGATCTCAAAAAAAAGATCGCGATCGGCGCCGTCAGCCATCGCGTCCTGCAGGCCGACCGGCCGGAAGACGTCGCGGGCGAGATCCGCAAGGCGCTTCGGTACATCCCGGCGGAGCGCCTGATCGTGTCCAGCGACTGCGGATTCGGCCGTCAGGGCTGCAACCGCGAGATTGCGTTCTATAAGGCCAGCGCCATCGCGCAAGGGTGCAACATCGTGCGCAGGGAACTCGGCCTGCCGGAAACACCGGTCCCTGCCGCCGATCCCAAACTGCAGATCGACGTCGTGCCCGGGCGCGATTGAGGGGTCGGCGAGCAGGCCAACTCCCTCGCGCACGTGAATTGAGGAAGATGAAACGAAAGGCCCTTTCGGCAGTTGTGTATGCGATTCCGACCTTCGCTCTTGCGGAGTACTTCGATGCTCTCTATGGAGGCGAGCCGATTATCTTTAACGCGAGCCTCATACGCATCGCGACTTGTGGAGCGGCGTTGTTTGCAGTTGCATGTGTGCTATCGCTATTCAGTTTGAGGTCTGGCCTCATATGCGGCATGATTGCCGGCACACATTTCCCTGGCGTTCGGTAGTTTCGGTTTTGGGATACGCTCGTCACGGCGTCGAATTGGCTTCGATCCTCGCGCTGACTGTTTCAACCTCCTATTCCGTGCGTCAACTATGGTTACTGTTTCGTGAGGGGACGCGCCGGCCCGGCATGCTACCATCGGTAACTCTGGAGCCCCATGGCTGAACCGTCAGAGCAGCGCAAGGCGAGTGCCGTGCCCTGGGCGATGATCGAACCCTGGGCGGCGCCCCTTCTGATTGCCATTGCGGTGCTGGCCTTCTACGCCATCCCCTTGACCGACCCCGGCGCCAGCGTCCAGTGGGACGCGGCCGACGTGCATTATCCGTTGCAGCGATACTTCGGCCAGCACCTGCTCTTGGGTCAACTGCCCTACTGGACTCCTTACCTTTTCTCCGGATATCCGCTGTTGGCCAATCCGGAAATGGCGGCCTGGTATCTGCCCAACTGGCCGTTTTTTCTGTCGGCGAACCTGCATTCGATCCAGTTCGAACTGGCGCTGCATGGCCTGCTCGCGTGCCTGGGCGCCTATTTTTTTTTCCGGGAGACGGTGGGCCGTTCCAGCGCCGCGGTTCTGGGCGCATTTGCCTACGGGCTCTCGGGGTTCTTCGCCGGACACAGTTCACACCTTCCGGTATTCTTCGCCGCGGCCTGGTTTCCCTGGGTCTTGTGGAGTTACCGGCGGGCGGCCGATTCCGGATCGTGGGGCAAGGTGGCGCTCGGGGGGTTGGTGGCCGGCGCGATGATCCTGGCGGGTCACCTACCCGCGGCGATCTTCGGCCTGATCGGGCTGGCGTGGTATGTGCTGGCCGATATTCGATGGGATCCGCCAGGGTGGCTCCGTTTCGTGGGCAATGCCTGGGCGATCGTAGTGCTATCGGTGGCGATCTCATGCGTGCAACTGTTGCCGGCCATCGAACTGATTCAGCGTTCGTGGCTGGGCACGGATTATTCGCAGGAGACCCTCAAATTGGGTTCCCTGATGACCCTGGTGGTGCCCAACGCCATCGGCACCATTTCCATGAAAGACCGGGGGCTGATCACGAATCATTATCTCTATGCCGGTGTGCTATTGCTGCCGATGGCGTTGATCGGGCTGCGCAACCGCCGCGCCGCCTGGGCTGCATTCGTTCTGATCGTGCCGGCAGTCTGGTACATGGCCGGTGCGGCGGGCAGGCTCTATCGATTGGGAGCGGCGATTCCGGCGATGCAGTCGCTCGGCCCTCCCAGTATTGCCTGGTTTCTTCCGGCCTTCGGCCTGGCATGGCTGGCGGCATGCGGCAGTCAGCGCCTCTTTCAGCGAGTTCCCAAAGTGGGTATCTTGTGCGCCGTGCTCTTCTTCTCCGACCTCTGGTACTGGAATCTGTACCGCAATCCGCTGGCCTTTGCGCACGGGACCGGCGGCACTTACAGCGAGGATATCGCACGCGTCCTGGCGGCGCCGCAACTGGCGCTCTCGCGATTCGATTCCCGCAGGCCGATTGTTGGCGCCGGCCCCCGGCTCTTTCCACTCGATGTGAAACTCGAGACCACCACGGGCTATCTGGTGCTGCAGCCCGCGGTGTATCACGATTACTCCACGGCCATGGCCGGCAATCCGCGTTTGCGCGACGGCCTGAACGTGGGGCGCTACCTGGATCCAGCGACGGGGCAGGTGGAGACCAATGACACCATGCTGCCGCGAGCTTATTTTCCCCGTTCGGTGGTAGGCGTGTCGAGCGAGGCGGAATCCCTGAACGCGCTGGCGAAGCTCGACCCAGCGGAACAATCCACGGTACTGGCGCCGAACTACTTCTTGCGCCAGGATCCCAAGGCCGACCAGTTCGTGATCGCGTTCGACGAAGGATCTTATCGCGTGCACTACACTTCGCGCACCCCCGGTCTGTTGAAGCTGAGCGTCCCCTGGTATCCCGGTTGGAGCGCGCAGGTAGGGGGCCGGAAGCTGCCGGTTTTACGGGTGGATCACGCGCTCGTGGGCGTTGTAGTGCCACCTGGAGAGGGCGTGGTGGAGTTCAGTTTCCGTCCCACGCGTTTCCGGATGGGGTGCTTCATTGCCGGGCTGACAGCGGTTTTTATGTTCGTCATGTCGTTTGCCCAGCCGCTGTGGGCGCGGCTCACGATGCGGTCGGTGTGAGCGCGGAGCGATTCGCCCCGGCCCGCCTATCCATAGTTAATCGATAGATCTGCCGTTAATCAATAAATCTGCGGCCGCGACACTTCTGCGGCGAAATACCTGCTACACTGAAAGAGATTTTCCCTCCCGGAGATTGAGTGACCACCGACATCATCAGCCTTTCCAACCGCCAGAAGCTGAACTGGCCCACAACCCTTGTCCTGGCCTTGCTTCACATTGGAGCAATCGCCGCTTTCTTCATGTTTAGCTGGCGGAACCTCGCCGTTACCGTGGTCCTGTATTGGATTGCGACTGGTCTCGGAATCAGCATGGGCTATCACCGTTTACATACGCACCGGTCATACCAGGTGCCGCGATGGCTGGAATATTTCTTCGCTGTGTGCGGCACGCTGACTCTGGAAGGTGGTCCCATGTTCTGGGTGGCCACCCATCGCATTCATCATCAGAAGTCCGATCAGCCGGGAGATCCCCACTCGCCGCGCGACGGCGCCTGGTGGTCGCACGTGGGCTGGATTCTCTTCGGGGAAACCAATCACAACAACACTCGCGCCATGTCCCGATACACGCCGGACCTGGCCAAGCACAAGTTCTACATCTGGCTCAACAACTATCACTGGGTGCCAGTTACCGCTTTGGCGTTCCTGCTGCTGGCGTGGAGCGGCTGGTCCATGGTGATGTGGGCTATCTGCTTCCGCATCGTGTTCGGCCTGCACGCCACTTGGCTGGTGAATTCGGCCACGCACATGTGGGGCGCGCGCCGCTTCCCCACGCGCGACGATTCGCGCAATACGTGGTGGGTCGCGCTGATCACGTTTGGCGAGGGCTGGCACAACAATCACCACGCGCATCCCACTTCGGCGCGGCACGGCCTGGCGTGGTATGAGTTCGATCTTTCGTGGCTGCAGATCCGGGTGCTGAAGCTTGCCGGTATCGCCAAGCGGATCCACGTGGCTTCGGTGCATACCCGGCTAGCGTCGGAAGAGAAAGAAGCGGCCTGATATTCTGCTGGTATGAGGTTTGTACTGAGCCTCGCGCTCTTCCTCGTGCCCGGGCAAGCACAGAACGCTTCGCTCGACTTCCTGAATCACAACCGTCCCGTACTGGACGCGCATAACTGCTACCCCTACGACGGCAAATGGACCGATCGCATCGGCCGCGCCCTGAAGACTGGCCTCCCGGTAGGCATCGAGCAGGACCTGGCGTGGTATGTGGACCCGGCGACGGGCAAGGGGCGCGTGGTGGTCACACACACTCAACAGACCAACGGCGCCGAACCCACGCTGCGCGACCATTTCTTCGAAAAGGTGCGGCCCCTGGTGGAAAAGGCGCTCGCCGGCAACGACCGCGCGGGCTGGCCGCTGATCGTGCTGCATTTCGATTTCAAAGACAATCAGGAGCCGCTGCTGCGTGCCGTGTGGGAACTGCTAGGTCAATATCAGGGCTGGCTTACCACGGCCATCAAGTCCGCGGATCCGCACGATCTGACGCCGTTTGACCCCAAGCCGCTGCTGGTGCTCACCGAAGTGCCCGACGCGCAGGAGCGGGTGTTCTACGGCGACGTGCCAGTGGGAGGAAGACTGCGGCTCTTCGGCTCGGCCCACACCGCGCCGGTGACGGCCGCGACTAAGGCGGAAGAGAATCACCTGCTTGCCACCCTGCCTCCCGAGAAGTTACTGGTGGAAGCTCCCACGACTTACCGCCGCTGGTGGAATAACTCCTGGTTCGAGGTGGAAGAAGGCGGACAGCACGAAGCAGGCGCGTGGACTGCGCTGGATGAAGCGCGCCTGAAAGCGCTGGTGGATCACGCCCACAAGCTGGGCTACTGGATTCGCTTTTACACCCTGGATGGCTTCGCTGCGGGGCAGGATCAGGGCTGGGGCAACGCTTATAACTTCGGTTCGCGCGAAGCGGTGCTGCTACGTTGGCAAGCGGCGCTGCGGGCGGGCGTGAATCTGATCGCGAGCGATCAGTACGAAGATTTGCGGGCGGTGATGAAGTAGGAGACGGGCGCAAAGACGCGCGAGGACAATTCGTCAGCCTCTCGTTGGATTTCAAGGACGTAATCCTTGGGATGGGCTGCGAGGTTCGAGGTGCGCGGGCCGCCTAAAACCGGTCAGCCTGATCTGCGCTATTTATTGCAAATTGCATTCAATTAAATCGCGCGGATCAGGCTGACCGATTTTCTGCCCGCTTTCCGCGGTTGCAGCGCGCAAATCAACTTACTGTCCCTCTCCTGTCCCCGCTACCGGCAGGGGTTTCGTCCCCACGGGCAGAATAGGCCGTGCGCGTTCCACTCGCCACTGGACGCCGCCGGCGGCATCACGCTCTGTCCGCGTCACGCGCAGATCGCCTTCGGCGAGATATTTCAAGTGGACGTAGTCGAAGGCCAGGCCGGCCGACGCCATCAGTTTCATGTAGTCGCCGTGCGCCGTCTCGTCGGGCGCTTCGGTGTAGGCGGCGTCCCACGTGATATCGGCGGAGAGGCCGCTCACGCCGCCACTTCCCGGAGTGCCCGCGCCTGCTCCGGCATCGCCGCCCGCGGCGCCGGCGCCACCTCGGCCGCCGGCGCCCGACCCTTTGAGCGACATATAAATGCGGATGCCGTTCACGATGGGCTGGAACATGTCCTTGGGCTGCCAGCGCTGGCCGAAACGCTCGTAGCGCGAGTTCATGCGCGCTTCCAGCGGCAGCAGGCCGGGGACGCTGCGCTCCGCTTCCACAATCTTGTCCTGAATGGCGAAGGCCACCACCTTGCTGTACGGATGCGTTTCGTCGCGCAGGTAGCCCATGCTGGTGAACCAGCCGCGCGGAATCCACCACGCGCGGCCGGTGTTCGCGCCCTGCCGGCTCTGCACCCAGCCGGTGTATTCGGAGAAGGGCTGCACCCATTCGTGCGAAGGGTAGCCGTGCGGATTGAGGAAGGCGTCGGGCAGCCAGGCGTCGATCAACTGCTTGCGTGTGCGCGATTCCGGATAGATAGGGTCAGTCTCGCTCTGCCCAGCCGAAACGTCCGCCGCCAGCGACCCGTGATATCCGGGATGCAGCATGTTGTCGGGCGTGATCTTCGCCAGGTCCACGGAGAGCTGCGCGCCATCGGGATTGGTGATGGGATGGATCACCACGTTGACCTTCTTCAACAGGTCGCGCTTGTCCGGTTCGGTGAGCAGTTGCTCCGCCAGTTTCAGAATGTGGCTGGTGCTGGAAACTTCGTTGGCGTGCTGGCGGCCCGAGTAGACAATCACGGCCCTGGTGGTGCTCTCTTTGGGCCACGACCGCAGCAGTGCGGGCGAAGGCAGCGTCATGTCGGCGGCCCAGATGTTCTCGCCCAGATAACTGCGGCCCATCCAGTAGACGGAAACGCCGGGGAAGGTGGCGAAGCGCGCCAGGATCGCGGCGTTTTCGGCGGGCCAGGATCGCGGCGTTTTCGGCGGGCGAAATCGGCTCGTCCCACTGCACGATGGGGTTGGTCGCGATCTTGGCGAAATCGCCGATCTGCGGGCGCGGAGTCGCCGGCGGCGGCGCCGGCCAGCTCACGAACGCGCGCTTGGCTGGGCCGTCCAGCTTGTCGCCGAGCTCCAGGGGTAGGTCGAACTCCATGCCCAGTTGGCGCAGATGCGGATAAGCCAGGTCGTCGCGGTAGAGACCCGCGGTGTGCAGCGTCTCCACCCAGTGCAGGGCGCCGCGCGCTTTCTCCACGCTGAAGATGCCGCGGTCCACCTGGTCCTGCCCTTCCAGCCGGAGCCACTCCTCGTATTTGTCTTCCATGAAATCGGCGGGCAGGGACCACACCAGGCGCTCCACTCCCGCTTCGCCGCTCCTGGCGCGGACCTGAATGAGTCGCGGCTGGAACTCGCCGGTGAGCGCCGGCAGATTGCGCTCCTGTTTGTGGCGTTCGCCCTTGGCGTCGGTCCACGCCAGGCGCACTAACGGATTGGCCGCGGCCTTGCCGTAAAACTCGATGTGCACGCGCCCATCTTTGCCGTCCTCCGAGGCGTGCACGATGGGGATAATGCGGCCAGTGTAGGTGATGGGCCGGCCGGTTTCCAGGTCGCCCATCATGCTGAGAAACGTTTCGGTGGAATAGAAGGTGTCTTCCTGCACGGCTTCCAGCGAAGAGATGCGCTCTTTGTCCAGATCCAGGCTATAGTCCGGCTCGCTCATGTGGATGTCGAGCTTGATGGTGTCAAAGGGCGGCGAGAACTCCGAACGCAACTCGCCGTGCGCTTGCGACATCACAAGCTGGTAGACCTTGGGCAGTGTCTGGTTCTGGTAATGGTCCCAGAACTCCTCCAGGTCGGTACGGATGCGTTCATTCAGAATGGGCTTCCCCGCGGCTTCCAGCTTCACCCAGCCGGTATCCACCTGCACCTGTTCGTAGCGCGGAATCACGCCGTTGTACGGCTGCATGTGGGTGGTGACGGTGAACTCGCGAGTGAGAATCTCCTTGCCCGCGGAGTCGAATGCGTGCGCGCGATACGTGGCGCCACTGGCCGGCGGCTCGATTTCGTTGAGGGTGATTTTCTCCAGCGGCAGATTCAGCTTCCGCGCGAGCATTTCGTCTACCGGGTACAGCTCCTGCACCCAGCGCGCTTCGGACTGCATGGAGCGTATGCCGGTGGGGTCGACATTCTTGGCGAAATCGATGCGGATGCCGGCGACGGGCTTGCCGGAGAGCGCTGGCGCGATCTCATCCATCAGCCAACTATAGCCGGGCTTGTAGGCGCAGAGCACTTCGACGCTGAGGCGCTTGGGGTCCGCGCCGGCTTTGGTCAGGATGTCCGTGATTTCGGCGGTGAGTTTGCGACGCTGCTCGGGCCCTTCGCTGACGCGCGCCACCAGCTTGACGTCCTGGCCGGCAGTGATTTTCGCGGTGGCTCGCTGCACGGCTTCGATGAGGCGCCGCCCTTCCCACGGGACTACGATGTCTTCGGTGAAGGTGGGCGCGGCCTGCTGGAACGGCACGTTGGGCGCGCGGTAATGCAGCACGGGATCTTTCTGGCAGCATTGCGTGCCGGCGTGCAGGCTGGCGGTCTTGACGGTTGCCGCGACGTGCAGGCGATCCTGAATTTCGTGGTGCAGGAAGGCGGCGAGCCCGGGATCGGCGACGTCGACGTAGAGTTCGGCGGTCACGTCTTTGGCGCCTGAGCCGCTGGCGCTCATCCAGCGGTCCAGGTGATAGAGGCCGGCGGCGGTCTGTCCCAGGCTGGAGCGCTGCGAGAAGAAGCGATGCAGGTCGTAGCGGATCTCTTCCAGCGAAAGGTGCTGTTTGCCTTGCTCCCAAAGATTGGGGAAGCGGCCGGCGAGCAGTTCGAGTGCCGCGGCCTGGCCTGCTTCATCGCCGCGCGCAAGGACCGCCGCACGGCGGCCGAAGGCATCGTCCACGATGTGCAGTTCGCCTTCGCCGGCGGCCAGCGGAGTTTCGGATTGCGGCGCCGCGGTGTCTTGCGCTTGCAGTTTGCGCTCGGCTTCCTGGGAGAGGGCGGAATCGCCGGCGAGTACGGCTTGCGTGCGCACGTCGCGCGCGGTAGCGCCTTCCACGGGGGTGGCCAGCGGCAGATTCATGCCGGTGGATTCCATTCCCATGCGCGCTGCCAGGTTGGCCATGGCAGTGCCAGCCGCACCCGCCGGCACAAAGAGATGTCCGTTGAGAGACGCCGGCAGCGGGATGCGGCCCGCTCCGCCGAAGAGTCCGCGGCTGGTGTAGAGCGTGGCGAGGTCGAGCCGCGTGGGTCCGGCCGCTGCTCCCGCCCCGCCTGCGGCATCGGGAGCGGCGCGAACTCCACCAGCGGCCGCGGCGCCAGCCCCACCACCGCCTGCCTGGGGAGGAATCGCCGCTTCTGCTTTTGCGCTGACCGCCGTGGCGCCGCCTACGATGACGAGCGAGTGGACGGCAGCCAGGTGCGAAGATGCCAGCGCTTTTTCGAGAGCCGCGGCATCGATCGCCTGGCTGCTGCGCAAGAAGGCGCGATGGACCGACGCTTTCCCTTTCAGGTATGTGACTCCCACCAGTTCCACGTGCGCGCCCGGCACGGCTTCGCGAACTGCGTCAGCAATGGCGGAAAGCTTTTCGCTGGGCACACGCCATTGGTACGGGGCACGTGCGGAGTACCCTTCGGCGGCGGCTTGCAACCCGGCACCGTCGGCGGCGATCAGTGCCAGGTTGCCGTTCGCGAAGAAGACGCCGCCTTCTTCCTTTTCCAAACTGCCCGCGAGGGACGCGAACTCTGCCGGGGCGCTCCGCCCCACCCAGATCCGCGGACCGCTGCCGCTGTCCCCTGCAATGACCACTGGCGGCGTCATGCCTGTGGACGCGAAGCCAACACGCGCCGCCAGATTCGCCGCCGCCGCATTCTCCGCCGCGCTCGCGTGCGCGGGCACCACGATCTTCCCCGCGATGAAGTCGGCGATGCCGTCGCCATTGCTGTCCACCACCATCCATCCGATGGCGAACGGGTCGGCCACCCGATCGGCGGGCACTGGCGCGGAAGGCGTCTGGAAGGCGAAGGAGGCGAGAGCAATGGCCGCCAGGGCGACGATGGGTTTTCGCGACATGAGGATATTGTGCCACTATAGCCAATATGAAATTTGCACTCAGTCTGCTGGCTGCCGGCGCGGTCCTTTCCGCGGCCGATGTGAACACATTTTCCATCGTGGGCTACGACCCTGTGAATGGCGATTGGGGAGTCGCCGTAGCTTCACGCTACTTCTCGGTGGGCGCGGTGGTGCCGTGGGCGGAAGCTGGAACGGGAGCCATCGCCACGCAAGCCAACGTCAACGTGGGATACGGACCCCGCGGTCTGGAACTGTTACGGCAGGGACTCTCAGCCCGGCAGGTACTCGACAAGTTGCTGGCCGAAGATACCTTCGAAGGCAAGGATGGCCGCCAGGTGGCGATCATCGACGGCAAAGGAACGATCGCAACCTTCACTGGTCCGAACGCTCCCACCTGGGCCGGCGATCGCCAAGGGAAGACCTGGTCGGCGCAGGGGAACATTCTGGTGGGCCCGCAGGTGCCTGAGGCAATGGGACGCGCGTTTGAAGCGACGGAAGGCGAACTGGCCGAAAAACTTTTCGCCGCGCTCAAGGCCGGTGACGATGCGGGCGGCGATAAGCGCGGCAAACAATCGGCATCCATGATTGTGGTGCGCAAAGGCGGCGGACGGAACATCAACAATGACCGCTACCTCTACCTGAATGTGGATGACAACCCTCAACCGATCCCGGAACTGCGCCGCCTGCTGGATATGCAACTCGGGATGGTCTACCAGGACCGGATGGGCAAGCTCATGACGGCCAACAAGCCCAAAGAGGCGCGCACCGCCGCGGCTGCCTTCGCGCGCTACATGCCGTCGGCGAACTCGATGATTTCGCTAGGGTTGATGGACTACAATCTGGGCGACAAACAGGCCGCTTTAGGCGATTTCCGCAAGGCCCTGGAACTGGATCCGGGGGTAAAGACCCGGTTCACCGCCAATGGAACTCAGGGGGGCGGCCGCATGCGAGCGGTCCTGGAAGATAAAGAATTTCTGAAGCAGCTATTCCCGATTAATTAATGGTCTCGCGGTGAATCCGCAATTGTGAAAATCCGTATTATGACGCTTCCGAAAATGGAAGGTTTCTGTTTGAAAATAAAGGGCTTTTGGTCACAAAAACTCTTGTTTTCGACCCTGCCATGACATATGATTTTAGTCGCACCGTACTGGAGAATCGTGTCTGAACATCGGCAAACCAGGATTGGACGCGGATGTGCTGCGGGGCCTGAATGCGCCGGCGAGGGTCGTCTGGCGCAAGTCACACACGGGGCTAGCCGTGTGGGAGCGGCACTCAGCACCGTTGTCCAGTGCAAGAGGTTAGCTCGGGTGGGTAGTCAGCAAACCAATAAGGGAGACATATGAAGACTAGAAGTATCCTTGTAGTGCTTCTTCTGTTCTGCGCGTTCGGTCTTTTCGCGCAAGACCGGGCGACGCTAGTCGGGACTGTAACGGATCCGAGTGGAGCGACAGTTCCCAGCGCAACCGTTAAGGCAATCAACACAGCGAACAATGAGACGTCCGAGGCCAAGACCACTTCGGATGGGCTCTATACAATTCCGTATTTGGCTCCTGGTGTGTACAACATCGAAGTGACTGCTCCCGGATTTCAGACGACGCGCCGGCAGTCCGTCACGCTCTCGGTATCCCAGCGACTGGAACTGCCAATTCAGCTCACGGTTGGCCAGGCCAGCACGGAAGTGACCGTAACGGGACAATTGGAAACCGTGGACGCGGCCGATGCGAACCGCGGCTTGCTGTTTGACCCAATCAAAACGCAGGAGTACCCGCTGAACGGCCGGCAGAGTTATATGTTGCTCAGCCTGACGCCTGGCGTGATTTTCACGCAGGAGCAGTTTGGCGCCTCCGGTTTCTCCGGAACTCGCGGATGGGATGTGAACAGCAGCTATAAGTTCAACGGCGCACGCGCCGGAAACGGCAACAATACTTTTTCGCTGAACGGCGGAATCATTAGCGACAACGGCAGCCAGTGGGACTTTGCCCCCAGCGTGGATGCGATTCAGGAATTTACCGCCATCACTACGGCTTACGACGCGTCCTATGGCCACGAGGCCGGTGGCGTTGTGAATACGACGATCCGTGGCGGTTCGAACGACTGGCATGGCGATGTTTACGACTACTTCCGCAATCGCGTGCTCGACGCCAACAATTTCGCGCTCAATTACGCTGGAGCGTCTAAGGGCCGGCACAACCAGAACCAGTTTGGCGGCGTCTTCGGCGGTCCGATCCGCAAAGACAAGGACTTTCTTTTTGCCAGCTTCGAAGGCTGGCAGGAAATCGTGCCGTTCCCCGGTTCCGGTGTAACCGCTGTGCCAATTGACATCCGGGATGGCCAGCACTTTTCGGAATACGGCATGGTGGAATACGATCCGTTGACCACGCATCCTTGCGGCGCGGCCACTGAGCCGTGCAGCGGGTCTACCGGATCCACTTACTGGCGCAATCCGTTTCCGGGCGATGTGATCCCGAAGAGCCGCCTCAGCCCAATCGGCCAAAAGATTCTCTCGTACCTGCCGGCGCCGAACCAGCCTGGACAGGGCGCCACCAATGGCGCCATCGGAATCTCCAATAACTATATCAATCCGACGAACGAAGGCCGCTACTGGTACAACCAGCCGATCGTGCGCTGGGATCATAACTTTGGCGACAAAGACAAGTTCAACATGCTGTTCAGCCAATTCCACGGTTTTGAATACCGGTCGTCGTCCACCTTCCCGCCGCCCGTGGCCACGGGAAACAGCGACAACAACCGCACCTTCACCGGTATCAACCTGGATGAGACACACGTCATTTCACCCACTGCGGTTTTCGATATCAAGGCTAACTGGTTCCGGTTCGTGCAGTTGACACCGTCTTATACCACCCAGGCGCAGGCCATCTCGGCGGCTTCTCTCGGAATGACGGGTTTAACGCCGGCCCCCACGGTCACCAATTCGGTGATGCCGGAAATCAATATCGGCGGTTTCACCGGCACGCTGTTCGGTTCCGGCGGCAGCTATAGCTGGTCGCCATATAACTCCTGGCAGCTTCTTCCCAGCGTGACGCTGACCCGAGGAAGACACTCGCTCCGCTTCGGCGGTGAGATCCACTATGAAGCCAAGGGCAATGTGGCTCCTGGCGATGCTTACGGCCAATTCACTTTCGGCAATATCACCAGCCAGGCCAGCGGCCACACGTTCCTCTCGACAGAGACCTTCAACGGCATCGCATCCTTGCTGATGGGTATTCCCACCAGCGGCGATCAGTCGATTAACGCTTCTTACTACCTCACTCGGCCGTATTACGGATTGTATGCCCAGGACGACTGGAAAGTAACTAACAACCTGACCTTGAACATCGGCCTGCGGTGGGACGTCCAGCTTCCTTACATGGAACGCTACAACCGCATGGCGTCTATGTTCAACATCAACCAGGTAAGCCCGTTGAGCAATCAGATTCTGTCTGTCTGGAATGCGGATGCCGCGGCATACAACGCCACCAATCCCAAGTATCCGTATCCGGCGCCTCCCTCAGCTATGTACGGTGTTTGGCAGTTTGCCGGCCTGAATGGTATGCCACGCCGCGCGCAATACACGGATTGGACCAACGGTGCGCCGCGTATCGGCTTCGCTTACCGGATCAAGGACAAGACCGTGATCCGCGGCGGCTTCGGAGTGTTCTATCAGTCCATCACCAGCAACAACAACTCGCAAACCGGGTTCAGCCAGACCACAAATTACCAAGCCACGTTCGACACCGTCAACGATATTCCGTCGGCCTGCGTCAACCCGTTGGGCGGCAACACCTGCGCCGCCGGCGCGCCGACCGGGCCGTTCTCGCTCGTCAATCCGTTCCCGCAAGGGCTGATTCAGCCGCAGGGCACGTCGCAGGGCGTGCTGGCTAACATCGGCCAAGGCTCGACCAGCCTCAACCTGCACTACAAGATTCCCCGTACCTACCAGTACTCGCTGGGAATCCAGCGGCAATTGCCGGGCAACGTGCTGTTCGATCTGTCGTTCGCAGGCAACTACAACTTGTATACCGACTCCGGCTTAGACATGGGCCACATTCAAGGCGCCCAGGGAGTGGCGAACCAACAACTCGCACTCGCCGACGGTACGTTCTTCAGCCGCCAGTTGGCGAACCCATTCCAGGGAATTCTGCCCTCCACGGTTTCTCTTGGCGCCAATGCCACTGTCGCCGCATCCACGCTGTTGAACAACTTCCCGCTGTGGGGCGGTTATACCGATTCCGATATCGCCAATGAAGTGTTCCGCTCGGATGCCATGCAGATGCGCATCGAAAAGCGGGCTTTCGGCGACGCCAATAGCAAGGCCGGCGTGATGACCTTTGTGTTCTCCTGGACCTTCAGCAAGGAATACTCCACTACCTGCTGCTGGGGTAATAGCTGGCAGGGCACTACCGGCGAATCCCTGGTGTTGAGTCCCAACGGCACCACCGCGACCCTCAACACGTTCCCAATGCCGAACTACAATTCCAACATGGTTTACGCCATGGACTCCAACAACAAGACGGAGGAAGAGGCGTTCAGCGGCGTTTGGGATCTGCCCATCGGCAAGGGCAAGAGAATCGGCAATTCGGTGACTGGAATAACTGACAAGCTGATCAGCGGATGGCGCGCCGACTACATCTTTACGTACATCTCGGGTTTCCCGGTGGGCCTGCCCAGCGCAGTCAACTTCTGCGGAACCTGGAACGCGCAATCCTCCACGGGCCAGACCCAGGGGCAGAACGAATTCCATTGGTTTAACAACAACCCGTCCTGCTATGCCTCTTTCCCGGCAAACTCGACCGCTACGTATCTTCCGCCGCGCTACTCCGGAAACGTGAACAATCCGGCAGCGCCGCAGTTGAACTTCGCGCTCGAAAAGAACACGATGTTTGGAGAGCGTTATAAGCTGCAATTCCGCGCCGAATCCTTCAACATCACCAACACGGCGATCCGTCCGGGCCCGGGCAGCACCAGTTTTACCAGCCCGGTGTTCGGTATCCTTCCCGAGAACCAGCAGAACTTCCCGCGCCTGGTGCAGTTGGCGCTGAAGTTGTACTTCTAATCGGGAAACAAGGCCGGATGTCCTGATTCCCACGCGGGCCGGATTTTCCAGAGAAGAAAGCCGGCCCCTTTCGCTGCTTGTGAAAGGGGATTTCAGAGATGTCAACCATGTGGAACAGAAAAGCTACCAATTGCGCAGAGGCGCAAAGGAGATTGGAATGACGAATCGCAATCGAATGGTTGTTGCCGGATTTTGTTTCCTGTTGGCGGCTGCACATCGCCTACCGGCGCAGGGGAATGCCGCGGAAATATACGGCGGATATACGTACACCAACGCCAACCCGGAAACTCCGCTGCCGAAAACGGGTATGAGCGGATGGAACGTGGGCGCGGCAGGGTATGCGACCTCCTGGTTTGGCGCTGGCTTCGAGTTCTCCGGCGTGTTCGGCTCCATCGCGGCGCCATCCGCGTCTGGCGTGAGCGGGACGGCCCTCAATACAAAGGAATACAGCTACGTGGTGGGGCCGCAGTTCCGCTATCTCAACATGGCTAAGGTGCAATCCTCGTTCAAATGGATGGTGGGTGGCGTGTTCGGACAAGCCAACCTGCCCTCCACCACGTCACCGGCGAATGCTCTGAATCTGGCCACCGCTGGCTACCAGACTTCCAGCGAAACCAAGTTCGCTATGCTGTTGGCGGTGCCGGTGGATGTTACGGTGAGCCGCCTGGTGGGGTTGCGCATCGAGCCCGCAATCTATATGACGGACTTCGCTCCGCTGGCCAGCGGAGGTTCGGTGGCCGCCAACCAGCACCAGTGGAATTTCCGTTTGAGCGTGGGTCCGGTCTTCCGGCTCGGCCACAGTAAGTAACGGACTAGAATTCCCCTTTACAGAGCGCCCTCGCAAATCCGCGGGCGGCGCTCTTTTTTTTTGCCCGCAGAGTGGTTGCACCGCTTGGTAGTCTGAAGGTTTCATGAAGCGCCGCTGGCTGGCATCGATCGGACTCTGCGCTGCCGCTCTCGCGGCGTTTGCCAATTCTTTCAGTGCCGGCTTCACCCTGGACAACCGGGCCATCATTCTGGAAGACCCCCGCCTGCGCGAGGCGACGCCGCAAAACCTGGACCTCATCTTCGAACACACGTATTGGTGGCCCCACGGCGAAGCCGGTCTGTATCGCCCGGCGACGACCCTGTCGTACCTGTTCAACTACACCGTCCTCGGGAATGGAGAACAATCCGCCGGGTATCATTGGGTGAATTTCCTGTTGCATGCGAGCAACGTCCTGATGCTGTACTTCCTGGCCTCGCGCTTGTTGCGGGACTTCTGGCCTCCCGTCTTTGTGGCGGCGCTCTGGGCGGTGCATCCGGTACTGACGGAGTCTGTCACGAACATGGTGGGACGCGCGGACCTGCTCTCCGCAGCGGCACTGCTGGGCGGATTTCTGCTGTATTTGAAGAGCGCCGAATCGGCCGGGTGGCGACGCGGGGCCTGGCTCGCGGGGCTCATGGGCGCCACGGCGATCGGAGTCTTCGCCAAGGAAAGTGCCGTGGTGATTCCGGGTGTGATTGCGCTCTACGAACTGGCATTTTGGCGGGGACGCCAACAGGCTCGCGGACTGCTGCTGGGATGTCTGGCGACCCTGCCGCCGCTGGCCTTGATGCTATACCAGAGGGCGCAGGTGCTCGCCGCATCGCCGCCGGCGGCTTTTCCGTTTACCGATAACCCGATTGTGGGCACGGATTTCTGGACTGGGCGTTTCACGGCCGCCGGCGTGATGGCGCGCTACCTCTGGCTCGCGATCTGGCCGGCGCGGCTATCCACCGACTATTCGTATTCGCAGATCCCTCGGGCGAGCGGCGGGATCCAGGACTGGCTCGCGCTGATGGTGATGCTGGTGCTGGCCAGCGCGGTGCTTCTCCTCTACCGATTCAATCGGACGGCGTTCTTCTTCGCGGGATTCGCTTTCGTGACGTTCCTGCCGGCTTCCAATCTGTTGTTCCCGATCGGCACGATCATGGCCGAGCGCCTTCTGTATATGCCGCTGGCCGGCATAATGGCGTGCCTGGTGCTGGCGGTCTATGCGGCATCCGCCCGGCTGCGAATGGCCAGGGCAGCGCCTGCTGTGCTGTGCCTCTTCGTCCTGGTGTTCACCCTGCGCACGTGGGCGCGAAATGCCGATTGGCAGGACGATCTCACACTGGCGAGATCCGCGGTGGAGGCTTGTCCCCGCAGTTTCAAGGCGCACAAGATTCTGGCTGTCGCGCTGCTTGCCTCCGACCCCGGACACTCCAACATCGATGCGGTGGTGGATCAGGCAACGCAAGCCGTGGCACTGCTGGATGCGCTGCCGGACCGGCTGAATGATGCGGCTTCCTACCGGCTCGCGGGCGCGGCTCTTCTGTTGAAGGGAAATCGCCAGGCGGATGCACAAGCGCTTCCTCTGCTGCTCAGGTGCGCGCGCATAGCGAGCGCCGAAGCACAGCGCGCGAACCCGAATGACGATGTCCACCGGTTGCTCTCCCTCGCCTATCTGCGGCTCGGCCAGACGCAGCAATCGGTGGCGGAAGCCGCGGTGGCGCGGACCCGGGAGCCGATGAATCCCGAAGTCTACCGCCAACTCTCGAGCGCTTTACTCGCGAACCGCCGCCCTGACGAGGCCGCCATTGCGCTCATGGAAGGCGTATTCCTCACATCGGACCAATCGCTGCGTCAGGATCTGTTGCAGCTCTATCGCAATGGTCTCGATCCCAGGGGCTGTGCGACCATGCCCGGACCGAATGGCCCGGCCATCAACCCTGCCTGCGAGACGGTCCACCGGCATCTCTGCAAAGCTGCCGCGGAGGCTATCCAACTGAGTACCGGGATCGGCCGCACAGACATCGCTGCATCTCTGCGGAACGGGGCCGCGGCACAACTCGGCTGTACCGGGGGGGAATGAGAAGGTGGAAACCGAGGGGGCGACGCCACTTCTTTTTTCGGGCATTTTACTGTGAAATGCTTTGGTGCACGCGGAAGCTTCTTTGCCGCGCATAGAGGCATGCGAGCACCGTTCCGAGCGAGATGAACCAGGTGAAGGCCACCGATTGGAACAGCGGAGTGCCGAAGCGCAGCAGGACAACCCACGCCGCGGTGAACGCGACGCCGATCGCGATCCACGTCCGGTGGCGCTGCCAACCGCTCGATGCGCAGAGGCCCGCGAGCGCCAGCGCGTAGGGCACAGCGGCGACGAGATCGACCACGTAGTGCTCGCCGAACCCAATCGTGGCGCATAGGGTCAGCGCCAGAAATAGCGCGGCGGCCGCGCGTACCCAGCGCCCCAGCGGGCGGCAGGTCCAGAAGATCAACAGGGCGCAAGCCAGGTGCATGGAAGGGACGGCGTTGCGAGCCACGTCACCCACAGTGATCAAGTGGAGTCCCGCCTGCGCCGCGGCGGGCAACCGCTCCGGGAAGGCCGCGCCGAAGATGTAGCGCGGTCCGGTGGCAGGCAGGATGTTGTACAGCACGTATGCCGCGGCGCCGCCGCCCAGAAACGCAGGCAGCACGCGAACGGGCAGAGGGCGTTTTCCACTGCGCTGGCACGCGTAGAGCAGACTCACCGCCAGTGGCAGCGTTTCGTACACCAGCGATGTGAACCAGAGCAGCACTGGCCAGCGTCCCACGAATTTGCCCATCCACGCGCACAGCGGCAGGGCGAAGCCGGCATCGGCCCTGTAGAGGTAGAGGTCGTACGTTTGCGGATGCAGCCGTGTGGTGAGATTCAGAATGAACGTGATGAACAGCGCGCTGTACCCGAAGACGCTGCCCGCCACCAGGGTGTCGAGCTTCTCTTTTTGGGCGGCGCCGCGGAGGCGCACCGTTTGTACCGCGAGCACGGCCAGGCTGGCGAGCCCAAAGAACGATCCGCAGGCAACGCCACAGGGCCAGTTGAACACGAACCGGTGACTGAGGAGCATGAAGCACGCCGTGCCGATGGCTGCCAGGGTCAGTGTGCACGCGCGTTCGGCGGCGGATGGCCGCGTCCAGAAGTGAATGGCGAAGGCGCCGATCAGGCAATAGGGCAGGAACGGCGTGTCCAGAATGGTGGCGAAATCGCGCGCCATCACCAGGTACGCCTGGCCGCCCAGCACCATCACCGCGAGCAATGCCGGAAGCAACGAAAGGCGCCGGTCCAGCGCGGGGCCGGCATCGTTCACTAGCTGGAGATTCTGCTCAGAGACGGTACTCGGAGAGGGCATGATCCTTCACTTTCAGTCTTATCATGCGCCCCCGTGCCGGATCGGCTTGTCGAGTGGCCAAACAATCTGTTTACGGAAGATAGCAGGGAGCAAATCGCAAAGGCGCAAAGCCACCCTACTCTTCGAAAATCAAGCTTGAACAGGTGAGGGCAGCTTCCGCCTTCATCAACTCCGAGATGTCGAGCGTGCGCACGCGGTATCCCAGTGCTTCCAGTTTGGCGGCTGTGGCTGGAAAGGCAGAGGGGATCAGCACCGTTCCACCCACGGTCAGCGTGTTGCCAGCCCATGGCTCTTCGGGAGCCACATCGACGATATGGAAGTGCTGGACCGGCGCCATGTCGATCCACGGGCGATGGGCCAGGATCGTGTCGTTGCCCAGGTACGTGCAGGCCGATTTCAAGTGCAGGCAGCCGCGCACCTCCACGGGCACGACGCTATAGCCGAACGGCGCCAGTTCGCGGCTCAACTGCTCGATGCCGGCACGATTAGTGCGGGCGGAGGCGCCGACGAACAGGGTGTGGCCGGCGCGCATCACGTCGCCGCCTTCCAGGGTTGCGGGGGCCGTGAGATGGCGCAGCGGCCGGAAGCGGGCCAGTGCTTCCGCCAGGCTGGGGGCCTCCGCGCGGCGCGATTCCGCACCCATCCGGGTGATCACAGCGACTTCATCCAGCACCAGGGCGGGATCTTCCACGAACACCGAATCGGGCAGCCCGGGCTCGGCGGGAAGCGCAATCACCTGGGCGCCCAACTCCGCCAGGCAGCGCTCGTACTCGCGGTGCTGCTGTTCGGCCCTGGCGAGGTCGATGGGCCGGCGCTCCAGGTACTCCAGTTCGCAGCGCCCGATGGCCGGACTGACCGAACGCGTGATTGCCGTGAGCATGTATGTCCTAGTATGCTCTAACTTATGCCTGAAAACGACGCTCCCGCCCGCCAGATGGGCTTCTCCACCAGATCGCTTCACGCCGGCCACACGCCCGATAAGGCGAGCCTCGCGCGCGCGGTGCCAATCTACCAGAGCACGTCCTTCGTGTTCGAAGATTCGGCACATGCCGCCGACCTTTTCGCGCTGCAGAAGTTTGGCAATATCTACAGCCGGATTATGAACCCGACCACGGACGTCTTCGAGCAGCGGGTCACAGCGCTGGAAGGCGGCATCGGCGGACTGGCCACGTCGAGCGGGCAGGCGGCGCAGTTTCTGGCCCTCACCAGCCTGGCAGGACCGGGCGATGAGATTGTGGCGGCCAGCACCTTGTACGGCGGCACCTACACGCAGTTAGACGTCAGCTTCCGGCGCCTGGGCATCGATGTGAAGTTCGTGGAGCCGGACGATCCGGAAAACTTCCGCAAAGCCATCACCTCCAAAACGCGCGCGGTCTACGGGGAAACCATCGCCAATCCCCGCATGAACGTCCTGGATATCGAAAAGGTCGCAGCCATCGCGCACGAAGCGGGCGTGCCCCTGGTGATCGACAACACCATGGCGTCGCCATACCTGTGCCGGCCCATCGAGTACGGCGCCGATATCGTGGTCCACTCGGCCACCAAGTTCCTGGGCGGCCACGGCACGTCCATCGGCGGCATCATTATCGACAGTGGCAAGTTCGCGTGGACGGACAAGTATCCGGCCATCACCAAACCCAGTCCGGGCTACCACGGCATGGTCTTCAGCGACGTTTTCGGCCCCATGGCCTACATCATCAAGGTGCGGGTGGAGGGCCTGCGCGATTTCGGCCCGTGCATCAGCCCGTTCAACTCGTTCCTGTTCATCCAGGGCATTGAGACGTTGAAGTTCCGCATGGATCAGCACAGCCGCAACGCCTTGCAGGTGGCCGAATGGCTCGGGACCAACCCGGCGATTTCGTGGGTGAAATATCCCGGGCTGAAAAGCAGCCCGTACTATGAGCTGTCGCAGAAGTACCTGCCGAACGGGCAGGGCTCCATCGTAACGTTCGGCATCAAGGGCGGGCTGGACGCGGGGCGCAAGCTGATCGATTCGGTCAAGCTGTTCTCGCACCTGGCAAACCTGGGCGATGCCAAGAGCCTGATCATTCATCCGTCTTCCACCACGCATCAGCAGTTGAACGAGGCGCAACAACTGGACGCGGGCGTGAGCAAGGACCTGGTGCGGATCTCGGTGGGTATCGAAGACGTCGAGGATATTATCTGGGATCTGGATCAGGCGATTACGGCATCGCAGGCATGAGGAAAACAACCGGCGGCAAAAAGCGACCGCCGGCGTTACCAACCGGCGGCGCTAGCGGCCGGCGGCAAAATGCGGACGCCGGCGTTACCAACCGGCGGGGATCGCTGTGATGGGGTTTGACTTCACACTCAACGGACGGGCGGTACACGTGGCAGGTGTGCCGCCGCAGACCACGCTGCTGGATTTTCTCCGCTCGCAGGGGCTGACCGGCGCGAAGGAAGGCTGCGCGGAAGGCGAGTGTGGGGCGTGCACGGTCCTGATGGTGAAGCCGGGCGGCACGGGTAGCGCGTTCGTTCCGGTGAATAGCTGCCTGATGTTCGCGCCTATGGCCGCCGGGCAGGAGATCTACACCGTGGAAGCGCTCGCCAGCGGCGACTCGCTCGCCGAGTGTCAGCAGGCGATGGTGGATCAGGGCGGATCTCAGTGCGGCTATTGCACGCCGGGGTTCGTGATGAGCCTGTTCGCTGAGCAATACCGGCGCGGCCGGCAGGGCCCCTGCGATATTCACGCGCTCAGCGGCAACCTGTGCCGCTGCACGGGCTATCGCCCCATTCACGATGCCGCTTTGTCCCTGGGCGCGCCGCCGGCGGACCGATTCACCGATCGCATGCTGCACGCGGCTCCCGCTCCCGGAGCGGTCGATTATGGCGGATTCTTGCGGCCCACTACGTTGCCGGAGTGCCTGGCGCTGCTGGCGGCGCATCCCGAGGCGCGGATGGTGGCGGGCGGAACGGATGTCGCAGTGGAATCCAACCTGCGCGGCCGCCGGTTCGAGTGGCTGATCAGCGTGGAGGCGCTGGAGGAGTTGCGCGCGTTTCGCGTGTCCGATGACGAAATCGAAATCGGCGCGGGGCTGACCTTGAGTGAAATCGACGGTCTCTGGACAGATGCGCCCGCCGTGTGGCGCGAGTGGCTGCCGCTGTTCGCTTCGCCGCTGATTCGCAATCGCGCCACGCTGGGCGGCAACATCGCTACTGCTTCGCCCATTGGCGATGGTCCACCGCTGTTGCTCGCGCTGGACGCCCGGGTGCGCATCGCGGGCCCCGTGGGAGAACGCACGCTGCCGCTCGACGAGTTTTTCCTGGACTATCGCAAGACGTCGCTGCGGCCCGGCGAAGTGCTGCTTTCCGTCATTCTGCCGTCCACTCACCCCACGCACGCGCGGTTCTACAAAGCTGCGAAACGCCGTCTGGACGATATCAGCACGGTGGCCGCCTGCTTCGCTTTCGATATCGACGGGCGGGGCGTGGTGCGGCGCGCACGCATGGCGTATGGCGGGGTGGCGGCCGTTCCACTGCGCGCTATCGAAGCGGAGAATTCCATTGTGGGGGCGCGCTGGAATGAATCGGCGGTGCATCGCGCACAGGACATTCTGGCGCGAACGCTTCATCCCATCAGCGATCATCGCGGCTCGGCGGCCTATCGTCTGGCCTTGGCGCAGAGCCTGCTGGAAAAGTTCTGGTGGCAGCAGCAAGCGGAGGCCGCGGCATGACAATCGCCGGCCAAGCCCTTCCGCATGAGAGCGCGCGCGGTCACGTCACCGGCGACGCTCTGTACACTGACGACCTCGTGGGCCGCTTCCCGCAATTGCTCCATGCCTGGCCCGTGCTGGCGCCGCACGCACACGCTTTGGTCACTTCACTGGACACCGCGCCGGCGCTCCTGGAACCCGGCGTGTGCGCCACGTTGACCGCCGGGGACGTCCCTGGCGAAAACGATTCCGGCGCCAATCGCCACGATGAACCACTCTTCCCGAAGGAGGTAATGTACCACCAGCAGCCCGTTGCGTGGGTGCTAGCCGATACGCTGGAGGCCGCGCGCCGAGGCGCCGGGCGCGTGCAGGCGACGTATGACGTGCTGCCCGCGGTGCTCACCATCCCCGATGCGATTGGGGCACAGACGTTCCATTCCGGCCCCCTGCGCCTGCATCGCGGCGACCCGAAGGACGCGATGCGTAGAAGTCCCTTTCGCCTGGATGGCAGTTTGGAAATTGGCGGGCAGGAGCATTTCTACCTGGAGACCATGGCGTCCATCGCGTGGCTGGATGAATCGGGCGGAGTGAGTGCGCACTCTTCCACGCAGCATCCCAGCGAGACGCAGGACGTAGTGGCGCGGGCGCTCGGAGTGCCGCGTCATCAGGTGACGGTGGAGTGCCTGCGCATGGGCGGTGCGTTCGGCGGAAAGGAAGTGCAGGCGAATCCGTGGGCGGCCATTGCGGCGCTGGGTGCGTGGAAGACGCGCCGGCCGGTGCGCGTCCGCCTGCCGCGCATTCTGGACATGGCGCTCACCGGTAAGCGGCATCCCTTCCTGGCGCGCTACTCGGCTGGGTTCGATGACGAGGGCCGCCTGCTGGCGCTGGAGGCATCGCTCTATTCCGATGGCGGCTGGAGCCTGGACCTTTCCGAGCCCGTGCTGTGGCGCGCCATGTTCCACCTGGACAACGCTTACTATCTGCCCGCGGTGGCAGTGACGGGCTTCGTGTGCCGCACGCACAAGACGTCACAGACGGCCTTCCGCGGCTTCGGTGGTCCCCAGGGCATGCTGGTGATCGAAGACATCCTCGATCGCATCGCGCGCCGCCTCTCGCTGCCGCCGGAACTGGTGCGCGCGCGCAACTTCTATCGGGATGGGCAGACCACGCACTACGCTCAGCCCGTGAAGGACGCGTCGCGAATCGCTGCGATCTGGGACCAGTTGCTGGAGACCAGCCGCTTCACGGAGCGGCGCGAGGCGATCGCGCAGTTCAACGCGGCGCACCCGCATACGAAACGTGGACTCGCGATCACTCCCGTGAAGTTCGGCATTTCGTTTACGGCCACGTTCTTCAATCAGGCTGGAGCGCTGCTGCTGATCTATCGCGATGGCAGCGTGCAGGTGAACCACGGCGGCACGGAGATGGGGCAGGGGCTCCACACCAAGATCCGCCAGATTGCCGCCGAGAGTCTGGGAGTACGGATGTCTGACATCCGCATCATGCCCACGCGAACCGACAAGGTGCCAAATACGTCTGCCAGCGCCGCCTCCGCCAGCACCGATATGAACGGCGCGGCGGTGGCGGATGCGTGCGAACAGTTGCAGGCGCGCCTCGCGCCCATCGCCGGGGCAATGCTGGGCTGCCCGCCCGAGGCCGTCGAGTTCTCTGACGGTGTCGCCAGGGTGCGCGGCGACCAGGTGCAGACGGTGGAGTTCGCCAAGGTGGTGGAAGCGGCCTATCGCCAGCGGGTGGCACTGTTCGCCCAGGGCTACTATCGCACCCCCGGCATTCATTTCGACCAGAAGAGCGGACAGGGCCATCCGTTCCACTATTTCGCGTACGGCGCCGCTGTGACCGAAGTGGAGGTCGACGGATTCACCGGCGAACATCGCGTGGTGCGCGCCGACATTCTGGAGGACGTGGGCGATTCGGTTTCGCCGTTGATCGATCGTGGGCAGGTGGAAGGCGGGTTCGTGCAGGGACTCGGATGGCTCACCCTGGAGGAACTGCTGTGGGACGAGCGGGGGCGCGTCGCTACGGCGGGCGCATCCACCTATAAGCTGCCATCATGGTCGGAACTGCCCGAAGTGTTCGAGGTAGCGTTTCTGGAGCGGGCCACCGAGCCCGGCGTCATCTTCGGCAGCAAGGCCGTGGGCGAGCCGCCGCTCATGCTGGCGATCTCGGCGCGGGAGGCGATTCGCGACGCCATCGCTGCGTTCGGACCGGGCGGGGTAGTGGCGGTGGATAGTCCCCTCACGCCCGAGCGTATCTATTGGGCCATCGAGAAGGCGCGCGCGGCTCTCGGGATGACGGCCGCTCCCGCTTCCGGAGTTATTCGCGCGTGACCCTGGCGGAAATCGATTCCCTGACGCGCGAGCGTTTTGTGGAAACGCTGGGCTTCGTGTTCGAACATTCCCCGTGGGTGGCAGATCGCGTCTGGCCGCGTCGCCCATTCTCTAGGCTGGACGTGCTGCATGCGGCCATGAGCGAGGAAGTCGCGCGGGCCACGCAGGCCGAGCAANNAGGAATTCGAAAAGTTAGGCGGACTCAACGCGGCCTACCGCGAGAAATTCGGCTTCCCGTTTCTCTTCGCCGTGAAAGGCGCCACAAAGCACGATATCCTAAAAGCCCTGGAGCAACGTCTCGGCGCCACCGCCGAGCAGGAGTTTCAGGAGGCATTGCGGCAGGTCTGCCGGATCGCACGGTTCCGGCTCGAGTCGCTCGTGGAGCCAGCCAAAGGAGTTCATTTGCGCCAATTCGCCAGCGGATGGAAACGAAACTACTACGGGAAAGCGGATGTCATCGTCTATCGCCTGCATCGCGCCGGCAACGCGCCCGAGGGCCAATCGCCAGTGTTCGGAGCAAACGTCACCATGCTGCTCTACGGCGACGCCTTCTGGCCCACTTACACTACCGGCGACAACACCGGCCTGGTGGCTACCGATTCGATGAAGAACTTCATCCAGCGGGAGACTCTCAATTTC
>OKRF01000505.1:0-5172 GCA_900290315.1 Candidatus Sulfopaludibacter sp. SbA3 | reverse complement strand
CAGGCGATCGGCGGGGGCGCCGTGGCTTTCGCGCCCACGGGTCCGGATCGCGCGTTCGCCAGCGTAGAGCGTACACAGGCCGGTATGGTGGACGTGCGGAGCGGCATCCTGGGGTTCAAGCTGCTGCGCCTGGGCGGCAGCGCCTTCCACGGGTTCGTGCGCGACCAATACACGACGCTGCCGGACATCCACAATCGGCATCTGCATATGTGGCTCGATCTGGATTGGAGCTACAACGAACCGGAGGCGGCATGGCAGGGCGGCGCCGCGGCGCACGTCCGCCGGCTGGTTCACGACGTGTTTCACAGGTTCGAATCGGNNNAGGGCGGCGCCGCGGCGCACGTACGCCGGCTGGTTCACGACGTGTTTCACAGGTTCGAATCGGGAAGCATTCAACAGGTGATCTACCAGATTGGCACACGCGTGCTGGAGGAATTACCTGCCATTGACGAAGTCAACCTGGAGGCCAACAATCGCACCTGGGACACGGTGGCGGAGCAGGGCGAACAACTCGGCGTATTTACGGACGCGCGTCCGCCTTACGGGGTACTCGGCCTCTCGCTGCGAAGGTGACCATGGCACGCCTCTCTACACACGTGCTGGATACGTCGCGAGGCAAGCCTGCCGCGGGCATGCAGATTCGCCTTTATGGCAATGGCGAACTGATGGTCACGGCGGAGACCAATGCGGATGGCCGTACGCCGGAAGCGCTGCTGGCGGGCGAGCGGATTGCGACCGGCACGTACGAACTGATCTTCGCGGTGGGCGCATACTTTCGTGCGGCCGGCGAAGCGCTCCCCGACCCCGCGTTTCTGGATGAGGTGGTGGTGCGTTTCGGCATCGCCGACCCGAGCGGCAATTACCACGTGCCGCTGCTGGTTTCGCCATACGGCTACAGCACCTATCGAGGCTCGTAGATGGCAACGTTCCTGAAGCAGGCCCGTGAAGTGGCGCGCCGCTGCCGAAGGCTCGCCGCGTGCACAGAGACGCCCGGAGTGATTGCGCGGACCTTTCTCTCGGCGCCCATGCACGAGGTACACGACCTAGTGGGCGCGTGGATGGCAGAGGCCGGCATGCGCGTACGTGTGGACGCCGTGGGCAACATCCGCGGAGTTTATGGCGAGGGGCCGCGCGTGATGATCGGCTCGCACCTGGACACGGTGCCGAACGCCGGCGCATTCGACGGCATTCTGGGAGTGATGATGGGGATCGCGCTGGTGGAGCGCCGCCCGCCGTGCTCCGTGGAGGTGGTGGGATTCTCCGATGAGGAGGGCGTGCGCTTCGGCTTGCCCTTCATCGGCAGCCGCGCGCTGGTGGCTGCATCGGTATTTCACCACGGAATCACCGATGCCATTCAATCACCGATGCCATTCGCGCGTTCGGAATCGACCCGAGGGGTGACGCCAGCCTGGGGAGCGATGTGCGCGGCTACCTGGAGTTCCACATCGAGCAAGGTCCCGTGTTGGAGAAAAAGCGTCTGCCGCTCGGTGTGGTGGAGGCGATTGTGGGCCAGAGCCGGTACAGTGTCCGTTTCCAAGGCGAAGCCAATCACGCCGGCACTACTCCCATGAAGCTGCGGCGAGACGCGCTAGCCGCCGCTGCCGAGTGGATCGGTTTTGTGGAAAAGACGGCGCGTGCGGAGCCCGGATTGGTGGCTACGGTAGGCCAACTGAAGGTGTACCCGGACGCGGTCAACGTGATTCCCGGCGCGGTTGTGGCGAGTCTGGACATCCGGCATGCGGACGACCGGGTGCGCGCGCGGGCCGTTCAGCACATTTTGAATTACGCGGTGAAAAAGGGCGGGTGTGGCGAAGAGAGGTCGAATCAGGCTGCGACCGCGATGAATTCGGCGATGGTAAGGGCCCTGTGTGCGGCGGTGAAGGCCTCGGGCCATCGGGTGCATCGCATGGTCAGCGGTGCGGGGCACGAC
Organism: Candidatus Sulfopaludibacter sp. SbA3; assembly: GCA_900290315.1. Classification (GTDB taxonomy): domain Bacteria; phylum Acidobacteriota; class Terriglobia; order Bryobacterales; family Bryobacteraceae; genus Sulfopaludibacter. The sequence goes on along the minus strand of OKRF01000505.1, from coordinate 3,242 downwards.
GCTATGATTCTGGCGTCGAAGATCCCTTCGGCGATGCTGTTTCTGCGCAGTCCCGGGGGCATTAGTCATCACCCGGACGAGAGTGTGCAGGCGGAGGATGTCGCCGCGGCGCTCGCGGTGGGGGAGAGGTTTTTGGCGGACTGGAGAGTCGCATGATCGTTCGCGGTGGCAGGGTGGTGACTCCCGAAGGTGTGGTGGCGGCCGACCTCGCGGTGGAAGACGGGCGCATCGCGGCGATTGCTCCAGAGTTGCCTGGCAAGGGTGAAGAGATCGACGCACGGGGTCTTACCGTGTTTCCAGGTCTGATCGATGTGCACGTGCACTTCAACGAGCCCGGCCGCACCGAGTGGGAAGGCGCCGCCACAGGCAGTTCCGCTTTGGCGGCCGGCGGCGGAACGCTCTTCTTCGATATGCCCCTGAACTCTTCGCCGTGCACCGTGGGTGGCGCCGCCTTCGATGCCAAACGCGCGGCGCTGGCGAAGGCATCGTACACCGATTTCGCGTTGTGGGGCGGCATCGTGCCTGGCAATCGCGATGCATTGGAAGAGTTGGCGGATCGCGGCGCGATCGGGTTCAAAGCCTTCATGGCCGATTCCGGCCTGGCGGAATTTCCGCGCTCGGACGATCTCACACTCTACGAAGGCATGCGTGCCGCCGCGCGCCTGGGCCTGCCCGTGGCGGTGCACGCGGAGAACCACGAATTGGTCCGCCCCGCCGGCCATACAGTTCGCGACTACTTGAATTCGCGCCCCGTGCTGGCCGAAGTGGAGGCCATTCGCCGCGCCGCGCTGCTGGCGGGCGAAGCCGGCGCGAAACTGCACATCGTCCACATCAGCAGCGGCCGCGGCGTGGCGGAGGCCCTGGAAGCACGAGCCCGCGGCGTCGATCTCTCCATCGAGACCTGCGCCCACTATCTCTATTTCACCGAGGAAGACATGGTGCGCCTGGGCGCGGTGGCCAAATGCGCGCCGCCCCTGCGTCCCGCAGTGGAGCGCGATGCGTTGTGCGCCGCACTGTTGCGCGGCGAAATCGATATCGTGGGGTCAGACCACTCCCCCGCTCCGCTTTCCATGAAGCAGGACGAGAACTTCTTCCACGTGTGGGGCGGCATCGCGGGCGTGCAATCCACGCTGGCGGTGCTGCTGGAGCGCTCTTGCAAGCCTGCCCGCATCGCTGCTGTCGCTGCTTTCAATCCCGCGCAGCGTTTTGGCATCGTGGGTAAGGGGCGGCTCGCAGTGGGCAACGATGCCGATTTCACGCTGGTCGATCTGGGCAGCCGCTACACGGTCACGGGGGACACTCTGTTTCAGCGGCACGGGCTGAGTCCGTATATCGGTGCCAGCTTACCGGGAGTGGTGCGGCGCACCGTGCTGCGCGGCGAAACCGTATTTGCAGGCGGAATCGTGGGCGAACCCCGCGGCAGAATGGTCACAAGAACTCATGCAACAACTCGGATACACGCGTAGCTCCTGTCAACGGGATCATCTGTTACTCACCCCCGACACCTTCGTCCGTGCGCCGCTCCCTGGCATGGAGAAGGCCACCGCGATCGTCCACGTGTCTCCCGCGGTGGGTGCCGGGTTCACGCAATACACCGTGGAGTTCGAGGCGGGCGGCAGCATGAGCGCGTCGATGCACGAGCGCTTCGTCTATGTGCTGGAAGGCGAGGTGACGCTCGCATCGCGCACGCTCGGCCCCGATCAGTATGCCTATTTGCCGGTGGGATTCTCCGCACTGATTTCCGCCGCTGGGCCGTCGCGCGCCGCGGTGATCGAAAAGTCGTATCGCCCTCTCGCCGGCACTGCGCCCCCGTCATTGCTGATCGGCAACGAACGCGAGGTTCCCGGCGCTCCGCTCGCGGGCGATGCCGGCCTGGAAGTCCGTACGCTGCTGCCCGCGGACGCGGCGTTCGATTTCGCGGTCAACACCATGATCTATCAGCCTGGCGCCGCGCTCTCCATGGTGGAAATCCACGTGATGGAGCACGGTCTGCTGATGCTGGCCGGCGGCGGCATCTATCGGCTGGGCGACCGCTGGTATCCGGTCACCGCGGGTGATTTCATCTGGATGGCGCCCTATTGCCCGCAGTGGTTCGGCGCGCTGGGCAAGACGCCCGCAAAGTATCTCATCTACAAAGACTGGAATCGCCGTCCGTTATGACGCTCGAAAGCGAGTTCGCCACCCTGGCATCTTTCTCCGACGCGCCCGCGCCTGCCGTGACGCGCGTGGTCTATTCCGAAACAGACCGGCGCGCGCGGGAGTATGTGAAAGGCCTCTGCGCGCACGCAGGCCTCGCGATTCGTGAGGACGCCGTGGGCAACATTTTCGCCCGCTGGCAGGGCAGCGATCCCTTGCTCCCTGCCGTGGGTACCGGCTCTCACATCGACGCAATTCCGAATGCCGGGGCCTACGACGGCACCGTCGGCGTCCTGGGCGGGCTCGAAGCGATCCGCATCTTACAGCGCGCGGGCGTCCGTCCGCGGCGATCGCTCGAACTCGTGATTTTCTGCGCGGAAGAACCTACCCGCTTCGGCATGGGATGCTTTGGCAGCCGCCTGCTGGCAGGCACGCTGGACGCCTCCGCGGGAACGCAACTCCGCGATAAAGACGGCCGTACGCTGGACGATTGGCGCGCTGCCGCCGGCTTTCACGGCGCCCTCTCGGGCGTCCGGCTGCCCGCAGGCTACTACTCCGCGTTCGTGGAGTTGCACATCGAGCAAGGTCCGCTGCTGGAGCAGGCGCAGATTCCTCTCGGCATCGTCACCGCCATCGCCGCGCCCGCCAGCCTGCGTCTCTGGATCGAAGGCGAGGGAGGCCACGCGGGCGCCGTCCTCATGCCGCAGCGTCACGATGCCTTTTGCGCCGCCGCCGAAATCATCCTCGCTGAGGAGGCCGCGGCGAAGGCCACCGGCGCCATCGACACGGTGGCGACTGTCAGGGATATCGACGAAGCGCGGCGCGACGGCGTGCTCGCGGCGGTGGACCGGGCTTGCGAGGAAGTTGCGGCGCGGCGCGGCGTGACGGTCAGGAAGGAGATCATCAACAAAGACGCACCCGCAACGTGCGGCCCGCTGGTGGTGGATGCATTGAGCCGCGCCGCGGAACGGCACGGGCTGGCGTATCGGAAGATGGTGAGCCGGGCGTATCACGATTCGCTGTTCATGTCGCGGATCGCGCCCACTGCGATGCTCTTTATTCCTTGTAGGGGCGGCGTGAGTCATCGCCCCGATGAATACGCGGCG
>OKRF01000507.1:16476-21666 GCA_900290315.1 Candidatus Sulfopaludibacter sp. SbA3 | reverse complement strand
CAGGCTCGAAATTCGCCGCCTTTTGGCGAATCTTCGTGCCTGGCTCGAGTTTGCCCCTTCGCGAAATCCCGACGCGTTTTCCCCGCCATTTTCATCCCACCGTGCAAAATGCTCGTTAACGCCGGAGGTCTCCGCCACAAACCCGTACCACCCTCGAAAATCTCGCTAGCCCGATCATCCCCATTCTCATGCCTATCGTTGCCCGCTGCCGCGGGCTTATGAACACCCTCGAAAACTCGCTGCCTTTTGGCGAATCTTCGTGCCTGGCTCCGGCTTGCCCCTCTACTCAATCCCGACTCGTTGTTCAGTCGAACGGTGAGTTCCGATTTGAGTGCAAACCTCGCAAGTTTATAGCTTCACTACCGCCATTACCCCGAAGATTCCAGCCAGGAGCCCTCCCATCAGTAGCCAGGTGACGCGATTGCCGAGATTGAGGGTGTACCCGAATCCGATGCGCTTCTGGACGAAGATTGCCGGATCGTGACGGTTGCAATAGATTCCGCCCAGGTACCAGCAATCATCGGGAGTCGCCTCGGCAGGCATCCTGGGGTCGGTCACCAGCTTGAAGGACCACACCACGATGCCCACCGAAAACGCCACAGACGAAATCAGCAGCCAGACTACGGAAATCTGCAACAGCGGCATCAGGCCGATCCAGGCGAAAAGAAGCGCCAGGTAATACATGGTGCAAATCAGCATCTTCAGAACGGCGGCCCGCTGCGGCGCGCGGCGCGATCCGTAGTAAAGGCCGATCCCCACGAGTAACAGCAGTACCATGATTCCGGCCGCGCCCGCGAGCACTCCATAGACACCCTGCGGGGTCCGGGCGGACCAGCCGTTGACATTGCCCTGCAGATCCAAATGCGCGGGGAATCTCGCGGGAATCTGGTTCCAATGCTGGTGGAGATATTGCGCCGTGGCCAGCGGCGCGGCAAACGGCGGCAGCGCCCACAGCGCCCAGCGCGGCACTTGGTCGCCTTCGGCGGTTAGTTCGGCTTCGCGCACGTCGTTCGGCGCGGCGGCATAGTGCCGCACCTGGCTGCGCCCCATCAGAAACAGGATGAAGCCGGCGATCATGGGCAGGAATACCGCCAGGATCACCGCCCAGTCCGGTACCTCGGGCGCCGCCACCGCTACCAGTGCGACACCACAAAACAGGGCGATCGCCATCCACCGGTGGTAGCGCCGCGCGATGGCGCGCGCTTCAGCGCTGGACCGGAAACCTGCCGGCACCGTGATGGCGAAAAAGAATCGCCGCGGGGAAAACTGCGGCAGCAGGAACATCAGGGCGCCGAAAAAGGCCAGGAAAGGCAGGGCAATCAAAAAGTTGCTATTCATGATTTCAATCCCTCCGTGAGAGTCCGCAATTCGGCGGCGATTTTCGACGCCGGAATGCCTTGCGAGCGCATCTGCGCAATCAGATTCCGCAAGCGGTTGCGGTAGTCCTGTAACAATTCGGGGCTGGCGGACGGCGTCGCGCCGCGCGAGATCACCGTGGCTCCACTGCCATGCCGCAGATCCAGCCAGCCCTCGCCGGCCAGTTCGCGGTAAGCTTCGCCTACGGTATTGAAGTGGACCCCCAGTTCCATTGCCAGGCGGCGGACTGAGGGCAATTGACTGCCGGGCGTGAGCGCGCCTTCCACGAGTAGCACGCGGATGGAATCCACAATCTGCCGGTACGCCGGAACCGGCGAGGTCAGGTCGATGCGAATTCTTGGTGCGGGTGGCATATCAACTGTTCACTGTACAAGTACACTGTACACTTGGCGGCGGCGCCTGTCAAGGGCTTTTTTGGCGATTTTCGCCTGCACTCCCCGGCCTTCCGCTTCGTCATGTGGTCAAGAGCCGTGGTGAAACCTGACTGGACGGTAACTGAATGAGCGGGCGGCTCCGGCTGCGGATCGCCAGGTGGATCCTGCTGCTGCTGCCCTGCATTGGCGGATCGCTGCAGTGCGCCATCATCCGCGGGGTGGTGGTAGAGAATCAGACCGGCAAGCCGCTGTCGCGGAGCCAGGTGACGGCCCAGCCGATCGGCGGCACGCCGGTGGAGCCAGGTGACGGCCCAGCCGATCGGCGGCACGCCGGGGCCGGCATCGCGCGTGAACACGAATTCCAACGGCAGTTTCGAGTTCACCACGCTGCATGCCGGCGCCTACATCATCACAGCATCGCGCAAGAATTTCGCCCCCACACAATATGGGCAAAAGGATTTCCGCTCGGCTGGCCTGCCCATCATTCTGGACGAGGCCTCCTCTACGTTTCTCAACATCCGGCTGCCGCGGCTGGGGACCATCTCCGGTCGCGTGGTGGATGAAAACGACGTGGGGATGCCGAATCACGACGTAGTCATCTACCGCAATACGCGTCCTCCCCAGATGCTCTCGCGCCTGCGGGCGGATGAGCGCGGCGCATTTCGTTTTTACGGTCTGGATCCGGGTTCGTACGTGGTGCGCACCGTGGCCCGCGAATACGAAGAGGGCAGCTACCTGCCTACCTTTGCAAAAGAGACCACGATTCTGGAAGACGCGCGAGTGACGGAAGTGAACCTGGATCAGGAAGTCAATAACTTCGATGTCAGCCCCAAGCAGGGCCGCGTGTACAAGATTGAAGGAGAGGTGCTCCCCGGCCGGCAGCCCACGGCGGTGAACCTGACCATGGCCTCGGACATGGGAAGGGAAGAAGTCCAGACGGGCAAAAGCTTTCGATTCCCGCCGGTGGCGCCGGGCGAGTACGAGTTATACGCCGAAGGTCCGGGCGATGGCAGCTACAACTGCTTCATGCTGGGCGGATATATGCCCTTGCCCGTCAGGGATCGCGACTTGACCGATATTCAAATGCCCGTGCCGTGCGTGCGCGAAACGCAGCTCTCCGTTACCGACAAGGGCGGCCAGTATATTTCTCCGCAGCGGGTACAGTTGCTGGCGCGGCGCAAGGACCTAGCCGGCGTCGGCGAGTCCAAATCGCTCCCCATTGCGATCAGCCGCGTGCAGTTGCCGCCGGGCCGGTTTGAACTGCTGTTGAAGCCGCCGCCGAACTACTGTGTGGTGGGGTTTTCGTACTTTGGCGCGCGCGCTGAAATAACGGACAAGGGCCGGCCGGACGGATGGAACGAAATCCTGGCCGGCTCGGGTGGCACTCTGCGATTCACGCTCTCCTCTACTCCCGGGACGATGCATGGCCTGGTCTCCGGCCTGTCCCACGAGCCGGTGGAAGGCGCGCCCGTGTACCTGGAAGGGTACGATCCGGACCAGCGCAAGCGCGTCACGGAGCTGCAGGTGGCGCGTACGGATTCGCGCGGCCAATACCAGTTCACCACGCTGGCCCCCGGCAGCTACCGCGTGCTGGCCACCTTTGAGTTTCAGTATCCCGATGCCGCGGCGATGGAGCGCTCGGGTGCGAAAGTGGTGGCGGTGCAGGAAGGCAAGGATACGCTGCAAGATTTGGACCTCTCGGTGATTCGCTGATGAACAGCTTACGCAATCTCTCGCTGTCCCTGCTGCTCGCCGCGGCGGGGCATGCCGCGGTGCTGCGCGGCCTGGTGGTAGAGGCGCAGACGGGCAAGGCGCTGGCGCGCGCCCTGGTGGTGGTGCAGCCGGTCAGCGGCGGAAACGGGGCCACGCAATCGGTCCGCACCAACCCCAACGGCATCTTCCTGTTTCCGCCCATGCCGGCCGGCGCTTACCTGGTGACCGCCTCGCGGCGTGCTTTCGCGCCCGTGCAATATGGACAGAAGGGCTGGAAAGGAAGCGGCGTCCCGGTGGTGTTGGAGGAAGCCAACGAGACCAACCTGCGCATTGCCCTGCCGCGCTATGGAGCCATCACCGGGCGCATTGTGGATGAGAACGATGTGGGGCTTCCCGAGCACGACGTGATCGCCTACCGCAATACCCGCCCGCCGGTGATGGTGGCGAAGGCTACCACGGACGATCGCGGCGTGTATCGCATCTTCGGCCTGGAGCCCGGCCCCTACGTGGTCCGCGCGGCCACCAAGCTGTACGACGACGGCGGTTATCTCCCCGCCTTCTACAAGGATTCTCCGACGGTGGAGAGCGCCCGGCCCGTAGAGGTGGTGCTGGATCAGGATGTACCCGACATTACCATCCGGCCTTCGCCGGGCCGGCTTTACAACGTGGCCGGCACGGTCTATAACCCGGGCAATCCGCGGGTGCAAACCACGGTCACTCTGGTGTCGGACATGGGTTCGGAATCGGTGACCACGGAGAGCAACGGGCGTTACAAGTTCACTCCCGTTGCGCCTGGCAAGTACGAGTTGTATGCCATGGCCTTCGGCGGGCGGACGCAAGGCGTCACCGCCGCTTTTCAGCAGATGGAAATCGACCGCGACCAGACGGAAACCAACCTCACCATGCGTCCGGAACCCGAGGTGCAGTTTGTTTTCGAAGATACCAGGGGCGCGCCGCTGGATGGCTCGCCGGTACAGGTGCTGGCGCGGCAGAAGCAACTTTCCGGCGACAGTGCGCCGCAATTTCTGCGGCTGGTGAACAATCGGCTGACATTCGTTCCAGGCCGATGGGAGTTTTACTACGCTTTCTACGTGGCTCAGTTCACTGGTCCCACTCGCGAGACGCGCCGCGGCGAGCGTGCCGACGGATGGAACGAAACGGTGCTCAACCAGGCCACTCCCACGGTGAAGTTCGTGCTGTCCACCAGCCCTGGAGCGATTCACGGTGTGGTGGCCAACGCGGCGCGCGACAAGGTGTCAGGCGTGCCGGTGTTTCTGGAGCCCTACGATGTGGAGGCGCGCCGCCGCGCAGGCGAGTTGCGATCCACCCGCACGGATGTGCACGGGCAGTTCCAGTTCACCGGCCTCGCTCCGGGCGGCTACCGCATTGTGAGCACTTTTGAATTCCAGATGCCGGACGCCGCCACCATGGAGGCCGCCGGCGCGCTTGTCATCAAGGTGGAAGAGGGCATCGATTTGCCACTGGAGCTGCTGCGGTATGTCGGCCGTTAGGATTACAACTGCCCCAAGCCGTTCGCTCCCGCAAAGATCATCGCGCGCCGGGTACCTTTCCTGGGGCCTCACGGCGCGACTGAAATTGCCAAGTGGAGACTCTCTCTAAAATGCGAACTACGTACACGCCGCAAAGCGGTGGCAGGCGATTGATTTCGCTGCTTTTGCGAAATCTGTTGTCTCTCTCGAAAATCCTGAGCCGTGAGCCCGCCGCA
>OKRF01000507.1:11109-16466 GCA_900290315.1 Candidatus Sulfopaludibacter sp. SbA3 | reverse complement strand
GAAATTCGCCGCCTTTTGGCGAATCTTCGTGCCTGGCTCGAGTTTGCCCCTTCGCGAAATCCCCACGCGTTTCCCCAACCATTTCATCCCACCGGGTGAGTCCTTGCCTCCTGAGCCGACTGGCACCGTATGATGCGAACCTCATTGCGACCTCGCCGGCGCAGCCGAAACACAAAGCTGGACGCGATTCGCCTGAAAGGCGAGGATTAGACATGGAAGCTAAACTTATCGACGTGACCGGCCGATACTCTTCCTGTGAATTGCTCTTCACTTCCCAAAGGCCGGGCGCGCGGCCGTCTGCAGAGGGCGCGCGAAAACGGCTACCTGAATGCCGCTTGTGACCGGGAACTGGCCGGTATCCACAGCCAGTGGTGCTGGCGCCTCAGAATTCCGGTCGTCTGGATGGAGCGCTGCGCGCCGCGTTCGCCGTATGGACGGGTCCATCTGGACCTGTTCACCACGCCGCACGCCTTAACTGCGACGGGCCGCGGAGCTCTGGAGGCTCTCTCCAAACGCTTCGGCGCCGGCAAAGCGACCATCTCCGCACACGACGCCTGTTGGGAACGGGTGCCCCTTCCACAAATGGAGCACCTGGCCCGCACCATACTTCGCGCCGTCAACCGCCCCGTGAACTTCCAGTTGGATCTGCCGCAGCTCGCTGCCGCGCCCAGCTCCGGGCCCGCTAAACTGCTACCGTTTCCGGAGCGCGCCACCGCTTAGTACATCTATTGCTCCGCCGTTCGTTCCAGTTCGTCGATGGTTTTCTGCATGCGGTCCGCGGCGCGCCGGTTCAGCCAGATCGTCACCCGGAACCATGCCACCATGAGCAGTAGAAGCGGAGAAGCGCGCCACCAATCCCCTGGATGGTCCGGCCTGACCTTCGACCCGATCAGCGATACCGAAAACAGCACGATCCCCGGCACCAGGGGTCCCAGATACCACCGCCAGATGCTGCGCAGCAGGTCGCGCTGATGTTCCAACTCCCGCCGGTGAAACGAGACGCAGGTTTCAAATCCTGTGGCCTCCGGGACTTTCGCCGCCGCGGCCCTCCCGTTCATGCGGTAGATCACCCACAGGATGCCCGCAATCGTCAGGCACGACCCGGCGCGTTCCAGCGGCGTGGGAAACCATTTCAGGTAGAACAGGAACACCACAATCGTCCCAATCCCCACCACCGTTTCCCTCAGATTGCGCGAGCGCACCCCCCCTTCGAACTTCGCAGCCTTGTTCCGAATCTCTTCCAGCGACATATATTTGGGCTCCACGTGTTGGCTCTGCCAGACTTCTCTCAGATCGTGCGGGGTCTCATTCGGCATGGCGCACTCCTTCATGAAACTGGCGGGTCAGGATCTGTTTGATGCGGTGAATCTTGGTCGCGACGTTCCGGGCCGAGATCCCCGTGATCTCGCCGATGGACACCGCGTCCAGGCCTTCCAGGTAAGAGAGAATCACTTGCCGGTCCAGCGGCTTCAACCTCTGAATCAGCTCCAGAAGTCGCTCCAGCGCGCGGTTTCGGTCCGCCGTCGCCTCTCCCGCCCCGCTATCCGGCAGCGCGTCGAACTCCTCCAGGCTCACCAGCGGCGCATTATTCCGCCGCTGGCGAATCACGTACGACGTGGCGGCATTGTGCGCCACGCGATACACCCAGGTGCGCAGCGAGCAGCGCCCGTCGAATTTCGCAAAACTGCGCCACAACGCAATGTGAATTTCCTGTACCAGGTCGCCTCGCCGGTCCGCATCGGCTTCGTAGGCCCGAGCCAAACGTTCCATGGCAGCGCCATAGGAATCGGCCGTTTCCCGGTACAGTTCGTCCTGCCCCACATCCAGATAGTCGCCGTTCCCCGTGCTTTCTTACAAGAATTTCCCAATTCGAGACGCAGGCCGCCCTTCTGGACTGGCTGTTCTGAGAACTCGCCCTTAGGCAATAATGAGGAGCTTGAGCACTCGAACAACTCTCATATTGGCCATCGCCGCCGGATTCTTTTGGCGGTATCATTTCTCAACCCATCGCGCTTACGCCGGTTTTCGCGCTAAGCCCCGACACCCGCCACAGAGGAGGCTCCGCGCAGAAAGATTCGTGCTCGTGAATGCGAACGGATTACCGCGCGGCGCTTGCGGAATCGACACCAGGGCAGGGTGGTTTGGCAACGGCAAGTCGTCGGTCGTGCCACAGTAGTAAGCCGAAGCTACAGAGCGCCGCCGCCACGCTGTCCCGCAAAGGACCGATTTGGAGACGGCGGGGACTCTTGCTTCATGTTAGGATTGCGTCGAGCTTGGGCCACATGTCGAACATTGTCCGGTACGAATTTATGGGAAGCTGGTTGCTATTCTGGCTACTCTGCATGACTGGAATCGGAATTCCTTTCGCCGTGCTGTACCTCTTGAATGGCACGCTTCGCATCGAGAATGAGGTGGCCGATCCAGAGCAATTCGTTTCGGCTTTCCGGGCCGGCAGAAGAAAATAGCGGCTGCCTGTCACAACTAACCCCTTGTGAAGCAGGACGCATTCCACGCTAATCATCGCCCGGCACAAACAAATCACCACCGTTAGTGCCCCGGACTCCTCAATTGACGAGCAACCGGCAAAATGGCCCTCCCCGGCCGACGAGTTGCTACACTATGCGTTTATTCGGGATAACTATGCGTTGGATCCCCCTAGGGCTGCTGTTGTGCAGCGGGTATGCGGTCTGCCAGACGGCGGTCCAATATGGCGGATGGCATGCCAGACGGCGGTCCAATATGGCGGATGGCGTCCACTCGGTCCAGCCAACTACGGCGGCAAAGTCTACGACTTGGCGGTGGACCCAAAGAACGCGGATGAAGTGTACGCCGCGTACGGCTCCTCAGGTGAAGGCGGCGGAGGCGGCATTTCGGGGGGCGGCCTGTGGCGCACGAGGGACGGGGGGCGCACGTGGCGGCCGGCCATCGATCGCATGCGCGACGTGGGCGTCCTTTGCGTGAAGATTCATCCGGCGATAGCGGGCTACCTGGCGGTGGGCTTGCGATCGAGCATCTACAACCAGGACCGCGGCGTGCTGCTGTCGCGGGATGGCGGTGAGACCTGGCGCGGAATCGGGCCGGGCGATGCGAGCCTCAATATTATCGATATCGCCCTGCACCCCTCCGATCCGAATACCCTTTATGCAGCCACGCATACCGGTCTGTACAAGACCACAGATGGCGGGCAGACGTGGAAGATCGTTCTGGCGTATCAGCGCGACAACCGGTTCTGGCAGTCGGCGCCTTCACTAGCCATGCATCCCACCGATCCCGATACGCTGCTGCTGTCCGTATGGACTCTGGGAATCATGCGGACCTCGGATGGCGGCGCGCACTGGACGCGCGTGGACGAAGGTTGGAACCGCGAAGAGCCCATGTCGATCGCAGCCTGGGCTCCCTCGGATGGCAATGTGGTATACGCCGAGCGCGTTTCCCCCAAGCGCAACCCGGCGCGCGGCCATATCGAAATGTTCACCTACCGGTCGGCGGACGCCGGCCGGACCTGGACGCAAACGGTGACCCTGGACGGGTATGAGCAGGAGCGCTACGACATATCGCTCGCCGTGGATCCCACCGACGCCAATCGCGTACTGATTGGCAATACGGCTTTTTTGGTGTCGACCGATGGATTAAAATCGGCCACGGCGCCGCCTCGACCGCCGCATAGCGACCACTTGCGGACGGTGTTTGCGCCATCCAACCCCAAGGTGGTTTACAACGGCAACGATGGTGGGGTATGGAAGAGCCTGGACGCTGGCTTGACGTGGGATCGGGCGGACGCCGGTGTGCTCACCACTCACGTCTTCAGCTTTGCAGTCGCGCCGGACAGCGGCAACATTTACCTCTCGGCGGCCGATTATGGCGGAATCGTGTATTACCCGCGATCCGGCTGGCGCAATCTGGATTGTGGCGACGAGTTTAAGCAATTCCACGTAAACCCCAACGCCCCGGGCGATGCTTATGTGGGCGGCCAACTGTACCGCGTGGGCGGCGCCTCCGAGCCGTGCGCCCGCATCGATCCCGCCAAGGACGAGCATCGCCATGACCATCCGCCGATGGCGTTCGACCCTCACGACGCGAAGACGATTTACCTGGGGCTGGAGCACGTCTGGAAATCGACGGACCGCGGCAGGCGCTGGCACAAGACCGGGATCGACGACGCCATCACGAAGGATCACCACGTCGTGACTGCTCTGGCAATCGCGCCGGGCGACGGCCGCATGCTTTACGCCCTCACCGATTTCAACCCGGCGATCTGGGTCACACGGGACGGCGGCAAGACGTGGATCAGCGGGTGGACCCAGGGGGGCTCTTCCAATTCCGCGCTGAACTCCGGGGCGCTGGCCGTCTCGCCCGCGGATGCCAACGTGGTCTATTGGGGCCGCGGTTCCGCACTGTATGTTTCGCGCGATGGCGGCAAGACCGGCAACCTGATCAGCGCCTTTCGTCAGGAGCGGGTGGTGAACAGGATCGTGATCGACTCCAGCCGGCCATCGCGGCTGTTTGTCGCCACCGATGTCGGCGTACTGGCAAGCGAAGACGCGGGAGCATCCTGGTCGCGCCCGGGCGGCGAGTTTCCGCGTAGCCTGGTTGTGGACCTGGCCCTGGTGAAGCAGACGCTCTATGCCGCCACCGATCAAGGAGTGTGGTCGATGGATTTGACGGGTCGCGCGCCATGCGAGCCGGCGGCCGTGACGCCGGTAGAGCCGTTGGCGCTCGGGAGCGGCGGCGGCTCGGAGCGATTCGATGTGAGCGTGGCGGTGGGATGCCCCTGGACAGCCGCCACCGGCGTGGATTGGGCGCAGTTCGAGATGGGAACGGTATCGGCGCGGCTGTCGGTGAAGAGCAATCCTGGCGCGGAGCGGCGTGCCACCTTGACGATTGCCGGCCGGCGAATTGAACTGACGCAGTTCGGCGGAGCCGATCCGATTGCGGACGGCGCGCCGATCCGATTGCGGACGGCGCGAAGGTGACCATCGCGAACGGCCGCCGGTGTCTGACTGCGACCGGCGGCGGGAAGCTGAGAATGACGGGGTGTGCGGCATCAGACTCACAGACGTTCCAGTTGGCGCACCGCCGCGACCTGCTCTATCTGCCGATCGCCGGCGGCACGTCCGTCTGCTGGGACATGACGGCGCTGCGGCAGTCCGGCAAAACGCTCTATCTGTATCCGTGCCACGCGGAGGATCACCAGCTCTTCCGGTTTGTGCCGCATGCCGATGGGACTTTCGCGGTGTTTACGACGACCGGGCTGCAGTGCCTCGAGGTGCGCGGAGCGCGCGTGGAGCAGCAGCCCTGCAATCGCAGCGCATCGCAGAAGTGGCTGGTGCGGCCGCTGCGATGAGTTACACAACCAC
>OKRF01000507.1:2821-11099 GCA_900290315.1 Candidatus Sulfopaludibacter sp. SbA3 | reverse complement strand
GGTAACGCCGGCGGTCTTGCCGCCGGTCAAACTCGCGATACGCCCGAGTCACATCCCGTTCAATTCGACGCAGCCAGCGGCGTTGCTGGCCCCCCGGCCTCATTTTCGACTCTGACCGAATTCGAACTCCGCAAAGCCCCCTTCTCCTTCGCCACGATGTGTTCAACATGGTGGACCAGTTCGCTGTACGCCTGGCGCAGCCCGAGGTCCCGCGTCGCCGCATCCATCTGCTATTGAATCTTCGAGTCCAACTGCCGGCGCGCTTTAAGCTTAAGGTCCGAAATGAAATCTGCCGCGTTGATCAAGGCCTCATATTCCAGGCGTTCCTCATCCGGCAGCGTGCCGTCGTTGGCCCGTTCAGTTCAGCGAGCGCATCGATTCGTTCCTGGACCGACGCGGCAACGCGCAACTCGACGATCCGGTGCGCGGATTCCATGTCGAGACAACGGCTCAAGGGCTCCAGCATCTCATCGAGGCTACTTGTAGCGCTCATGTCCTTACGTTAAAGGCGCACACGAGCGCCGAACAGGGTTGAGTTCCAGTTCGCCCCCGGCGGCTCGGCACAACCGGGCACAGGTCCGGCGAAGGTCATGCGGCGCGAGGTTGGTTGCGCCGATCTTTGTGGCGAACTCCTTCACGACGTGCCAGGCTAACTTCTCGGTCACGCCCTCGCCCCAAGCCTTCCCAGCGCTACTGACACGGCGAAATAACCTTCCCGCCTTAACGCCAGCGGCCTCCATCCACACACTGAGCTCGCAATAGACCCAGTCCGGAACCGGGACGGTCCTGACGTGTCCGCCCTTGCCGCTCAGGTTTACTATTGCCCAATGTCCCTCCCGCTTTTGGAGATGATCGATAGACAACTCTGCCACCTCGTGACGCCGCAGCCCACACGCAAGCAGGACGGATAGGACTTGGTGGCTGAGCCTTGACCGCCAACATTCTCCTGAGGAGTAATGGCCGGAACACGGGAACCTGCCCACATTACATTGTTGTCGCCCACGATGACCGTTCCAGACCGGTAAACGACGTTATGGGACGCGACTCGTGTGATCCGGGACGCGAGGCGTTTAAGCGTCTAGCTTGAGGGCAGCGCGAAGCTTTTCCCGCTCTGTTGCGTCGACAAGCGCCATATCGAGCTGCTCATTGAAAAATGTTTTGTTGTAGATTCCTGGAGGGTTCGCGGCAAGTGCAACGAAGGCCCGTAGCAACCTCCGGACGAATAAGCGGAGTTCGTTCACCCGCGTGAGGCGTTGATGATGCTTTGGCTTCAGAGCTGTGCCATGGACCAGCTTGCTTCGCGTGTCATAGAAATCCTTCATTGTCTTGAGTATTTGCGCGCGTTCGGTGTCGTTTCCCGCGAGAAGGGCGGCGACTCGGAATGCCAGTTTAAAAGCGATTTCCGTTTCCGTGCCCAGCAGGGCTTCCAGCGCAGTTGTGAGATCCAGAATTTGAGAGTCTGGCCAGTTGGGCCAGCGATCATAGGTCGCCATGAAGCTCCGCAGGGCAATGTCGAGATTTCCCGGCGACGCACCGTACCCGGCTTTTTCGAGTTGCTTCAGTTGAGCGTAAATCTGCGGATACGCCTCACCTATGGAGTCAGACCAAACGGTTTCAGATCCGGTGGTGGGAACTGAAACTCCTACTCGGTCTGGTCCTCCGATGCCAGCATTGAAGCGACAGGCGCGCACAGCCCACATCGGTCCAATCCCTATATCTCCCGCTGCCGCTAGACGGCATGCCTGTATTGACCGTGCCGCTTTAGCCCAAACGGTTCCGGTACCCATAAGAATCACGTTGCTGGGCTGCTTGGGGACCAAGTCTTCCGTGACAATCACGAAGGAGCTTGCTCCAAAGCCGGCCCAGTCATCCACAATCCGATCCAACACCGCTTCGCTGAATCCGAGCGTGGGAAGTTCCTTGAGATTCCGTCCTCCATCCCGTCGCCCAGATCGATATTCAGCTTCTGGCTCGTGAAGAATCTAACGTTGGCGATGCCTCGCGTTGTCCAGTAGGGATTGCCAAGTTCGGCGGCAAAGTCGTCCCACAAAGCATCGAAGACTGCACCGTCGTATCGCATGCTATCAGTACGACCGAAATATTGATAAACAAACTGGAGTGTGATTCGGCGGACGCTGTCTGCTCCGAACCTCGTGGCAAACTGTGGAAGCTGGCTGATGGCCCGCTCGGCGTCGCCAAACGCCCTCAGCGCGGTAAGCCGCGCATCCTTCTCCGTGTCGTAGAAGGCAACGCCTCGCTGCTGGCCGAGAGCCGGGCCGCTGGTGGCAGCCTCCTCAACGAGGGTTTGAACCTGATCCTTTTCCGTCATGACCTAAATCCAACCTCTCGGCGTCTTCCTGTTCTTTACTAGCTGGTCGATTACGATTCGGCCGCGTCGTTGTGATTTTCATACAACGGGCCTTGATATTAAACAATTGAGCGCATGGCATAAAGGAGGTTGCGCTCGCTCACTGCATGAGCGTCTGATAAAGGACGTTATCGTATGGCCCCAAACGGGCCAAATGTTGGAAGTTGACCGAAACCCCGCCAGTAACGGCGTAGTGTTTACCAATGCGTCCGGGCGTATCGTCCGCCACTCGGAAACTGACCCCGAAATCGCCCTTGTGGCAATCATCCGCCCTTTCTGCTCCTCGAACTCGTCAGGCGATAGTGGGGACCGAATCCCGTGCGATCTTCCTCTGACCGAATTCGAACTCCGAAAAGCCCCCTTCTCCTTCAGTATCATCACTTTCGCGACGCTCGCGCCTCAATCCCGCTATGCTGCGAAACATATGACGCATTTCCCGTTCACAGCGTTCTTTGCATACAAAACAAAGCACTTCCCCTAAACTCCGCCACACCCTCGGTGTATCCTGGAATCAGTAGGGGCGCTTCCCTTTCGGTCGCCCGTTGCCAACGAATTGCCTGCAAACGTTCCCAATCGAAATTGGCTTCGTTCCGCGCATCGCTCTTTGACATCCAGCCAGTCCCAAATGGGTTCGTTTCGTCAACTCCGCCACGGGAGAGCGTGAGTGGCTCTCCTCAGCACCTGAGGCCAGACGAATTCGAGTAGCCACTGATTTCAAAGGGACAAGCTCACAATTGGCTTCGTTCCGCACGCCGCTCTGGGCATCCAGTCAGTCCCAAATGGGTTCGTTCCGTCAAACACCAAACGCTCACAATTCTTCGCGCTGGGTGCCCAGGTATCGGCTGGCCAGTGCCGATTCGGCCACCGCGGACCCGAGCACCAACAGCATCACGTACCACCAGAGAGTCTGCGGCGTCTTGTGAGGCACTGCTGGGCCGGGCGCAGTCGCCTCCTGCGAAGACGCACTGCCTTTGCCCTGCCAGAGAGACAGCACATCTTCGGGAATCACGTCGAGGTTCGATTCCCTGGGATCGGGATTGACGCCAATTTCGTCCCGGCGGCCATTGGCCAGACGCAGTTGGTAATACCCGGCCTTGGTGAGTTGAAACGATTGCGCGGTGGCGGCTTCACCGAGCGTCAGCGGGCGCTTCCCCTCGGGGTCGGTCACCTCGACCCCTTGCGCCTGTTCCCGGGCATTGCGGAGTTCCAGGTACGCGTCCACTGTACGGGAGCCGCCCTGGCGTTCGCTGCCCGCCAGATATCGCGCGGTCTGCTCGATGAAAGGGACGAACGCGGGATGCTGGGGAAAATCGTTGGTGAGGTTATCGAGCCCGCTGGTGAGTAGCACCACCCGGCCCTCGCCGATGCGCTTCTCCAGCAGGAGCGGCGTCTGGTCGCCTAAGCGAACCATCACGCGCGCGTCGCCGGGATCGATATCGAGCGCGTAGAAGAACTTCACGCCCGCCCAGCCATCGGCCTTGGCCACCGCGGCGTAGGAGGAGTCGCTGGAGCCGACTCCCATGTAGCGGTCGGAAATCCGGCTGTAGTCGCGGGCCTCGATGATGTGCGCGCCGAAGATGGGAATCTGCGAACGTCCCCCGGCAGACGTGCCGGCAGCGATCAGGAGACTGCCCCCGGAACGGACGTACCCGGTGAGCGCATTCTCCAGCAGCGAAGGCAGCGAATTGAGATCGGAAAGGATGATGAAGGCGTAATTGGACGGCTGGCGGTCCGCGGCCTCGTTGCCGTTGATCGATTCCAGCAGAAAGGCCGATTGCGCGGCTGCCGAAAGGGCGGCGCCCACGTAGAGCGGCGAACGGTTGTCGCCGTAGTTGTGAATCAGCAGCGCTTTTTGCGGGTCGGAGCGCTGCACTGCAAAGCGGCGGAGGTCGTCGGCCCGAAATCCGTCCGCCGCGTCGATCGTCACTTCGCAGCGGCTGAAGCCGTACGGCACTTCGAGCGCCGGGAATTCCACGGTGGCCCGTCCGTTCGCGGGAACCTGAACGGTTTTGGCCGCGGTGGTCTTGCCATTCACCACAAGTGACACGGTGCGTTGCGCGGCGGGTGTGCCGTACCCGGCGATGACGGCTTGCACGTGAATCGGCCTGGCGTCCTTACCCCACACTTGTCCGGGGGCATCCACCGATTCCACCGTCCAGTTGGGCTGGGCTTTGGTGGCCACGGCGTGCGTCACCAGGCTGACGTTTGCGGGCAGCCCCATGTCGGAGAAGGTGGCGGCCAATTCGCTACGCTGCATGTCGCTGATCAGGTGCATCTCGATGGGAGTATGAATCGACTCCGCCATACCGCGCACGGCGCGCGCCAGCTCGCCGAAATTGCCGTGTCCATCGCCCGGCTGGATGGCCTGCACCGCGGCACGCAGTGCCGATTGGTCCTCGATCGGTTTGGTCATGAGCCGCAACTGTGAGCCGAATGCCGCCACCTGTGCGCGCGCCGCGCCCTTTCCGGACAGCACGCTCAGGGCCGCATCCTTGGCATCGGCCAGGCGGGTCCCGGCGCGCATGCTGAAGGAGTTGTCCACCACCAGCAGCACCAGCCGGTTGCTGGCCAACGTGGCCGCCTCGCGATTGATGAAGGGATTGGTGAAGGCGAGAATCAACAGCAACAGCACCAGCATCCGCAGTGAGAGCAACAGGAAATAGCGGAGCCGCCGATGGCGCGTGGATGCCTGCGTGCGCGATTCGTAGAACATCAGCGAACTCACCGGCTTGGGCTTGGCGGTCTGCCGCTTCAACAAATGCAGATAGAGCGGAAGCGCGAGCCCGGCCAGTCCGGCCAGGAACCATGGCGCGAAGAGTCCCATTTAATTGCGGCCTCCGCGCAGCGTCAGATATTCGCGCAGGGCCTCGTCGAGCGGCCGGTCGGTCATCAGCAGGTAGTAGCCCATGCCCGCCGCCTGCGTCCGGTCGCGCAGATCGGTGAGGTGCGCCTGGATTTTGTCCCGGTACTCCCGTTTGCTGTAATCGGGGGTCACCTCCAGTTGCGCCTCGGTCTCCATATCAATCAGGATGGATGGTCCGCTCAACTGGGGATATACATCCTCCGGATCGAGGACGTGGAACAAGACCACCTCGTTACCCCGGAAGCGGAGCGGCTCGATGGTGCGAATAATGCTCTCCGGCGACTCCCAGAAGTCGGAGACGATCAACACCATGCCGCGGCGGCTCAGCAGTTGTTGGAAGTGACGCATGGGCTTGGCGAAGTCTGTGCGGGCGCGAGGTTCCGCCTGTTCCAGACCAGCTAGCAATCGATGGAACTGGCCCTGCCGCGTGGAAGGGCGGACATAGTTGCGGATCTCGTCGTCGAAGGTAATCAGTCCGGCAGCATCGCGCTGTCCGTGGATCGCCAGGTAGAAAAGCGACGCTGCGAGATAGCGCGCGTAATCCATTTTCTTGACCGCATGGGATCCGAACTGCATGGAGTTGCTGGCGTCGAGCAGGATCGTCAACAGGCTGTTGGTTTCGCCGCGATAGCGTCTCAGATACAACCGCTCGGTCCGGGCATAGACGTTCCAGTCGACGTGGCGCAGATCGTCGCCGGGACTATAGGCGCGGTATTCGGCGAACTCCTGGCTGAAACCAAAGTCGGGAGATTGGTGCAATCCGGCGACGAAGCCATCCACCACGGTCTTGGCGACCAACTCGAGGCCGGAAATGGCGGCGAGCACGGACGGATCCAGGAAGCGCTGCAGCATAAGGAGCTAAACGATCCCCCACTTCCGCCGCAGCCACCACTCGGCGAAGCGCACCGCGAGCAACACCAGGAGGATCAGCGGCAAATTCCAAAGATCCTTGGTTTCGCGCGTGGTCATGCCAGCCTCCGAAAACGGAATGCTGGCGGCCAGGTTCCCCAGGTCGGCGGGCTTCCAATAACGTCCACCAGTCTGGCTGGCGAGGTGTTCGAGCAGTTCGCGATTCTGTTCCGTGTGAAAATTCTCCGCTACGCCATCCATGCGCTGAAACGACAATACATCGCGTCCCAATTCCTTGACCGTGCCGGTTTTGGGGTCGGTCCGCTGGGCCGTGACCTCAGTTAGGTAGGAGCCGGACTTGGGAGCCGACCAGGCTGCCTGGAACTGGCCGGGACTATCGGGCACCGGCGTCATCTCCACCAGGGCGCTGACGCCGCTCGGGCCCAGGACATGCGCTTCCACCTTGGCATCGGCGGCGGGGTTGAACTGCGGATCGCGAACGTCGGCGGTGATCGTCACAGCGCCGGTGTCGAGCAGCATCTGGCTGGGGACGGAAGCTGCCACGTGGCCGGGGGTATCGGAAACCACCCAGCGCAGCAGTTGCTGCCAGAACAAATCGTGAGCGGTGTCGCCCAGCGGTGAGCTCATCTGCCAGCGCCAACTGCCTCCAGTGGCCATGATTGAAGTGCGGCCGCGGCCGAAGTTCTCGGTAATCAGCAGCGGCAACTTCCGGCCTTCCGGCGTAATCATGTTGGCTAGAACGGACGCTCCCGGCTTGGGCGTGCCGGGGTCTTCGTAGTCCATCAGGTAGGGCAGCTTCTTCCACTTCGCTGCGTTCGCGGCGGGATCGTCCACCAGGCGGGTGATGATGCTATCCATGCCGGCGGGCGCCAGTTCCGCCGTGGTATGAGTGGTGCCGTTCTTCGGATCGGCCTCGCGATGAAACGTGCCGGCCTGCGTTGGCAGAATCGTTGGCAACAGGTCGACAAGGTTCGAGGTGTTCCACGCGCCGTCCGCCAGCGCGAACTGGCCGCCGAGCAGCAACAGGCCGCCGCCGCGGCGATCCACGAACTGGCGGATCAATTCCTGCTGTCCCGGAGTGAAATAGCCGGCTTCGACTGACCCGATGATCAATCCTTGGTACACAAAAAGGTCTTCGGGACGAGTGGGAAAGCCCTCGGCCAGTTCCTTGGGATCGGCGATACCCTGGCGGTAGATCTTGTTCTCTGTGGTGCGATCGATGGAGACGATCTGCACCATGCGGTCATCCTCTTCCGCCTGGCGGATGAACTTGTACTCCCAGCGCGGCTCACCCTCCATGTACAAGACGCGGCGCGGTTCCGAAGCGACATTCACCACACGGGTCAAAACGTTGTTGGCGGTGTTCTCCTCGCCGGGGAGCAGGGCCGCTGCGATCTGCAGCGTCTTCGCGCCGGCGCCGCCGATATCGAACATCAGAGTTTCCGTCTGGAGGTTGCCATCGGGCCCCAAATTCACGGCGCGAGAGGCCAGCAGCTTTCCCTGCGCGCTACTCGCGTCGCGTACCGTGAGGTTGAGCTTGGCGCCGGCGTATCCACGCTGGTGGAAGGTGATCCTGGCGGCGAGGCGGGACTCGGCCAGTGCGCGCGGAGCCACCACCGCATCATCGAGCTCCACGTCATGAGCGGCGCGCTCGCGTCCGAAGCCTACGGTGTGAACGGGAATCCGGCGCGCACGCAATGCGCTGATGGCATCGGCGCTAATGCCCCCGGAGTTATCGTCGCCGTCGCTGAGCAGCACTACCGCGCCGATGGGCAGGTCGGAAGTCTCCTCGCTGAACTGCTTCAGGCTGTCGCCAATGCGGGTCGAACTCGCGTTGGGGCGCAGGTCCTTGAGGCTGTCGATGCGCACCGGCGCGTCGTCGACACGGTAAAGGCGCGTTTGAAAAGAATGGTTGAGGTTGTCCAGGACGCCGCTCTGGAGCGCCTTGACGGCTTGCGCCTGGCGGGTGAGACCGTCCTCCGATATGGCCATACTGCGGGAATCGTCCACTAGCACGGCGATGATGTTCTGTTGCCGCTTCAACTCGGCGATAGTGATGGCCGGCTGCCAGAGCAGCACCAGCACCATCGCGGCCAGCAGCGTCTGCAAGGCCCAGATTACACCGGCCCGCCAGCCGCGGACGAGTGGAGCGGCCTGCCCCAGGCGCGAGCGGATGA
>OKRF01000507.1:0-2811 GCA_900290315.1 Candidatus Sulfopaludibacter sp. SbA3 | reverse complement strand
TCCCGCCAGCCGCGGACGAGTGGAGCGGCCTGCCCCAGGCGCGAGCGGATGAGCCAGGCCAAACCGGCCGCCGCCGCCAGGACCAACAGTACGAGCACCCACTTCGGCCAAGCCCCCAACAGGGCGAATTGGCCTCGTGTATACACCGATTGTGGATACTTAAAAAAGAACTCAAACATGGGCTTTCGTGGGCTGTTCGCGGACGGGAAGAGGACCTCGCGATTCATGCCTAATGGGTCATGGCGTACATTATGTAATTGAGGACGATGCGAAAAGCAAGTCCGGAAAACTTCTCGGGGTACTGCGGACTGTCCGCCCACTCCCAGGCGTCGCCCAGATGCATGTTGGCGCAGATGGCCACCATGATGCGCCCGTGGTCGTTGCGGATGGCGCGCCACTCGTTGCGGATGGCGCGCCACTTGGGCACGTAGCCGTCCTTTTCATAAGTCCGGCCGGTGTTGACGTAGACCTCACTGGGGATTTGAAACTTCTCGTTGATATCGTACAGCACGTGGTAGATCTCGTCGCTATCCTTGAGATCCTCCACCGTGGCGTCGGGCAGCACCATGCGCATGCCGGCCATGAAATGCTCCCAGTCGTCGGTGCCGTGGAAATCGTCCACCATCAGGAATCCGCCCTTGAGCAGATAGTCGTGCAGGCGTTTGGCCTCCGCTTCGGTGAAGGTCCAGGTGTTGACCTGAACGGCGTAGATCCAGGGATAGTCGTAGATGTGGTCGCTATCCAGATCGACCACGTTCAAGGGTGACGGAGAGTTGATGTGGGTCAAACGCCGCAGGGCGATCAGGCAATCGTTGTCGGCTTTGGGATAGTCCCGGGACCAGCCGCCGCGCATGCCGCGATAACCGAAGCTGCCGCCGCTGGCATAGCTGGAGGNNACTCCGAGGGCACGTTCGGCCCGTATGAGTATTGCTGACGGCCGTAGCCGCCGTAGCCCTGGTAGCCGCCCCTTTGCAGGGCGAACAGACCCAGGGTCAACGTAAACGGGAGAAGAACGGCGAAGGTGGGCCGTACCAGCTTCATAGGTAATTTGCCCTCGGATATTTCTTGCAGGATAGCAGAAGCGCGGCAGCGCGGTACGATGGTCGAAGCATTTTCTCATGCAAAGACGCGACTTTCTGAAGATCGCCGGACTGGCTGCTGCAGGTAGTCGCCTATCCGGCCAGCAAACGCAATCCTTCCTGGCGCCCGCCGGATCGCAAGACGCTGCCAAGACCGATTTCACCATCGAAATCGCGCCGGTAACCGTCGAACTGGCCCCCAATCGCATCATCAGCACGATCGGGTACAACGGCGCCTCGCCCGGACCGCTCCTGCGGATGAAAGAGGGCGTACCAGTCACGGTGAACGTGGTCAACAAAACTGACGTGCCGGAGCTTCTGCATTTTCACGGGCTGCTCATTCCCTCCGACGTAGATGGGGCGGAGGAAGAAGGTACCCCGATGGTGCCGCCGCACGGCAGCCGCCGGTATCTCTTCACGCCGACGCCTGCCGGCACCCGCTGGTACCACACCCACACCATGTCGATGGAAGACCTGCACCGTGGCAGCTATACGGGGATGTTCGGTTTTCTGATTGTCGAAGGAACCGGAAATCCCGGCCGCTTCGATCAGGAACATTACCTGGCGTTGCGCGATTGGGAACCCTATTTCACGAACCAGATGATGGATACCGACGATCTCGATCCCATCGGCGCGCAGCCGGAAAAACCGCCGGTGCTGGATACCCGGCCGGCGGGCCTGGAAGTAACGTCCGATTTTTATTCAATTAACGACAAGGCGCTGGGAGCCGGGGACCCCATCCGCGTCAAACCCGGCGAACGGGTGCTGTTTCACTTTCTGAACGCCAGCGCCATCGAGAACCGCCATCTGGCGCTGCCCGGTCACAAATTCAATGTGGTCGCGCTGGACGGAAATCCCGTGCCCACTCCGGCCGCTGTGGACGTGCTCATGCTGGGTCCGGGCGAGCGCATCGATGCCTGGGTGGAAATGAGCCAGCCCGGAGTTTGGATCCTGGGAGCACCGGAGGATCCGGTGCGCGAAGGGGGTCTGGGTATTGTCATCGAATACGCCAATCAACATCGGACTCCGCAGTGGACACCGCCGCCCAAATCCGTTTGGGACTATACGCTGTTCGGTAAGGGACCGCCTCAACCTGCGCCTGCGGAGCGGCTGGACATGGTGTTTGAAAAAGTGCCTCGGGGCGCCGGCAAATTCAATAGCTTCACGGTGAACGGAAAAGTCTATCCCCACGAGCAGGAGTTCCTGCTCAAGCAGGGCACGCGCTACCGGTTGACGTTTCATAACCGCACCGACGATGCGCATCCGTTGCACCTGCATCGCCACCAACTCGAGATCGCTGAGATTTACGGCAAGGCCACCTCGGGCGTCATCAAGGACACGGTTGTGGTACCTACCTATGGGCGTGCCAGCGTGGACTTTACCGCCGACCAGCCGGGACCGACATTGTTTCACTGCCATATCCAACAACACATGGATTTCGGCTTTAAGGCATTACTGCGCTACTCGTAAAAGATAGACTAATCTGAAGTGACGAACGGCCTGCATTTCGCCGTGCTGGTTTCGGCCCATGCCGAGTGGCGGGCCGTGAAGCCGCTTTTCGCGACAGCTACCATCGAAACTTGCCCTTACGGCGAGTACTTCTATGCGAACGTCGAGCACGAGCGCGTACTCTTTTTTCACGGTGGATGGGGGAAGGTGGCAGCCGCTGGATCCACGCAGTTCCTCATCGATCACTTCCATCCGGTCCGGCTGATTAATCTCGGAACCTGCG
>OKRF01000509.1 GCA_900290315.1 Candidatus Sulfopaludibacter sp. SbA3 | reverse complement strand
TTTTTCATGAAGTTTCGCGGGCGGAACGCCCATCCCAACAGGGTCGAAAAACCGGGGCCAGGGGCCGGGGGTCAGGGGCCGGGGCCGTGCAGCGGCGCGCTTCGCTCGCCGCACCGGCGGCGAGACCGCCGGCGTTGCCTCGCCGGTTTTTCATGAAGTTTTGCGGTGCGGTCCGCCCCTAATTGACAGACGACAAAAAACGATCGTCTGTCCTACGGGGCTAACGAATTTCCATCCGGGCGGGTGAGCCTTCGCCTCATGAGCCGGCAGGAGGTCTACCCGCAACGTACTGTTCCCGCGTCATCGCGTACCGCAACAGACGAAAGCCATCGCTCTCGAATTCGTCTTCGAATGTCAAACCGAGCTTTTCCATAATCCGCAACGATGCGCGATTCCCCTCCATTGCGATGGAGACGATTCGGTCCAGGCGCACCCGTTCGAAAGCGTCGCGCAACGCCGGTATGGCGGCTTCGGTCGCCAGGCCACGCCCCCAACAATCGCGTGCCAGCCACCACCCGATTTCAGGGTCCATCTCGTCGCGCCAGAAGCCCACTCCGCAAAAGCCGATCATGTTGTGAAGCGGCTTTTGCAGCAGCTTCCACCGGCTGAACCCTCGCGTGCCATACAGCTCGATCTGGCGATTCACGAACGACTGGATCTTTTCATCGCTCCAGGGTACGCCACCGGTGATATAGCGCATCACCGCGACGTCGGTCGCAATCGGCCGTAACTCGATCCAGTCGGCCCTCTGCCAGATGTCCAGTATGAGCCGTTCCGTCTCCAGGATCATACCGATCATTATGCGGGACGTTGGGCTCCAGACGGAAGCGCGAAATCAGCGGGCAACCAGGTACACGGCAGCGAAGTAAGCCACCGCAAGACCGAGAATCGAGTAAGTCAGAATCAGGGCCATGCGCGCCGCACGGTGCACCGCGGCCTCCGTCCCTTCCTGATGATTGAGTCCGCTCATCGAAAACCTCCCTTCGACTGTTATCTGCCTGCCAGTTGGTCTCCCCTGGCTTGCGCCTGCTGCGCCAGATCGCCCACTTTCAGGTGGAAGGCGGCTAGTCTGATCCGATACCAGACCCGCGGGTCAGACTTCTCGCCCCCAAGTTGAAACATGCGCTGGACGAGCGCCCGGGTACTTTCCGGGTTGACCGAGTACTGCGTCGCGTACTCAATCAGTTGGTCCAGCGTGCCAAGCTTCATCATTTTGGCCGTCACCACGGTGTACACCCGGCTCCGCGAATCGGAATCGGCAGGGAATACCCCCTCCGCCGCCCGCATCGTCAGTAGAAGTTCCTTACCGTTGGATGCCTTCTCAGCCATGGTGAGGATCACATTCTGCTGGGCCGGGGACTGCGGCGCCGCGCCGCTGGCAGCCATGTAAAGCCCCTTCAGGTCCGCGCCGACCACCTGCTCCGCTTCGGGTACAGGCGCCGCAGCGTTCCTCGCGGCAGTGTTGCAGGAAGCCAGTGTCCCGGCGGCCATCGCAACAACTGCTACGCCACGAAAACGCTTCCACATATTCGGAGCGTACATCTAAATTGGATTTCTGAACAGAGTTTTTTCACGACTTGACGTAGAAGTCAACAAGATATAGCATTGAGGCATCCGAATATCCGATTCTTGGACTGGGAACCGGTGGATTTGTAGAAAAACTCAGCACCATGACGGCCGTGAACCTATTCCGGCTCGCTGTCATTGCGACCTTGCTGACTACTGGCCTCCCTGGCCAACAGACGCCGCAACTGCATTCCGAGGACTGTGCCGGCTGCCATGATGCCGGCCCGCGTACCGGCAAGCGCCAGGCTGGAGTGCCCCCGGGCTTCAACGCCGCCGCTTTGAAAGCGTCGCCCCATGCGGCCCTCGATTGTGTGGCTTGCCACAGCGACATCAAAGAGGTGCCCCATCCGGAAAAGCTGACGCGCGTCGATTGCGGCTTGTGCCACAGTGACGAACAAAGCCAGTACAGCGGCAGCGTCCACGGAAAAAAGGCGGCACAGAACGACCCCTATGCTCCCGGCTGCAAGCTGTGCCATGGCACGCACGACATCCTGTCCCCGTCCAATCTGAAATCGCCCACCGCCACCATCAACGTGCCATTGCTCTGCGGCCGCTGTCACCGCGAAGACGCTGAAGTTAGTAAGACGCGCGCCATCCCGCAGACCAACATCCTGGAGAATTACAAAGACAGCATTCATGGCATCGGCCTCTTCAAGCAGGGCCTCACCGTCACCGCCGTCTGCACCAGTTGCCACACCGCGCACAACGTGCTTCCCCACACGGACGCCCGCTCGTCCATCGCCAAACAGAACATCGCCAAAACCTGCACCAAATGCCACGCCAAGATCGAGGACGTCCACCGCCAGGTGATCCGCGGCGAACTGTGGGAGAAGCAGCCGCACATGATCCCGGCGTGCGTGGATTGCCATGCGCCTCACGAAATACGCAAGGTGTTTTACACGGAGGGCATGTCCAACGGCAATTGTCTGATCTGCCATGCCAATCCCACGCTGAAGGGCACGGGAGCGGTGAAACCGGGTTCGCTATATGTCAGTGCGGCCGAATTGGCCGGCTCGCGCCATGCCCGCATCGCCTGCGTGCAATGCCATACCGGCGGGACACCCTCCAACGTGAGAGCCTGCAGCACCATCAAGGACAAAGTCGATTGCTCCATCTGCCACGAAAAAGTAGTGGGCCAATACCGCGAAAGCAAGCACGGCACCCTGGCTGCACAAGGCAGCCCCGATGCGCCGCTCTGCCAGGACTGCCACGGCTCGCATGGCACGCTCGGCAGGGTCGATTCCACCTCGCCCACGTTCTCACGAAACATCCCCGCCCTGTGCGCCAAATGCCACCTCGCCGGGAAAAAGGCCGCCCTTCGCTACGCCGGCAAGCAGGACCACATTGTGGAGCGCTACCGCGAGAGCATCCACGGCACGGGACTCATGGAGGCTGGCCTGACCGTAACCGCCAACTGCGCCGATTGCCACATGCGAGACGGCCAGGAGACTTCGCACCGCGAACTACCCGCCAGCGACCCGCGCTCCAGCGTGAACCGCGCCAACATCGCCGAAACCTGCGCCAAATGCCACCGCGGCATCTACGAGATGTTCACCGCCAGCGTCCACAGCCCCAACGTCACCCACTCCGGCAAACCGCTGCCGGTCTGCGCCGATTGCCACTCTGCCCACAGCATCCAGCGCACCGACCTCTCCGACTTTCGGCTGAACATCATGGACCAATGCGGCCGCTGCCATAAGCAGATCACCGAAGCCTACTTCGAAACGTTTCACGGCAAGGTGTCCAAGCTGGGTTACCTGAAGACCGCCAAGTGTTACGACTGCCACGGCGCGCACGACATTCTACCGGTTAACGACGCACGCTCGCATCTCAGCAGGAACAACATCGTGGCCACCTGCGGCAAGTGCCATACCGGCTCCCACCGCCAGTTCGCCGGCTACCTGACCCACGCTACTCACCACGATCCGAAAAAGTATCCATTCCTGTTCGTCACCTTCTGGGGCATGACCAGCCTGCTCATCGGCACACTGGTGATCTCCGGCGCGCACACCGCGCTCTGGCTGCCCCGATCGTTCGAATACCGCAAGCAGGCGAAAAACGGCCTGGCGGAAGGCGGAACCTATGTGCGGCGCTTCCGGCGTTTCCATCGCAATCTCCACCTCATGGTGGTCTCCAGTTTCCTCGGCCTGGCACTCACCGGCATGATTCTGAAGTTCTCCTATGCGGGCTGGGCCAAAGTGCTGGCCCGCCTGCTGGGCGGCTTTGAAGGGGCGGGCCTGGTTCATCGGTTCTGCGCCGCACTTACCTTCACGTACTTCGGGCTTCACCTGTTCGACCTGGTGAAACAGCGGCGCGCCAGCGGCAAAACGTGGTTCCAGTTCATCACCGGCGAAGAGAGTGTGCTCTTTAATTGGCGCGACTGGCACGAGTTGAAAGGCTCGCTCAAATGGTTCTTTAATCGCGGCCCTCGTCCCGAGTACGGCCGCTGGACCTATTGGGAAAAATTCGACTACTTCGCGGTGTTCTGGGGTGTCGCGGTGATCGGCGGCACAGGCCTTCTGCTGTGGTTTCCGGAGATCTTCACCCGCATTGTGCCCGGATGGGCGGTCAACGTCGCCACCACCATCCATAGCGATGAAGCCCTGCTCGCCGTGAGTTTCATTTTCGTAGTGCACTTTTTCAACACCCATTTTCGTCCCGAGAAGTTCCCCATGGACACCGTCATTTTTACCGAGGGTATGCCGCTGGAAGAGTTCCAGCGTGACCGTCCACGGGAATACCGTCAACTGGTGGAGAGCGGGGAATTGGCCCAGGCGATGATGCCCTCGCCGGCACCCCGCGACGTGAAGTTCTGGCGACGCCTCGGTTTTGCCGCGTTGACCATCGGCCTGATTTTGATCGGCTTGATTGTCTACGCCATGATTTTTGCTTATCGCTGAAGTGCAGATGTTTGGAAGTTTCGTTGTGCGTTACGGCCCTCCGCTCCCACGGTCGCGGCTTCGAGTGGTAGCTTCGGCGGTCTCTGCCGCCCGGGCCCAAGAAAGGTAATTATGGCCAAAGATGCTGTAAGCCTGGTCGATCAACGTACCCAGGCTGCTCGTGAAATTCCCATTCAGGACGGCGCTATCCGTGCCATGGATCTGCGCCAATTCAAGACCGGACCCGATGACTTCGGGCTCATGACCTATGACCCGGCGTTCATGAATACGGCGTCGTGCCGTAGCGCCATCACCTTCATCGATGGCGACAAGGGCATTCTGCGCTACCGCGGCTATCCCATCGAGCAACTCGCGGAAAAGTGCACCTTCCTCGAAGTAGCCTATCTCATCCTCTTCGGAGAACTGCCCGCCGCGCCCCAGCTCAAGGACTGGATCGCCGAAATCACCCTCCACACCATGCTCCACGAAACCACCAAGAAGTTCCTGGAAGGTTTCCGCTACGACGCCCACCCCATGGGGATGCTGGCCAGCACCGTTGCCGCTCTGTCCACCGTCTATCCCGAATCGCGCCACGTGCTCGATCCCACTGTGCGCGCCCTGCAGATCAAGCGCCTCATCGGCAAGATGCCCACCATCGCGGCCTATACCTACCGTCACAGCCTGGGCTATCCCTACGTCTATCCCGACAACGACCTCAGCTATGCCGCCAACTTCATGAACATGCTGTGGAAGATGATGGAGCCCAAGTATCAGGCCAATCCCACCCTGGCGCGCGCTCTCGACATCCTCTTTATCCTGCACGCCGACCACGAACAGAACTGCAGCACCAACGCCATGCGCGCCGTGGGTAGTTCTCAGGCCGATCCGTTCCTTTCCACCGCTGCCGCATGCGCCGCCCTCTCCGGCCCGCTGCACGGCGGCGCCAATGAAGAAGTCCTCAAGATGCTGGATGTAATCGGCTCGAAAGACCGGATCCCCGCCTACATCGACAAGGTGAAGGCCGGCGAATTCAAGCTCATGGGATTCGGCCACCGCGTCTACAAGAACTACGACCCGCGCGCCCGCATCATCAAGTGGGCCGCCGACTCCGTTTTCGAAATCACCGGCCGCAATGCCAAGCTGGATATCGCGCTGGAGCTGGAGCGCATCGCCCTGGAAGACGAGTATTTCGTCAAGCGCAAGCTCTATCCCAACGTGGACTTCTACTCCGGAATCATCTACCAGGCCATGGGTTTCAAGCCGGAGATGTTCACCGTACTGTTTGCCATTCCGCGCACTGTGGGCTGGCTCGCGCAGTGGCAGGAGATGCTGTGCGATGGCGAGCAGAAGATCGCCCGCCCGCGGCAGATCTATACCGGCGAGGCGGCACGCGACGTGGTGCCGATGGAACAGCGCGGCGTCGCGACAACCCCCGCCACAGCGTAAGAGTGCGCTGAAAAGAGGCCAATATGAAAAGCAAAGTCACAGTTGTGGGTGCGGGAAATGTGGGCGCCAGTTGCGCAGTCCGCCTGGCCGCCACGGGACTGGCCGACATTGTCGTAGTAGATGTGGTAGAAGGCATCCCGCAGGGCAAAGCGTTGGACATTCTCCAATCTGGGCCAGTTGTG
This sequence comes from Candidatus Sulfopaludibacter sp. SbA3, assembly GCA_900290315.1. Taxonomy (GTDB): domain Bacteria; phylum Acidobacteriota; class Terriglobia; order Bryobacterales; family Bryobacteraceae; genus Sulfopaludibacter. The sequence goes on along the minus strand of OKRF01000509.1, from coordinate 846 downwards.
GATGTAGATGTGCGGCTGACCGGCGGCAACGATTATCAGGTCACCGAAAACTCGGACATCGTCGTCTTCACCGCCGGCTTTCCCCGAAAACCCGGGATGAGCCGTGNNAGCAGGCCGTGAAGTACTCGCCCAATGCCATCCTCATCGTGGTCACCAACCCGCTGGACGCCATGTGCCACGTCGCATATCACACCAGCGGATTCCCCAAACACCGCGTCATCGGAATGGCCGGCATACTCGATTCCGCCCGTTTCCGAACGTTTGTCGCGCAGGCGCTGAACGTTTCGGTCTCGGACGTGGTGGCTTTCGTGCTCGGCGGCCACGGCGACACCATGGTGCCGCTGGCCCGCTACAGCAGCGTCGCCGGCATTCCTCTCACCGATCTGATGGATCCCGACACCCTCCAGGCGATCGTCAAGCGGACCCGCGATGGCGGCGCCGAGATCGTCAAGTATCTGAAGAGCGGCAGCGCTTACTATGCACCCGCGGCGGCCGCGGCAGAGATGGTGGAAGCCATCCTGCTCGATCGCAAACGGGTGCTTCCCTGCTCGGCTTTGCTCGAAGGCGAGTACGGAATCCACGACCTTTTCGTCGGCGTGCCAGTCAAACTCGGCGCACGCGGCATCGAAAAGGTCTACGAAGCAAGGTTGACTCCGGAAGAGCACGCGGCGTTGCTCAAGAGCGCCGCCGCCGTCAAGGAACTGGTGGACGTCATGGCGCCGAAACTGCACCAACCAGCCGGTGTCGGCGCGTAGCACGACCGTCGCAAACTCGTGCCACCCTCGAGCCGTGTGTCCGCCGCAAATCCGTGCCAGGCTCGAAATTCGCCGCCTTTTGGCGAATCTT
>OKRF01000512.1:16422-16814 GCA_900290315.1 Candidatus Sulfopaludibacter sp. SbA3 | reverse complement strand
CGCGGCGTTCCCTCGAGCCAACAGTATGGACCGCCGGTGCTAGCGGCGGGAAACCGGGATAGTGCTGGATCTTACTCGGAACAGGCGTTGGGCAGGGTTGAATAGCCAAAGCTCTGTGGTTAACAGGTGGCTTCATTTGCGAAGCGGAGGCTTGTGGACGGTAAACAGGTGGCGGCCCCTGCGGCACCCGTTGAGGCTGCGCGGCCGGATTGGCCGGACGGTAAACAGGTGGCGGTCCTTGCGGCGCCCGTTGAAGCTGCGCGATCGGATTAGCGGGACGGTAAACAGGTGGCGGTCCCTGCGGCGCCCGTTGAGGCTGCGCGACAGGATTGGCGGGACGGTAAACAAGTGGCGGGCCCTGCCGCGTCCGTTTAGGCTGGGCAATCGGATTG
>OKRF01000512.1:0-16417 GCA_900290315.1 Candidatus Sulfopaludibacter sp. SbA3 | reverse complement strand
GGGACGGTAAACAAGTGGCGGGCCCTGCCGCGTCCGTTTAGGCTGGGCAATCGGATTGGCGGGACGGTAAACAGGTGGCGCCGCCTCCGCTTTGACAGGAGGAGTTGCTGTCCCGGCCACGTTCATGATTCGGCGTCGAGCCTCGAGTTTTCGCCAGGCCATCTCATTCCCCACAAGCTTTGTTCATTACATTATCTACCCTCTGGTGCGAGAATGGTTCGCCGGCTTGCCAGCCGGCAGTCATGGTTAAAGCGATAGAGCGCCCTGCGAAGATCGCGGCCAGGACTACTTCCCGAGTATCGTCGCGGCCGAAAGTGCCGGCAAGGCCAAAGCCTTCCCGGCGAATACCGGGTCCACCCGAGTATCTCTTCCAGATACTCCGCGAAAGTGGCCTGCACTAGACGTCTGTTCGGCGCAAGATCTGAACAAAAGTGACAAGTCTTGGAAAAGGACAACACAACCACGCGGGCGTGAAACGGGAGCCACGCCGGCTGGCTATGGCAGCAGGTCAGGGCCATCCAGTGCCCGCACAAAAGCCACAAGGGCCACGCTCCCGGTCATTTAGACCGAGTCGCTTGAAATGGGAATCTCTTCCGCCGTGCGGATATCTCCAGTCGGCGTGATGAGGTAACCTCGGGTCTCGATCCGCTGTGTTTGTAATTCCATCATAGCCCCGTCTCGCCTTGCGTTCTTTGCGCCTTTGCGCCTTGGCGGCTTGGCGAGAGATCCAAGAAGGCCGCGTCCACCGTGCCTCGTCGGTTTGAGGTCGAAGACCTCGCTAGTTCGTCTTCGCTGTGGACGTCCGTAATCATGCGCTTCTACGAGGCCACTTTGTCCAATAGATCAAGATACCGCCTCTTTAGCGCGAAATCCCGATTACTTAGCTCGCCCGGAACGCTTTTTCAATGGTTGCCATCGCAAGAAAGAGCTTATTGGCGTGATCCGGAAACTGGACAAACTCGTGGTGAAGATAGAAGCTGCGGGCCGCCTCGTTCAGGGCCTCCACTACAACCCCAACCGACGCAACCTCGGACGTGTTTCTCCAGCTTCTGTGCAGCGCATCCATCAGGAGGAAGCGCCCCAGGTTCTGGCCCCGAAGCGCATTACTGATCGCCAGCCTGCCCAGCAGGGTCGCAGGAGGCAGCCGATAACGCGGAAGTTTCCTGGCGAGAGCCGCCGGCAATTCGGCGAGTTGATTTCTATAAGCCGAGAGGGTGTAGTAACCGGCGCTCACCCCGTCGCTGTCGACTAACACAAAAGGCGACTTTTCTTCTGGCATCCTGGCTCGCCTGCTGATGCAGGTAGCGGTCGAGTTCTTCGGCGCCTGAGTGGAAACCCACGCGGTCGTGATCAGCGCGCAGAGGCTCGACCCGATACCGAGGCGCGGTGGTCACCGCATGGCCGTTTTTCTGCGATACTCGCGGGCAGCTTTCCGTAAGCCTGGACCAGGGCCGGGAGGCTTCAGAATGGCGTTCGCAAAGCATTCCGTTTCCCGGACGGTCAAAATCAACATGGCGCGCTTTTCGATCGCCCGTTCCGCCGCAGCCTCAGCACTGTGAAGGACGAAGTCCGTCATCGTGCGCCCCTCCAGATCCGCCGCCCGCTGAATCAGGAGTTTCTGTTCCTCATTGAGGCGGGCATCGAAGCGGTACGTCTTGGCCGGCGGCGTTCGCCGCCTGGATCGTTGGATAGTCTGTGGCATTCGATGATCCCCACTAGGGTTGTACGGTAAATCTCCGTACTAGTTCAAACCAGGTATAGGGCGCGGTGGGTCATACCTGGGTAGCGACCGAAAGTGCGTCGATTGCAGATTGCGGTAGTTTAGAAGGGAAGAGCATCCTGATCGCCCTTAGCCTCCTTCGGCGCTTTCTTGAATGCCGAAGCATCCACCAAGGGAATGTTGGGCTGCTTGCCTTCGAACAACTCACGAATGGTAAGGATTTGGATTTTGGGATACTTCCCGAATAGCGTCTCGTAGAACCCGGTCTTAACGGCCTCGGTTCGCATCGGTCCCGTTGAATCAGCGAGTGTAATGAACACCCCTATTCTGGCTTTCTCACGGTCTACGACGTGTGCCAAATCACGCACCATCGCCACGTTGACGTTCTCCCCGCCCTTCACTGAGACGATGGCCTTCTCGGTGATCCTACCTTCCGGCTTGAAGTATATGAGCCCGTCAATGCCGGAGTCCGCGCCCTTCTTTTTGCCTGCAAATGGTACGGCGTTCACCAGTGATACCGCCCACCACTGGAATTGATACTTGTCGCGCGCAGCTAGATCGCGCGCACCATCCAGATCCTTCGGAGTACCGTGGACCTCATACTTGATGCCGGGGAATGCATCCTTCAGCCGCTTCTCGATTAACGAAATTGCCAGATGGGTAATGTCAATGCCAACCCATTCGCGGCGAAGCTTTTGGGCCGCATGGATGCTCGTTCCGCAACCGCAGAATGGATCGAGCACCGTCCCACCCTCGTTCGAACTGGCCGCTATCACACGTTCCAACAGGGCCTGAGGCTTTTGAGTTGGATATCCCAAACGCTCCTGCGCTTGTGAATTGATGGGGAATATATCAGCCCATACGTCGCCAACGGGCTTGCCCTTCTGCTCGTCAAGGTACCTTTTGAATTGAGGCACTGCACCGGGTCTAGTCTGGACGACTGCCCCCGCTTCATAGGCCGCCTGCATTCTGTCTTTCGTCCACCTCCAGACGCGCGTGATTCCCAAGAACTCGTAAGTCAAGTTCGGTCGATCTGGATTCGGATTGATGAGGCTTGTGTACCGATAACGACGTCCCCCGGAATCTCGAAGACAGTATTTCTTGTCCGTCTTTTCATCAAGGCTGCCGAGATCATATCCGACGAATCCGGCGTCACCGTTCCAAATTGTATTGCCTGTCCTTCCGTAAGAGAGGATAACATCATGAGTGGATGGAAACCGCGTAAAAGCGTGACCACGCGGGGTCGCCCTCAACCAGACAATTTCGTTGCGAAAGTGCTCGCCCCCAAAGATAGCATCCATCAGAATTTTCAGATAATGACTTGCGGTTGGATCGCAGTGTAGGTAAATACTGCCAGTTGGTTTCAGCACCCGGTGCAGTTCCAAGAGTCGAACGGCCATCATGGACAGGTACGCCATCATGTCGTTCTCCTTCAAGAACGCCCGCATAGATCGCAGCATCTCCGCGGCTTCCGCGTTCTGGCTGCTCATCACGCCATCAAACGCCAATTCCGCTTCGTCGCCCCAGTGCCAGGTATCCTCGAAGGCCTCAATCTGTGCGCGGGACTTTTCCCCAGCCGTGCTCTTAAAGAGCACGTTGTACGTGGCCTGACTGTTGAAGGGAGGGTCAAGGTACACCAGATCCACGCTCTCATCATCAATACAGCCGCGCAGAACGTCTAGATTATCGCCGTAATAAAGTCGATTCATGGCCTGTAAGCGGCAAGGTGGCCCAACTCGATTAGGGTATCACGCCAACAGGTCCACAATTTCTCACACCCGATCCGCGATTCCCGACTCCATCGCTGGAGTTGGCCTCATTGCCTTCGCTGACAGCCTGCAAGAACCCGCCCATGCGAATTCTGTTTGACAACAATCCTGCTCCGTTCGCCCTGCCCGATCACACAGTTGCCACCACTGAAAGTGGTCGGAATCCGGCTCGTTACCACCGTCATCTCGTCTGAGGCAGACTGGCTGATATGAACCCCAGCATTTCCAACATCTTACAGGCCCTCAAAACGCCGAAGGCCGGGATGGACCTTTCGGAACTTCGCACTTGTCAAAACTACGTTCACAGTCATTTTTCGCTGAAAACAATACACTTATCTAAATCTCCGCTACCCCTCTGAGGTAAACTGAAAGCGTGTCGGACTTCTCAGCCCCTCCCAGTTCCGCAGATTGGGTTCGTTCCGTCACCCGGATATCGCGAGTGTCCCCAGCCGCATTGGCTTCGTTTTTTCACGCGTCCTTCGCCCCAGTCCCATCCCGAATCGTTGAGTTTTTCCACACTCCGGCCCAGGCGCATTTGCTTTTTCACCCCCCTCCTCACAAAAATTGCCTTCGTTCCTTACAGAACTTTCTTTGCTTTCGCCGCCAATTCTGGTAAATTGCAATCCGTCTGGGTAATCCATGTCCGATTCGGGGATGCGCACATGAAACGCACGATCTCTCTCACCATCAACGGAAAGCCACATACCGATGAAGTCGAGCCGCGGCTCCTTCTCATTCACTATCTGCGCGATGTCTTAGGCCTCACCGGCCCCCACATCGGCTGCGAAACCTCCATCTGCGGCGCTTGCACCGTCTTGCTCGGCGGCAGGACCGTGAAATCCTGCACCATGTTCGCCGTGCAGGCCGACGGCCGCGACCTCACTACTATCGAGGGCATCGCCGCCGATGGCAAGCTCGATCCCATCCAGGAAGCCTTCTGGAACGAGCACGGCCTGCAGTGCGGATTCTGCACGCCCGGCATGGTGCTCAGCGCCAGGCAACTTCTGGCCGACAACCCGAACCCCACCGAGCAGGAGATCCGCCACGGCTTGGAAGGCAATCTCTGCCGCTGCACCGGGTACCAGCACATCGTCAACGCGGTCAAGACGGCGGCCGCGGGAAAGAGTGCGGTGTAGTATGGCCACCACCGTCGCCAAACCCAACCTGCTGGTCGGCAAATCCATCCGCCGCCAGGAAGATCCGCGACTCCTCACCGGCACCGCCATCTATCTGGACGACGTCAAGATGCCCGGCATGCACCACGCCTGTATCGTGCGCAGCCCCCACGGCGCCGCTCGCATCAAGAGCATCAACACCAGGCCCGCCCTGGACCGTCCCGGCGTCACCGCCGTCTTCACCGGCGCCGATATCAAAACCTTGGGCGCCGTTCCCTGCGCCTCTTCCCTGCCCGGCCTGCGCGTGCCGCATCACCACCTGCTCGCCCAGGATCGCGTCTATTACCAGGGCCACCCCGTCGCCGTAGTCGTCGCCTCCGACCGTTACCTGGCGGCCGACGCAGCCGACGCCGTGGAAGTGGAGTACGAGCCGCTCCCCGCCGTCACCGATCCCGAAAAAGCCCNNGCCTTCACTTATCACCAGGCAGGCGGCGATATCGGCCAGGCCTTCCGCGACGCCGATGTCGTCGTCCGCCAGCGCATCACCAGCCAGCGGCTCATCCCCACCGCCATGGAAACCCGCGGCGTGGTGGCCGACTGGCGCCCCGGCGAAAAATCCCTGACCATGTTTTCCTCCACCCAGATCCCGCACCTCATGCGCACCCTGGTGGCGGGCATTCTGGGCATGCCGGAAAACCTGCTGCGCGTGATTACGCCCGAAGTGGGCGGCGGCTTCGGCTCCAAGCTCAACGTCTACGCCGAAGAGGCCCTCATGGGCTTCATCGCCATGCGCATCAACAAGCCCGTCAAGTGGGTGGAATCGCGCCGCGAAAACTTCCAGGCCACCATCCACGGCCGCGGCCACGTGGACTATTTCGAGCTCGCCGCCAAACGCGACGGCACCATGCTGGGCCTCAAGCTCAAACTCATTCAGGACCTCGGCGCCTACCTCCAGCTCCTCACCCCCGCCATCCCCACCCTCTCCGTGCTGATGATGCCGGGCCTTTACCGTTTCAAGAATGTCTCAGCGGATATCGTCGGCGTCTTCACCAACTGCGTCCCTACCGACGCCTATCGCGGCGCCGGCCGGCCCGAAGCCACCCACGGGATCGAACGCATGGTGGATATTCTGGCCGACGAGTTAGGCATGGACCCGGTGGAGCTCCGGTTCAAGAATTTCGTCGGCAACGAGGAATTTCCGTTCTCCACCGCCACCGGTCTCAGTTACGATAGCGGCAACTACGCCGCGCCGCTCAAAGAGGCCATGGCGAAGGCCGGATACGCGGAGCTGCGCGCCGAGCAGGCCCGCGCCCGCGCCGAAGGCCGCCTCATGGGCATCGGCGTTTCCACGTATGGCGAAATCTGCGCCCTGGGACCCTCCCCCGCACTGCCAGCCGGAGGTTGGGAAAGCGCCACCGTCAAGATCGAGCCCACCGGCAAGGTCACCGTGATGACGGGTGCTTCCCCGCATGGACAGGGCGAAGAGACCACCTTCGCCCAGATGGCCGCTGACGCTCTCGGCGTCGCCATGGATGACGTCCTGGTGGTTCACGGCGATACCGCCGTAGTCCAGTACGGCATCGGAACTTTCGGCAGTCGCGGCACGGCAGTCGGTGGCGCCGCCCTCTTCTATGCGCTCGAAGATCTGAAAGCCAAGGTCCGCAAATTCGGCGCCATGATGCTGGAAGCCGATAGCGTGACCCTCTCTGGTGGCGCGTGCGTGGACGAAAATACCGGCAAATCCATCTCTTTCGCCGAAGTGGCCGCCGCCGCGTATCATGCCAAGAAACTGCCGCCCCACACCGAGCCGGGCCTGGTCGCCACGCATTTCTGGGAGCCGCCCAACTTCACCTTCCCGTTCGGTGCCCACCTGGTGGTGACGGAAGTCGATCGCGAAACTGGCAACATCGCGATCCGCCGCTATATCGCCGTGGACGATTGTGGCAAGATCATCAATCCCCTGCTGGTCTCCGGCCAGGTGCACGGCGGCGTGGCGCAAGGCCTCGGCCAGGCATTATGGGAACAGGCCGTCTACGATGACAACGGCCAGCTCCTCACAGGCGAACTGACCGACTACGCCATCCCCAAAGCGCACCTCATGCCCTGGATCGAAAGCAGCCACACTGAAACGCCTTCTCCAGTCAACCCCATGGGCGTGAAAGGCGTGGGCGAGGCCGGCACCATCGGCTGCTCGCCCGCCGTAGTCAATTCCGTGGTGGATGCTCTCTCCCCATTGGGCGTGCGGCACATCGATATGCCCCTCACGCCGGAAAAAATCTGGAAACTGATCGCTCAAGGAGGCCAGGCATGATTCCCCAACCTTTCGATTACGATACGCCCGCGACCCTTCAGGAGGCGCTGGCCATGATTTCCGGCGGTGAACGCAAGATTCTAGCGGGCGGCATGAGCCTGATCCCGCTCATGAAACTGCGGCTCGCCCAGCCTGGGCACGTGGTGGACCTGAGCCGCATCCCAGAGCTGAATTACATCGCCGAATCGGACGGCATGCTGCGCATCGGCGCCATGTCCACCCATAACGGCATCGAAACTTCGCCCTCCGTGCGCGCGCATTGCCCCCTGCTCGCAGAAGCGGCCGGTCAGATCGGCGACGCGCAGGTGCGTAACATGGGCACCATCGGCGGCAGCGTGGCCCACGCCGACCCGGCCGCCGACTATCCCGCGGCGCTGCTGGCGCTCGAAGCCAGGTTCCGGCTCGTGTCCGCTCATTCCGACCGCATCGTGGAAGCAGTGGACTTTTTCGTGGACGCCTTCACCACGGCGCTGGAGCCTGGCGAAATCGTGCTGGAGCTCCAGGTCCCGATGGAAGACTCGGGCGAAGGTTATTGCTACCAGAAAGTGCCGCACCCCGCATCCGGCTTCGCCGTGGTGGGGGTTGCCGTGCGCGTCAAGAAGGTCGATGGCAAGATCTCCATGGCGCGCATCGGCGTGACCGGAATGGGCCCGCGCCCGTTCCGCGACCGCATGGCAGAGAAGATGCTGGAAAGCGGCGCCGATATCGCCCAGGCCACCGGCGTCATCGGCGAAGGCGAACAGGCCAATTCAGACCTCTATGCATCCGGCGCCTACCGCCGCCATCTGGCCCAGGTGCACAGCACGCGCGCCGTCAGAACGGCCCTATCGAGGGCCTCGTGAAGCTGGAGGGCAAATACACCGTGTCCGTTCCCCAGGAGCGCGCCTATGCGCTCCTGCTGGATCCCAAGGTCCTGGCGCACTGCATGCCCGGATGCGAGGCGCTCGACAAAATCGCTGAGAACGAATACACCATGCGCATGAAAGTGGTGCTGGCCAGCATCTCCGGCCTGTTCGATGGCAAGGTGCGCATCGGCGACCCCAATCCGCCCCACAGCTTTCGTTTGACCGTGGAGGGCTCCGGCAAGATCGGCTTCTTGAAGGGCGAAGGCCGGCTGACTTTGGCCCCGGAAGGAACTGGCACCAGCATCACCTACGATGGGGAAGTGCAGGTGGGAGGCACCATCGCCAACGTGGGCCAGCGGCTGGTGGAAACCACCGCCCGCATGCTAGTCAAGCGCTTCTTCGACAAGCTGGCAGCCTTCACGGCGTACCTCCCGGTAAACCAGTAACGCCGGCGGTCTTGCCGCCGGTTACTCTCTCTATCTACTCCTGCCGCAAGGCCGCCAAGGGATCGATGCGCGTGGCCCTGCGTGCCGGAATGTAACAGGCCAGCATGGCGATACCCGCCAGCGCCACCAGTGCCATGGCGAACGCCGCCGCATCCAGTGGACGCACTTCGAAGAGAAGGTTGCGCATGAGCTGCGTCAGGGCCGCCGCCGCGGCCGTGCCGAGCACGAGGCCTGCCACTGTCAATCGCAGACCGTCGCGGAACACCAGGGCCGGGCGATGCGCCCAACGCCATGCGCAGCCCGATCTCCGGCGTCCGCTGCGCCACCGCTTGCGCCACCGTTCCGTAAACTCCCACCGCCGCCAGCAGCAGGGCCGCCAGGGCGAACCCGCTCAGCAGCACCATCACGAAGCGGCGCTCCACCGTGGAGCGATCCACCAGCGCCTGCATCGGAAACACGTTGTACGCCGGCATCGCCGGGTCGATCCGCACCTTCTCCGCCAGCGTCGCCAGCAGCGGCGCCGGGTCCGTCGCAGTACGGATGACCAGAATCGGATTGCCCAGCGGGTTGTACGCATAAGGACGATACACCTCGGGGCGGGGATCCACGTCCAGTCTCACATGCCGGACGTTTCCGACCACTCCCACAATCGTGATCCAGGGCTCGTTCGCCGCGCTCGACCCCAGCTTGATGCGCTTCCCCACCGGATCTTCGCCAGGGAATACACGGCGCGCGGCCGCCTCATTGATCAGCGCGCAGGCCGAATTGGCGTCGTCGTGCTCGTCAAAAAAGCGGCCGGCGCGGAGAGGGATGCCCATGGTGGCGAAGTATCCGGGCGTGGCCACACGGTACTCGGTGTCTAACCCCGGCTCGCCGGGCGCGATGTGGCCCTCACGAAAGAGCCAGCTTCCCAGGTTGGATCCCAGCAGCGGCAGACGGCTCACCGCCGCCACCGCGGTCACACCTGGAGTGCGCGTCAACTCGCCCGCGATCCGCTGATACACCACCGTGGCTTGTGCGGGCGTACGCACCGAGGCCGGGAGCAGTGTGGTGACGGTCACCAGGTTCTGCGCGCGAAATCCCGGATCCACGTCCAGCAGCCGCTGAAAGCTGCGGACCAGCAGGCCCGCGCCCACCAGCAGAATCAGCGCTACCGCAATCTGCACCACCACCAGCGACCGGCGCAAGGTGCGGTGTCCCACAGTGAGGCCGCGGCCCGCTTCCCGCAAGGCGTTGGCGATGGCACCATGCGCCACGCGCCACGCCGGAGGCAGGCCGGCGAGAAGCGCGCAGGCGAATACCGTGGCGCAGGTCCAGGCCAAGGCCCGCGCATCCAACCGAATCGGCCGCGTGCGCAACAACGCCTCTGGGCCGTGTTCGATCAGGAAGCGCAGGCCGAAATGCGCCATCGCCAGGCCCACGGCGCCGCCCGCTGCGGCGATCACGGCGCCTTCCGTCAGCAGTTGCCGCAGCAGCCGCCAGCGCGATGCCCCCAACGCCACGCGCACGCCCATCTCCCGCTGTCGCGCCGCCGCCCTGCCCAGCAGCAGATTCGCTACGTTGGCGCACGCCATGAGCAGCACGAACCCCACCGTACCCAGCAGCAGCAGCATGGCCACACGGTACCGGCCGGTAGCCTGCTCGCTCAGCGACTGTACACCGTACGTGAATCCGCGATCGGCCGCCGGATACTGCTCTCTCAGCACAGCGCCAATACGGCGGATTTCGTCGCGAGCCTGCGCCACCGAAACGCCGGGACTCAGCCGCCCCGCCACTTTGAGGAATCGCAATTGCCTGCCGGACCGGGCAAGCTGGTTGCTGGCCAGAGGCATCCATAAGTCAATCTGCGAGGCGGTGCCGGCAACGGGTTCACCGGCATAGCGGAAGTCCGCCGGCATCACACCAATCACCGTGTAGGATCCGACATCGAGCGTCAGCGCCTGGCCCAGCACGTCGCGGCGGCCGCCGAATCGCCGCTGCCAGAGCGAGTAGGAAAGGATCGCTACTGGCGAGGGCGCGCCGGCATCCTCCTGCGGCGTGAAGGCGCGGCCCAGCAGCGGCTTCACCGCCAGCATGGGCAGGAAACTGGCCGAAACATAGAGGCACTCCAGGCGTTCGGCCGGCTCGCGGCCCGTGAGGACCACACTCCAGATGGGGCTGATCCCCGCCACTGAGGCGAGCGACCGGGAGCGGCTGCGGATATCAGACAGATCCAGCGCGCTGGTCCACGGCTCCAGTTCCGGCTGCCCGGTCTTGCGCGTTTCAATAGCCACCAGGCGGTCCGGTTCGCCGTACGGCAAGCTGCGCCAAGCGATAGAGTCCACCATGGTGAAGATCGCCGTATTGCCGCCGATGCCGAAGGCCAGCGTCAGAGTGGCGATGGCCGCGAACCCGGGGTTGCGGGCCAGGAAACGCAGCGCATAGCGGATGTCGCCGCGCCACCCGGCGAACCAGCTCGCCGGCTCCTCCGGCGGTACCGTGCGCTCCGCCGAATTGATCTCGCGGGCGAGTCCGTCCCAACTTCCCAACTGCTGCTCCGCCTGTTCCAGCGCTTCTGTTTCGGATGCACCCTCCACCACCGCGTCCATGTACGCCTGCTCCAGTTGCAGCGCCAGTTCGGTGACAATCTCGTGCTCCCGTTCCGCCGCCACATGCAGGCGGGGGAGACGCTGCCGCACGTGCGCCCGCCAATCACGCATGGCTGAACCCCGTGAGACCGTTGAGCACGGCCACGAACTCGCGCCAGGTACGCCGGTGCTCCTCCAGAGCGTGCCGTCCGGCGGGCGTCAGCTTGTAGAACCGCCGCCGCCGCTCTCCGGCCTTCTCCACCCACTTGCCCTCCACCAGGTTCTTCCGCTCCAGCCGGTACAGCATGGGGTACAGCGACGCTACGTGAAACTGCAGCTTGCTTCCCGATTGCGATTCGATCAGTTTGGCCAATTCATAGCCATGCCGCGTCCGCTCTTCCAGCAGCGCCAGCACGATCATCTCCGCGCTGCCCCGCTGGACGTCGCGCATATCCACAGTCGACATATGTGGACATTGTATATGTGGCGGCGCAATACATCAAGAAAAATCCCGGGCCTGTGCGCACGCCGCAAACCCGTGCCACCCTCGAAAATCCCGAACCGTGTGTCCGCCGCAAACCGTGCCAGGCTCGAAATTCGCCGCCTTTTGGCGAATCTTCGTGCCTGACTCGAGTTTGCCCTTCGCGAAATCCCGATGCGTTTTTCACCCCGGGGGGAGGCACCGCCTCATGAGCCGACAGACACCCATGTCGGCGGCTGCGAAACCGCAGTTCCTCTCCCGTGTGGACGCGCGGCACGGGAGAGATTTGCTTTTTGCAAACTTCCGCCTCCAATCATCGTATCAGCCTGTATGGGATCTCTGCTCCGAAACCTCCGGCACGCTGTCCGCTCGCTGATGGGCGATAAAGGATTCACCATCACAGTAGTCCTGACCATTGCGGTTTGCATTGCCGCCAATACCGCAACCTTTGCGATCGTGAACTCGGTGCTGTTGCGGCCGCTCCCGGTGCCGGCGGCGCGATCGATTATGCTGATGGCGAATCGCTATCCCAAAGCGGGCGCCACAGGCGGCTACAACAGCGCTTCGGGCGATTACTACGACCGCCTGCGCGACGTCCACGTGTTCTCCGAGCAGGCGCTGTTCCGCAGCACGGGTCTGACCATCGAGATTGAAGGCACCCCGCAACGCGTGACGGGTATGGCCGCGACCCCTTCCCTCTTCCGCTTGCTGCAGGTCTCGCCCGCCTATGGGCGCGTCTTTTCGGATGCCGAGGGCGAACCCGGTGGAGATCACAAGGCAATTCTGAGCGATGGCATGAGCCGGCGCCTGTTCGGCAGCCCGGAAGCAGCGCTCGGGCGGGATGTTCGCATGAGCGGGGAACCGTACACCGTGGTGGGCGTGATGCCGCCCAGCTTCAACTTCATCAATCCCAAGGCCACCGTTTGGATTCCCGCGGCGTTCCCTCCGCCGCTCCGCGAAGTGCGCCACTCCAATAACTGGCAGAATATCGGGCGCCTGAAACCGGGCGCGACGATGCAACAGGCGCAAGCCCAAGTGGACGCTTTGAACCGCGCCAACCTGGAGCGCTTTCCGAATTTCAAGCAACTCCTGATCAACGCCGGTTTCTACACCGAAGTGGTCCCGCTGGAGGACATGTTGGTGAAGCAGATTCGGGGCGCGCTCTACCTGCTCTGGGGAGGAGCGGCCTTCGTGCTGCTGATTGGCGGGGTCAATGTGGCCAACCTGGTACTGGCCCGAACCACCCTGCGCCGCAAAGAGTTCGCCACCCGCCTGGCCCTGGGCGCGGGTGTCGGACGCCTGATGCGCCAGATGGTGACCGAAAGCGTTCTGGTGGCCGTGGCCGGCGGTGCAGCGGGAGCCGCGCTGGGTGGCGTGCTGTTGCGGGCGCTGGCGCACAGCGGGATTGAGACGCTGCCGCGCGCAGATGAGGTCCAGGTGGATGGCGTCGTGGTGATGGTGATGCTGATGACGGCGGCGCTGGTCGGAATCGTCATCGGGCTGATCCCCTCGGTGCAGGTGATCCGGTCGCGGGTCAACGAAGTGCTCCGCGAAGAGAGCCGGTCGGGCACCGGCGGGCGGCGGGCGCGCCGCGTGCGGCAGGGCCTGGTAGTGGCGCAAGTCGCCTTGGCCTTCGTGCTGGTGGCCGGGGCCGGCCTGGTGTTGGCCAGTTTCCGCCAGTTGCTCCATGTGGACCCGGGGTTCGAGGCGAAGGGCGTAGTGACCGCTTACACCACGGCGCCAGAGTCGCTATATCCCAAGAACTCCGATGTGAACACGCTCATGGACCGGGCGCTGGCTGCCATCCGGGCCATTCCCGGCGTGACGGCGGCGGGCGCCACCACCGCCATCCCCTGGAGCAACAGCCACAGCGACAGTGTGATTGTGGCGGAAGGCTACGTCATGAAGCCGGGAGAGTCGGTGATTTCTCCCGAACAGGTGACTGTGACCCCGGGATATTTCGAGGCTATGCATATCGGGATGGTGGCAGGCCGCCCGTTTGACGAGCGCGATCGCGACTCCGCCCCTGGCGCCATCATTGTGGATGAACTGCTGGCCCTCCACTTCTGGCCGGGCCGTAACCCGATTGGCCGCCGTATGTTCCTGCCGCAAAATGCCAACGACCTCCTGAAGACAGACGAGCACACGCACTGGATGACTGTGGTGGGGGTGATCCGGCCCGTCCACTCGGCCAATGTGGAAGGCACCGGGAACCCCGTGGGCGCCTATTACATGCCCTACGCGCAAAACATCAGCCGGGGCTATGCTCTGGCCATCAAGACATCCGGCGACACCGGCCCCATCATGCGCGCCGCGCGCACCCGCTTTGCGGCCATCGCGCCAAGCCTGGCGCTCTTCGATATGCACACCATGGAGGAGCGCGGCGACTTGGCGCTGGCGCAGCGCCGTGCCTCGCTCACCCTGGCCCTGTTCTTCGGAGGCCTCGCACTGTTCCTTTCGGCCATCGGCATCTATGGCGTGCTGGCATACCTGGTGACGCAGCGCCAGCGTGAGATCGGGATTCGCGCCGCGCTGGGATGCACGGCCGGCGGCGTGGTGAGACTGGTGGTCCGCGAGGCGGTCGTGCTGCTGGGAGCGGGCCTGATCCTTGGCGCGGCGGGTTCGGCGGCGCTGCGCTCCGTGGTGGCGGGCCAACTCTACGGCGTCAAACCGCTCGACCCGATGGTGATGTCGGCGGTAGTCCTTACCTTGGCGCTGGTCGGCCTGGCGGCCTGCGTGCTGCCGGCCCGCCGCGCCGCGAGTGTGGACCCCGCGACGGTGCTGCGGGCCGAGTAGGACGGGCAAGAAGACAGACGACAAACGGCGATCTTCTGTCCCACGAATTCTTCCAACGATGCGTGGTGCCTCTCCGTCCAAAGTGTGAATGGAACGGATGATGCGTGTTTCGGCGTTAGCCATCGTGGTGCTCCTGGCACGAGCATCTGGACAGACGGACGGTTCGCCGTCCTTCGAAGTGGCCTCGGTCAAGGTGTCGCCACCCGTTACGAGCGGGTGGACGATGAAAGCGGACGGCGGTCCCGGCAGCGGCGATCCTACACGGATCGACTACCGGAACATCTCCATGGCCATCCTCCTTTCGCGGGCGTACGACTTGAAGTTCGTTCAGCTCTCCGGCCCGGATTGGATCATGGAGGAGAAATACGACATCGAGGCGAGGCTGCCGCCCGGCGTGACGCGGGCACAGTTTCCGCAGATGCTGCGGGACCTTCTGGCGGACCGCTTCAAGCTGCAGGTCCACCGCGAAATCAAGCAAGTTTCCGGGTACGCCCTGGTTGTGGACAAGAACGGGTCGAAGCTGAAGCCGCATGTGGAGACGCCGGACTCCGGCAAGGCTCTCGCGGACACCGTGTCGCCGGCGGATTCCGACCCGGATGGCTATCCCGTGGTGCCGCTAGGCCGGGTCATGGCGGTGTCCGGCGGCAAGGCCCGCTTCCGCGGCGACGGCCGGGGGCTCTCGTGGCTGGAGGGGATGCTCTCCGGTCAGGTGGACGCGCCGGTGAACGACCAGACGGGCCTGACGGGAACCTATGACTTCACCATGTACTGGTCCATGCGGCAGACGGTTGACGGCGATGGCGGCCCCGACCTGTTCACCGCGGTGCAGAAGCAACTCGGCCTGAAGCTGGAGAGGAAGAAGGTGCCCGTCGAGATGCTGGTGATCGACCACTTGGAGAAGGTCCCGGCGAGCAACTGATGCTACTGGCGGCATACATTGCCCGGAAGAAGACAGACGACAAAAAGCGATCGTGTGTCCTACAGGGCACAATGGTTATGGCTCTGATGCAACCCCTGCTACCGCTCGCATACGCTTCGGAGGCTGAGTTGCTGGCGGCCTGCCGGCGGCAGGACCTCGGCGCGTTCGAACAGCTTTATCGATCGCACAGCCCTCGATTGAAATCCGTGGCTTTCCACATCGCCGGCAATCGGCAGGACGCCGAAGACGCCGTCCAGGAGACTTTCGTGAAGGCGTACCGCGCCATCGACGGCTTTCGCGGGCAGTCCGGTATCGGCACGTGGCTCTGTCGCATCCTGATGAACGTTTGCTACGATCTCATGCGCAAGCGCCGGCCGGAGACCGACCCCGAAGAGGCCGGCATCGCAAACCGTTCCGCACCCGGTCCCCAGCTCGCATTGAAAATGGCACTCGAATCCGCTCTTCGCCGCATTCACCCAAAACGCCGGATGGTCTTTCTCCTGCATGAATCCGAGGGGCTGCGGCATTCCGAAATTGCAGACGTGCTCAAGATACCCGAGGGCACTTCCAAAGCCTGGCTCTTCGAAGCCAAGAAGGAACTGAAACGGCTGCTCACGGAGGCGCCTCAATGATCTTCCAATGTCATGACCTCGACCGCGCATTCCAGTCTCAGGAACTGATGCCGGATGCCCGCGCTCACGCGGAAGGCTGCGAGCGGTGCCGCAAAGAGCTAGCGCTGTGGGACGAACTCTCGCGACTGGCGCCGCGGCTTCACCAGGAGTGGGAGAGCCCCGACCTGTGGCCGCGTATTCGGAGCGAGTTGGCAGCCGCGCGACCCCGTCGCCAACCAGTGCCGGTCTGGCGCTGGGCCTTAGCCGCGGCCGCCGTGCTCACCGTCGGTACCTTGCTACTGAACCCGTGGCCCAGTCGCCAGCCTGCGAGCCGGGACCTGCTGACCGAGAAGGCGCTCCACGAAGTGCAGCAATCGGAGGCCGCCTACGCACGCTCCATCGACAGGCTCGCCGCCCTGGTTCGCCCCAGCCTGGATCAATCGTCGTCTCCGCTGGCGGACGCTTACCGTGAAAAGCTCGCCGTTCTCGATTCCGCTATCGCCGATTTGAGGACCACGATCGAGAGCAACCGGTACAACTCTTATTTGCAGACGCAGGTGGCGTCGCTCTACCGGGAGAAGCAGAAAACCTTAGAAGAGTGGCTGAAAAATGCGAAACACAGTTAGCTTCGTTCTGATCCTTGGTTGCGCCGTAACAGCTTCGGCGCGCCAGGAGTACAAGCGGGATTTCCGCAAATCCGTGGGACTGGCGAGCGGCCGCTCCTTGCGGGTCGATAGCCAGTTCGGCCGCATCAGCATTCACGCGCAACCTCGCAATGACGTCGCGATTCAGGCCGTCATCCGCTGCTCGGCCGATACTGCCGATGCGGCCCGCCAG
>OKRF01000515.1:8627-22341 GCA_900290315.1 Candidatus Sulfopaludibacter sp. SbA3 | reverse complement strand
AATGCCACCGGACGCGCCACCGGGTGGGACGCAACCCGCCCGATGAGGAAGGCGGCGAACAGCACCACGGGGATGCCTAGCAGCGCTACCACCACGTTCAGCAGAAAACGCCACTCCTCGGAATCCTGCTCCTCCTCGGGAGCCAGCAGAGCGAACTTCGGCGGCTCAATCGGTCCGCGCGGCGGGACGGTCTCCACCCGCTCCACGGGTTTCGCGGCCACCGGCGCCGGAACTTCAACCTTCTCGATGGGAGCCGCCGCCAGAGGGGTCGCTTCCCCCGGATCCGCTTCCGCCAGAAGTTCCAGCAACTCCAGTCGCAGATCCGGATCGGCATCCGTGGGCAACACCCGGAGAGCCGTCCGGAAAGTATCCGCGGCCGCCGCGTGATTCCCCTGCGCAAGCTGGCGCCTGCCCGTCTCCAGTAGATCCCGCAAGCGGCTATGCAGCCATTCCTCATGCGTCTCAGCCATCGTGCACCTGCTGCTTTTATCTTACTTTACGACCGCTTTCTCCGTGGCCGCATTGTCGTAATCGTCCTGAGCCCGTACCGCGATGGTATGCTCCCCCGGCGGCGCATCCAGGCTGAGTTCGTAATCCAGTTCCATCGAATCGGAAAGCTTGCCGACTGGCGCAACTACCGTCCAGTCTCCACCATCCAACGAATACTCCGCGCGCACCACGTTATTCAACGCATCGGCCGCATGCCACCGCACCTGCAGTTTGCCGCCGTTGCGCGTGGCGGCCAGATTGGTGATGCGAGGAGGCGTATTGTCGATGGTGAACGGGTCGCTCTCCAGCCGCGCCGAGAGCGCCTCACCCGGCGGATTGCCGGGCGAATCCGAAGCGGTCACCCGCAGGCGGTACTCGCCATCCGGAAAGGCTGTGGAGTCCCACGAGAAATACTTCTCGGCGACCTTTTCCTTCAGCGGTTTCCACTCCGTCTCGCCGGCGCCGCGAATTTCCACCGAATAGACCAGCGCATCGCCGTTGGGGTCAGACGCCAGCCAGCGGGCGCCGATCATGCCCTTGGCGAACTGCAGGGACGGTGTGGTACCCGAAAGGTCCAGCGAAAATGCCGGACTGCTCCGCTTACCGAGCGGCGGCAGGGTCAGCGATTGCGAAGGCTGCGCCAGCGACAGCAGTGTTGACGGGCCGGGAAATTTATAGTTGGGCGGAGTGATTTCGATCGCTTCGACGCGCGGCTCCACGTTCTTCGGCAAATACGCCACGTCCACCGACTCCAGGTCCGGCGAACGGCTACCGCCATCCCCCGTCAGGGTGGCTTTCCATTGCACGAATCGCGCTGCCGGAGAACTGACCTTGCCGCCTTTGGGCTCAGTCACCGCAGACGACCAGGCGCTCCAGTTCTTCTGCGGCTGATCCAGATTCCCGCTGCGCGTCGCCACGGCCACCTGCCCGCCATTCAGCCGCGCCTCAAAACTGACCCGGCCCCACAGCGAAAACATGGTGGAATCGAAAACGTCGCTCTCGATCTCGCCTTCGCGCTCCAGCCCCGGCCCGATTTCGTACACCTTGCCCACGTTGCCCGTCACCGCGTAGATCCGCCCGTCGCGCCCCTGTTGGAACGCCGTCACCTGCGTGGCGGGCATATGCAGCAGCAAGGTGTACATGGAAGGCGATTCGATGCGGTACACGTTGCCCTTGTTCCCCGCCCCCACAATGGCGCGCCCGGCGCTATCGAACGCGATGGCATACACCACATCCTGCGCGTGGCTCCAAACACGCAGCGGATTGCCGCTGGCTTCGATGCGGTACACCTCGCTGCCGCCGGACACTCCTCCCGTGGCCCCCAGGGAGGCTGGAGGCGGTGCTGCCTGGCGCGGCTGTTGCGGAGCGGGCGCACCGGGCGGAGCGACGGTTACCGCGACCTGCGCCGGTCCACTAGATGGGGGCGTGGACGGCGGAGGCGCCGGTCCGCCGGCCTGCCGATTCCCTACCGCGGCCGCATAGATGGACCCATCGTGCGCCACCGCCACGGCCGTCACTTCCCGCTTCGCCATCTGGTACAGCACGAATCCTTCGCCCGCCGGCGAAACGCGCAGCACCAGGCCGCCCGAGGCCGCCCGGATCGGTCCCCACTATCAGGTTGTCGCCGGGGTCGATGGTCATGCTGCGGACGTGCGTTTCGTCGCTTTTGAAGAAGACTTTGCCCTTGCCATCGGGCGTCACACGGTGAATTTCGCCCTGGTCGCCGGTGGCCACAAAGAGGTCGCCCTTGCTATTGAACGCCAGGGCCCAGATGTACTTGGCCTTCGGATCGTAAAAGACCTCCGGCTTGCCGTTACCGGTGATGCGGTAGATCTTGCCGTCGGGCGATGTGGCCGCGTACACCCGGTCTTTGGAATCCACCGCGATGGCGTGGATCTCCAGAGCGTCCAGGTCCGCCAGCATCTTGCCTTTGCCATCCGGCGGAATGCGGAACAGCCTGGCTCCGGTGCCGCCGCCCGTGTACAGGTTGCCCTTGGAATCCTGCGCTAGCGCCCACAGATATGCCGCCGAAGTATCGAAGAGTTCATGCGAATGCGGCGCCAGCGCTAACAGCCCGTCGCTCCGCAAAGAGAGATTCTTGAGGATCCCCTTTTCAAAATCCGCAAATTCGCCCTGCGACCAGGTCTTCGTCTGCCCCGCAAACAAAGCACAACTAGCCACCAAGACCCAAACGTACTTTCTCATCGCTCTCCTGAAAAAGACCGGCCCGAAGGGCCACTCCAATCCCCAGCCCCAAGGCTGTCACTCCCGCGCAACCTGGTAACGCCGGCGGTCTTGCCGCCGGTCAAACTCGCGATACGCTCCGTTCCATCCGCCGCCGCCGGTGGCCCTGCTGGCCCCAACCCGCTTATTTCACGTGAATGCGCAACGAGTAGCTTCCGCTCACCACCGCATCGAAGGGCAGCGCCATCTGCTCCGACGCCGTCTCCGGTGTAGTGACCAGCGAGCGGTTGGCCGCCAGGCCGCTCTGCATCACGTTCAGCACGCTGGAAGGCAGGCTCGGCATGGTCTTATCGTCGTAATAAGCGGTGGGACTGGCTTGCACCAGCGAGACGTACAGCTTGGTGTTGGTGCGCTCCTGATTGATCAGCGAAACCGTCTGCGGCAGGTCCATGAAGCGGTTCATCGCGCCGGCAATGTTCTGCATCCGGTTGGCGGTATCGGCATCGCTGAGCACGATCCGGTGATCGCCCTTGGTGAGCCCCTCGGGAATCTTCACCTTGAAATCGCGCTCGATCACGTCGCCGCGGTAAGGCCGCAGGAATACCTTTACCGGTACTTCGTCGCCCGGCTGCACTTCGCTGTTCGCCACCCAGGCGCTCTCCACCGTGGCCACGCGGCGCTCCGGCAGCAGGTCTACTGTCACGTTCACGCTCTTCACATCCGGCGTCTTCACGTTATTGAGGTACAGCCGGTTGAACTTGTCGCCGAACCAGCCTGCCAGGGCCATGGGAGCAGGCATGGGAAGCTCGCCATTGGCCTGCATGTTGGAAAGCGAGAGGCTCTGGTTGCTGCC
Organism: Candidatus Sulfopaludibacter sp. SbA3; assembly: GCA_900290315.1. GTDB lineage: Bacteria > Acidobacteriota > Terriglobia > Bryobacterales > Bryobacteraceae > Sulfopaludibacter. The sequence goes on along the minus strand of OKRF01000515.1, from coordinate 18,815 downwards.
CATCTCCACCTTTCCGCGCAGGCGGTAGGTGGCCTCGTCGCGAAAATCGTTCAACTCCGATACCGAGTTGTACAGCGTCAGCATCATCAGGTAGGGCGTCCATTTCTGCTGCACGAACACGTTGAAGTGCAGTGATTTCTCGCGCACCACCGCTTCTTTATCGTCCAGCGAACGGACCTTCACGCTGACCGGAATCATCTCCGATTCCGCGCCCAGCACGCCTTCGATGCCGCTATGCCGGTCCTGGTGCAATGCGCCCACCATGTCGGTGGCGTTGGCCATCTTGTTGGGCTGGTAGCTGGAAGCCAGGGTCATGAGCACCTCGCCCTTGGCCATCGGCATACTCACCGGCCCCAGGTTGAAGAACGGATGTCCGAATGCCAGCACCTTCCTGCCATCGTTGTATGTGACCGTGCCCAGGCCCGTGACGCTCATGTCGCCATCCACCAATACGCCGGCCACGGTATCGCCCGGATTCAGCGCATGCTCCCAACCCGCCACCGGCTTGCTGGTATGAGTAGTGGTCCCCGCGCCACCTTGCGCCACCGCAATCCCCATCTGCCGGAATATGGCGCCGAACTCCTGCAGGGTGCTCTCGCCGAATCCCGAAAACGTCAGCGGCGTTTCGATCGGCACCATCATAGGCACGCCCGCGCCTACGGCCTGTCCGATCATCTCGCCGGGCACCGCGACTTGACCCGAATTCCGCGCCACCACCTTATCGGGCGTGCGCGAGTTCTCCGGCTTACTCTGGTCGAAGTCGTTGATCTCGAGCATCAGTTCGATGGGCGTGATCCCGCAGATGGCGTCCGGAGAAAACGTGCTCAGCCGCAGCGCCACCGCACCCAGTAATTTTCCGTTGTAATAGACCGGGCTGCCGCTCNNTCCCCAGGCATTTTTCATCAGTCCGACAATTTCGACCGGCACGGGCTCGGGCTCGGTCCCCTGAAACACCGTCCAGGCCGTGGCTTTCATGCCGGGCTTGACCTCGCTCAACGGCAGAATATCTACCTTGCCGGCTTTCGGGCGGGTCAGGTTGGCGTCGCCCGCGAACACGGGGAATATGGCGGCCACGAATCCCAAAAGGATTGTGGCAGATCGCACTTTCATGTGGGTAAACAGCTCCAGTTAGTATCTATTGTACTATGTCAGCCCACAGCAGATAGCGGATCGGGAGGCCTGTACTACTGCAACTCCTGGCACATGCCTGCCATGCCGCGGCCGAGCATTCCAATGGTCGGCATGCCCAGGTCGGTGAGATTCAGGCGGGTGGCGGCGTCGGCAGCGCCCCCGGCGCAGGCGGTCTTTACGCGGCCTCGGATCGTCGCCATGGTCTGCACCCACTTCGCCAGGTCGGCCTTCTTGGCGACGTTGCCATGCCCCGGAATCACGGTATCGAAATCGTATTGCAGGATCTTTTGGACGGTGCCCTCCCATTCTTTGATGCTGCCACCGTTGGCGGTGTCGCAGAAGGGGGCGCCGCTGGTGACGAACAGGTCGCCGGTGTGCAGCACGCGCTCGGAGGGGAAGTAGACCACCGCGTCACCGTTGGTGTGGCCTCGGCCCAGGTGGCGGGCCAGCACTTCTTTGCCGCCCAGGAAGACCTGCGTTTCGTCGCTGAAGGTAATGCGCGGCAGGCCGGGCTGTTTGCCCGTCACCATGTTGGCGCGGGCGTTTTTGTGAATCAGAATCTCCGCTCCGGCCGCGAGCATGGCTTCGTTGCCGCCGGTGTGGTCGCCGTGCTGATGTGTATTGAGGACGTATCGCACGGGCTTATCCGTCACGCTCTTGATCTTGGCCATTATCTGCGGAGCATCCTGGGCGAATTTATCGTCCACCACGATGACGCCTTCGCTGGTGGGCATGAAGGCCACGTTGCCGCCGCTTTGCATGATCACGTAAATGTTGTCCGTGACCTTCTCCATGGTCAATTGCGCCGGTGGATTCTGGCTCCAGGCCAGCCAGACGCCGGCCGCCGCCAGCGTAACAAGGGTGAATCGCAGGAGATGAGTTTTACGCATGTCTCCACGAATATACCTCAATGTTTGACCAGCGGCGCGGTCACCTCGGAGAGAATGTCCGGCTTGGCGGCATCGCGCACCAGGTGCGGGTAGCGCTCGCCGCCGTGGTAGTCGATGCGGTGCATCTCGAAATATTCGCCGTTTTTGATCAGGAGTTCCAGCGGCTTCCCCGCGGCGGTGGCCTGCACGGCCTCGCGCAGCACCGTGGAGGTGTACTGCCGGTTGTTCACCGCAATCAGCTTCACCGAAGGCGAAATGCCGGCGGCGCGCGCCGGTCCGCCGTAGGAGATATCGACTATGGTGGCGTCGTCGTCCTTCACCTTGATCCCGATCGAATAGCTCAGATCCACCACCTTGTCGGCCTCCTCGTAATCCTTCCACAGCTCGGAACGGGTGGCATCGTACACCAACTTCCAGCCACCGTTTTCGATGCCGCCCAGAGGCGCGTGGGGCGAAGTGGAATGCAGCCGCTGATTGAAGAAGCCGGCCCAGTCGTAGGGTTGGACGGCGTTCAAACCGGCCATCACATCTTCGAACGTGTAGGTCTTCAGAGCTGGCGCGCCGCCCGGTCCGCCATGAAACGCGCGGCAGAAATCGTTCAGCGACTTGCTCCCGTTGCTCTTCTGGCGGATCAGCACGTCGGCATCCAGCCAGATCAGCGACCCTTCGGGATAGTAGTCTACGCTGCGGCGGTAGTCGGCATAATCGTCGATCGCGTTATACAGCGTCTGCGCCGCCACCGCCGTATCTTCCAGGGGGCGCCAGCGCCGTCCGTAGGAATTATCCAGCGAGGCAGCGGTCCGGGCCAGCGAATCGCGATATTGTTCGGGCGTCCAGAGACCGCTGCGCGGCGCCAGCACTTCGCCCAGGTAGTTGGTGAGCCCTTCGTAAACCCACAGCAGGTCGCCCTTCATGGGAACGTCGTAGCCGCCATCGTGGCCGCCGTTCACCAGGCCGGTGGGCCGGCGATATTTGCCGTTCCAGGAGTGGGTGAATTCGTGCGTGAGCAGGTACGCTTCGTTATCGCGCAAAGCCGAATCCACCAACGTGCGCTCGCCGACGCGATCGTCGCTGGATTCGTGGTGTTCCAGGCCGAAGTGAGCCACGTGGTCGCTCAGGGTAAGCAGGAAATGATAATCGCGATAGTGGCGCGAGCCGAATAGTGCGCCAGTTTCGGCCACCAGATTCTTCCACGCAGCGATGGTTTCCGCCGGCGCTTCCAGGGCGCGGTCGCTATCGGCGGCGATGTGTATGAAGTGCGGCGCTCCCCGGTCGGTACCGAGATCGACTGTACGATAGTGCTTACCGGCGGAGACGGGCGAATCGATCAGGGTGGTCAGCGAGGCCGGCTGGAACTCGACTTCGTTGCCGGCTTCGCGCCGGATGGGCAGCGCCGTGCCGTATTTCCAGGCGTCCGGGACTTTCAGATTGGCCTGGTACTGCAGTTTGTCGGCATCCACGCCCAGCGGATAGAGCACGAACTGATTCCAGTTGAGCACCGCCAGTTCCGTGGTGGCGGAACTGCCAGAGGCGAAGGTACCGGCGGCATCCGGCGGCGATAGGAAGTCGAAGGCAATGTCCAGGGCGGTGGCGCCCGCGGGGACATCCACATGGAAGGCGAACATATTCACGCTGTCGCGTTTCCACACCACGGTCTGGCCGCCGCTCTTGATCACCAGGCCAACCATCTGGACCAGGGGACCATCGGGCATGTGATCGCCGGGAATCCATTCGGGATACAGCAGCGTCATGGGGCCGGGCTTGGCCGGCATGGTGATCTGCACGTGAAAAACGCGGCGCGGGGCATCGGTGGCATCCACGCGAAGCGGGATGGCCGTCTGCGCGAAAAGGGACGAGGCCGCAAGCAGTCCGGGAAGAAAAGAACGCATGTCCTAGAGATTGTATCAACGCCACATATGGGGTTTTGCGTCTGATTTAATGGCGAAGCATGAAGCTCACACTCCTTCTGGCCGTTCTCGCCGGTGACGCGGCGGCGCAGGGACTCTCCGACGTCCCTCCTATTCTGCAGGTGATTCGCAAGCCCGGAACCGGCGGAAGCGGCACCCTCCGTCCGTATAACGGCGCGAAGGCGGCCGTGGATGTAGTGGGTATGACGGCCATCACCGGGCTGCCGGAAAGCTGGGGGATCGAACTGCACCAGACGTTTGCCGGGATCGAAGATCTGGACCGCGCGCTGGCGTCAACGGCTGTGGACGGGTCGCCCTATACGGCGCCTTCGCAGGAAGAGTTGCTGGCGCCCACGCGGACAATGATTCTGCTCTACCAGCCGGGCTGGAGCTACCGTCCGCAGGAGGCCATCCGGCGAATTCCACGGGCGCACTACTTTCACGTCTCGGTGTACCGCATGCGGCCCGGGGCGCAAAACGACCTGGCTGAACTCATGCGGCTGCGGCGTCACGAGATGGATAACGACCTGGCTGAACTCATGCGGCTGCGGCGTCACGAGATGGACGCCGTAAACCTGGATCGTCCCGACCTGGTCTACCGGGTGGTTTCCGGGGCGCCAGCGGGCACCTACCTCATTTTCGCCCCCATGATTTCGCTGAGAACGATGGACGATGTTGTCACCAAGCTGCCGGTTTTTGCCGAACCGCTGGCCACCGCGGAGGCTGCGGCGAGCAAGACTGCCGCTTCTCAGGAACTGAGCCGCGAGCACTTCCTGTTCCGCGTGGAGCCGGGTCAGAGCTACGTTTCGGACGAGTTTTCCGGCGCCGATCCTGAATTCTGGAAGGGAAAACGGGCAGGAGACAAAGGCCCAGCGGTCAGGTAACGCCGACGATCTTGTTGGCGGTTCCTTTGGCTGCAGCTCCGCCGCTGAGTATTACAACTCCTCCAATTGTTTTCAACTTGCGGCATTGCGGCTCTGCTACTCTGTGGGACGGACGATCGTTTTTTGTCGTCTGTCAATTAGGGGCGGACCGCCCCGGAAAACGGGATGAAAAAACCGGCTGTTGGTAGCGCCGGCGGTCTCGCCGCCGGTTGCACCGGCCGACCGGCGACAAGATCGCCGGCGTTGCCCAGTCGCTCGACCGGTTTTCGGCCCTGTCAATCAGGGGCGTTCCGCCCGCGAAACTTCATGAAAAACTGGCGCTGGGTACCGCCGGCGGTCTTGCCGCCGCCGTTCCCATACTGTGTTTTAGGGAGGCAGGCTCAAAAACAGGAGTAGTCTTCGTTGGACATTTCCGCGAATGGTGTTCCGCTACTTCCAATTCCCCCACACTCTACTCGTAACGGGGTATGGGAAGTCTTACCAGGGTGCACTACCATTCTGCTAGTAGCACTGAAGAAGAGAGTGAGGGAGGCTGTGATGGCGGAATTCATGGCAATTGAAGTCGCGGAGTACATCGAACGTGGGCTCGATGCAGTGGCGAATCGACCGAGAGGCGGTTTCCGGATACTGGAAACCCCGCATGCCTTTCTCGATCTTTTCGGACACGCATACCACGCGGGTGCGCTGGGGTTGGCTGTGATTGGCAAAGCCGGCGACCCACAGGCCGCGCTCGCTGAGTGGCTGCAGGTCTCAAACACGTCTCCGGCCGGCAAGTTCGTGGCCGCGGCCGGATTGTTGGGAATCTCCGTTGGGTTACTGCGGCTCGTCGAATTGAATCACCGGAACGGCGTGCCTGCCGCGGAAATCGCCATCGGTCTGCGAATTGGAAATCTGGGATTATCCTTCCGCACGAAATCGGCGATGGAGAAAGTTATGGAGACCGCCGAATCGGCTTCAGAAAGCCGATTCCCGGCAGACTTTCGGGCTATGCAAATCCAAGCGTGACGTCGTTTATAATGGATGTTTGCGCCGGGATAGCTCAGTTGGTAGAGCGCTAGATTTGTAATCTTGAGGTCACGGGTTCGACCCCCGTTCCCGGCTCCATCCTCCCCGGGGGAATCCGCTGCGTCAGACAACATCTTACGGTTACATCAGCGACGAAGCCCTGCTCTCGCTCGACTCCATGGAGGGGCTGCATGAGTTGCCTCGTGTGGAGACGAAGCCCAAGCCGGGCGGCCCCTGGCTGCGCGACTCCTGGCAGGGGTACCTGCTTTCGATCGTGGTTGCGGCGCTCGCCTATGCCCTGCACTATCTGCCGTTGCCGCCGTTTCGCGTGATGAGCGCTTCGGGCGCGCGCTACCCGGTGAGCGCCGCTATCATCGCCATCGTGGGCGGCGTGCTGGTGCGCAATGTGCTGCCGCTGCCGCATTCCAGCGTGGAAAGCGCCAAGGGATTGGCGCGCCGCCTGATACCCATCATGATTGTGCTAAGCGGCGCGGGCTTGAATCTGCTGCGCGTGGCCACCGTCGGCTACACCGCCCTGCTCATCACCCTGGTCTGTATCGGCGTCTCCATGGGAGCCACTATCTGGTTGTCGCGCCTGCTGGGCCTATGGCACCGCACCGGCCTCCTGATCGGCGCCGGCACGGCCATCTGCGGCACCAGTGCCATCGTAGCTGTCGCTCCCCTGGTGGAGGCGGAGGATCAGGACTTGATGCTCTCCATCGGAACAATCAATATTCTGGGCCTCGTCTTGATGTTCGTTCTACCGGCGGCGGGCGGGTTGCTGCATCTGAAGGACGACGCCTTCGGTGTGTGGGCAGGCACCACAATCCATGCGGTGCCTCAAGTAGTGGCGGCTGGTTTTGCCTACAGCGCGCCGGCGGGAGCGCTGGCCACCCTGGTGAAACTGGTGCGCGTGACGCTGCTGGCGCCGTTCTTGTTCGTGGTTGGATACCTGTACGCGCGCCGTCACGGCTCCCGGATGTCGATTCAATATGCGCGACTGGTGCCGCCGTTCGTCTACGGATTTCTGGCGCTCGCGCTTTTGAATACGCTGGGGCTGCTGCCGGTGCTGCAATTCCGTTTCGGGGCGTCTCCGCTGGCCGACATTCTGACGAACATGGGAGAGCTGATGCTCACCTTGTCCATGGCTGCCATGGGGCTGGAGGTCAACGTGCGTTTTCTGGCGCACACCGGCGGCCGGGCGGTGCTGACTGGTGTGGCGGCGAGCGTGGTGCTTTGCGTGGTGAGTCTGCTGCTGATTCGCGTGCTGCTGTAGGCGCGATTTCGTCAAGGGGCAAAACGGCGACAGTCGGCTCATGCGGCGATGCCTCACCCGCCCGGATGAAAACTCGTTAGACCCGTGGGACAGACGATCGTTTTTTGTCGTCTGTCGTCTTCGGACTATACGTCATTTTCGAGAGAGGCAACCAATTTCGCAAACGCGGCGAAATGAATCGCCTGCCACCGCTTTGCAGCGTGTACTGCGACGAGCGAGCGATGTTTCTCATCACAGCCCGTACAGCTTCCTGGCATTTTCCCGCAGCACCATCCGCGCCAGTTCCGAGGCCCGAGTCCGCGAGATTTCTCCGTCGCGCAGCATGCCGGTAAGAGCGATGGCCAGCGCCTGGCGGCCGGTGCGGGCGGCGATCCAGCCGGACTCCTCCCAGCCCATTTCGGGAATGTACGGATAGGCGTCGGTACCGAACATGACCTTCTCCGGCACGAACTCCAGCCACTCGCGCAGGATGGCCGCCAGGGTTGCCGGCGTCAGCGATAGGTCCTGTGCGGAAAAATCCAGATACGCGTTGGGCTTGGTGAGCAGCGCGCCGATTTCGCGTGTAAAGGGCCATCCGCCGTGCACCATCACGATGGTGGTTTTGCGCAAGCTGGGATCGTTCAGCACGGATTCCAGGTTTAGAGGATTGGCACCGCCCACATCGAAGTAGCCGCCGGCGCCAGCCATGGTGTGCAGGTGCACGGCCATGCGCAGGCGGCCACATTCGGCGGCGATGTAGCGGAAGAGGAAATCCTGCAGGGGCTTGTACTCGGGCTGCGCCGGTCCGAACTTGCCGGCAAAGCGCTGATAGATATGGTCGGCGTCGCTGCGGTCCACTTTGTCGAAGGCCAGCGAGCGCAGATAGGCGGCCTCGAATTTCTCGGCCACCGCGCCGCCTTGCCGATGCCGCTCCAGAGTGGGAGTCACTACGCGCGCCAGGTAATCAGCGAGTGTGGCGGGCGGCTTATCCACGCCGGCGTCCTTCAGGTAGCGCTGCCGCAAGCGGTCTTCCAGGGCGAAAANNATTTGCGGTCGGAGTTCTGCTGCGCCAGAGCTGAATTATCGAGCGGAAACAGGAGCGCGTCCGCGTACGGCACCCAGCGGAAGCGCGGCGGCTGGATGCTTTTCCCCATGGCGACGCGATTCGCCAGCATGACCTCTACGCCCATCTGGTCCAGCACCCACGCTGGGTAGTTTTCGCCCTGTTGCTGCTGTTCGCCCTTCTTGCCGCCGGGTCCGCCGAACAGCGCTTGCGCCGCGGTTGTCATGGCCGGCGCGCCGGGACGCAGACTTACCGGATCGGACTGCGGCTCCATGTTGTCCACGGGCAGCGCGTCGAATTCGCGGTCAGGCTCCTCGCCAGTGCCGGTCACGCGGACCGGGTGCGCGTGATTATCGATCGCGCGGATCTGCTGGATTTCCGCCAGCAGGCCGGGGTCGGCGGCGGGTTGGGGAGCGCGAGCGCAAGAGGTCAGCAGGAGGGCAGCGGCGATCAACAGGTGCTTCATGTCGAGACAATTTTACAGAAAATCTGTCAGCCTGATCCGCGCGATTATTGCGATCTGCGATAAATCGCGCGGATCAGGCTGACAGATTTTCGCCCGGCGCTGGCGAAGGGCCGCCGTCTCCTCCTGGTGGCATTTCAGGCAGAGGGTGCGCATATTCGAAAGGTCGCATTCGCCCCCGCCTTCCACCACGGGGACGATATGGTCGGCATCCCACAGATTCCGGCGGCCGCCCCAGTCCTTCTCAAATTGCTTGCGGGCCCGGTAGTCCAGCTTGCGCTTGTCTTTGCGGAGCGCTTCGGTATCCACGCCGCAGCGGGCGCACACCCCGCGATCGCGCAGGAAGACCTGTTCGCGCAGGTAGCCGGGGTCCGTGCGCAGTTTCCACTGGTGCACGCACGCCTCGCCGCAGAAGGTGAAGCGGCCTTTGGGCACTGGTACGCCGCACCAGCGGCAGACGCCGCGTCGCCGCTTGGCGACCCATCCGCCGGGTTTGGCGCGGCGGGTGCTCACACGCGCAGTTCGTAGCCCAGGCCGCGCATTCCGTCGATGATGCGGCCGCGGATTTCGCCCACTTCCTCCGACGAGAGAGTCCGCTCCGGAGAGCCGATGGTCAAACGGAACGACACGCTCTTGGTGCCTTCGGCGAGCGGCGGCCCCACATACTGGCGCACGAACTGCGTGGATTCCAGCAGCGGTCCGGCAAACGAAGCGATACTCGCCTGCAACTTTCCGGCATGCTCGCGCAAGCCGGCCACCACCGAGAGATCGAACGCGCTGGAAGGGTATCGCCGGATAGGTGTGTACTTGATTTCGCCGGCGCTCAAGGTGCGGACCAGTTCCAGGTTCAGGTCGAGAATGGCCGCGCGGCCCGCTTCCACCAGCGAGGGATGCAGTTCGAACATGCGGCCCACCTGCCGGCCCTTCCACAAAACGAGCGCGGCGCGCGCGGGATGTTCGAAGGGGCGCGCTTCGGAGGGCTCGGCCTGGGCCCCCGGCATGAGGCATTCGGCCGCGCGTTTGATTTCGAACAGGCCGGCGGCGCCATCGCCCTGCCGCTCATAAATCGCCGCCACCAGGTGCGGGATTTCGTTCGGCAGTTCCGCGGCATTCTCGCGCTTGTGAATCTCGTGGCCGATTTCGAACAGCCGCAACGATTCGCGATGCTTGGCGTTTTCCAGCACGTTGTTCCAGATGCCGGGCAGCAGCGAGGTCCGCATCAGCGCCTGGTTAGAAGCGATGGGGTTGGTGACGTGCACGTGGTCCGCGGGATCCAGGCCGAATGCCCGCACAGCTTCCTCGCTTAGAAACGAATAGTTGTAGACCTCCGTGAAGCCCTCATCCACGAAAACATTGCGCACCCCATGCTGAAACTTACGCACGGGGTTGCCCGGCGGCACGGCGGCGGGAACCAGCGGCGCCTGTGGTGTGATCGAGTCGTAACCCACCATGCGCCCCACTTCCTCCACCAAGTCGTCTTTAATGGAGATGTCTTTTGTGGCGCGCCAGGAGGGCACGGCGACACTGAAGACGCCGGGCTTCGGCTCGCGGACGCCGAACTCCAGCCGTTCCAGAATCTGGCGGACCTAT
>OKRF01000515.1:0-8617 GCA_900290315.1 Candidatus Sulfopaludibacter sp. SbA3 | reverse complement strand
CCAGCCGTTCCAGAATCTGGCGGACCTCCGCGGCATCCATGGCGCGGCCTAGTTTGCGCTCCAGCCAGGCGAGCGGCAACCCGATGGGCGGTGGCGGCGCGGCGGCTTTTCTGGCATCGGCCAGGCCGCCGACGATGCGGATGCCCGGCGAAATCTCGCGCAGGAGTTCGATGGCGCGGGCGATGCCGCGGACGGTATTAGCGGGGTCTTGCGCCTTCTCAAAGCGCATCGACGCATCGGTGCGCAGCTTGATTGCGGACGAGGTGCGGCGGACGGAAGTCGCATCGAAATTCGCGCTCTCCAGCACCACTCGCTTGGTGACATCGCTGATGGCGCTGTGCGCCCCGCCGATCACGCCCGCCAGCGCGATAGCGCCTCCCGCATCGGCAATCACCAGGTTCGCCGGGTCCAGCGTGTGTTCTTCATCGTTGAGGGCGTAGAAATGCTCACCGGGGGTGGCAGGGCGGACGAAGATGGTGTCGCCGCGCAGCAGGTCGGCATCGAATGCGTGCATGGGCTGCGCCAGTTCCGCCATCACGTAGTTCGTCATGTCGACGATGTTGTTGATGGGGTTCAGCCCGATAGCCGTCAGACGGCACTGTAGCCACAATGGCGAAGGTTGGATGGTGACGTTCTCAAACACCAGCGCGCTGTATCGCGGGCAGAGCTTGAGGTCTTCGATCTGCACCCGGATACCCGGAGGCCCTTCCGGCACCAGGAGCAGGCGGGCCGGATCTTTCAGTTTGTGACCCAGGATGGCGGCCACCTCGCGCGCCATACCGTGATGTCCCCAAAGGTCGGGTCGATGCGTGATGCTCTTGTTATCGATCTCGATGACGCTGTCGGGACGGCATCCCGGTATGGGCCCGCCGACCTCGGCGTTCAGCTCCAGGATGCCCGCGTGGTTGCGATTGATGCCCAGTTCGGCGCCGCCGGCCAGCATGCCGTCGCTCTCCACGCCGTTGATCACCTTCTTGCCAATGGGCGCGTAGGCCGTGATCAGGCCCGGCCGGCAATTGGGCGCGCCGCACACCACGGTCTTGCGTCCGTGCGGTCCGGCATCCACCACGGCCTTCACATTGTGGCTATCGGCGATGGGCTCCACTGATTCCACACGCGCTACGCAGGCATGCTCCAGCAGCTCGCCGGCGGGCTCGATGCCTTCGCACTCGGCGGTCTTCATGGTGATGAGCCGCTCCAGAGGACCCGGCGCGTAGTCGAGGCCCTCCACAAATTCGCGAATCCAGTTGTACGAGAATTTCATTTCAAAACTGTTCCAGGAACCGCAGGTCCCCGCCTTGTAAATGGCGGATGTCGTCAATTCCGTAGCGCATCATCACCAGGCGTGTCAGCCCCAAGCCGAAGGCGAAGCCGCCCCACTGCTCGGGATCGATGCCGCTCATGCGGAGTACGTTGGGGGGGGTTCACCAGGCCGCACGGCAGCAGTTCCACCCATCCGCTCTGCTTGCAGACCGGGCAGCCCGTGCCGCCGCAGATGCGGCAGTTGATGTCCAGTTCGAAACCGGGTTCGACGAACGGGAAGTATCCCGGCCGCAGACGCACCGTGACTTCGCGTTGGAAGATGGCGGTAAGCAGCGTCTTCATGAAGTACAGCAGGTGCGCCACGGAAACGTCGCGATCCACCATCATGCCTTCCAATTGATAGAAGGTGTGCTCGTGGCTGGCGTCGACACTTTCGTTGCGGAAGACGCGCCCCGGCGCGATCATGCGCAGCGGCGGCCCCAGGCGCTCCATGCCGCGCACTTGCACGGGCGAAGTATGGGTGCGCAGCAGTTTGCCGCCATCCAGCCAGAACGTGTCCTGCATATCGCGCGCCGGATGCGTGGCGGGGATGTTCAAGGCGTCGAAGTTGTGATACTCGTCCTCCACTTCGGGCCCATCCAGAACGGCGAAACCCAGCGAGACGAACAGCTCTTCCAGTTCGCGCTGGATGCGCGTGATGGGGTGCAGGTGGCCACGGCGCGGTCCGGCGGCGGGCACGGTGAGGTCCAGCCACTCTGCATCCAGGCGGGCGCGCAAGTCTGCCGCGGCGCGGGTACGCTGTTTGATGTCCAGGGCCTCTTCGATTTTCTGCTTGGCGGCGTTGAGCAGCTTTCCTACGCGCGCGCGATCCTCGGGCGCGAGTTTGCCCATCTCCTTGCCCATCAGCGCCAGTGTGCCTTTGCGGCCCAGAGCTTGCACGCGCACCGCTTCCAGTTCCTCAGGTGAATCCGCGGACTGAATCGCCGCCAGGGAACGGGACTCCAGTTCCTGTATGGAATCGTCAAGCATGAGTGTTGAACTTTCAATTGTAGCGTGCAGCGAGGCAGGGAACGAGTTCGCCCGCGCGCCTAAAATTCCTAACCCAAGGGGCGAGCCGGCCGTCGAAAGTGCATGCGAGCCACTTCGGTAATCCTCGCGCTTTGTTTCGGCAGCGCCGCCTTCGCGCAATCGGGCACCCGTCGGGCGTACGAAGTGGCATCGGTCAAACTGAACAATTCCGGCAGTCCCAGTACCCGCACGCACGACTACCAGGGGCAGATCGTCCTGACCAACCTGAGTCTGGAGCGCCTCATCCAGCGGGCTTACGGGGTGAGCCCCGCGCAGATCGCAGGGCCGGAATGGGCTGGCAGCCGTCCGGGTGGACGTCGCCGCGAAGTACCCTGCGAAGGCCAGCGATGACGATCGCATGCGGATGCTCCAAACGCTGCTGGAAGACCGCTTCAAGCTGGCGGTGCATCGCGAAACCAGGCAGTTGCCAGGCTATGCATTGGTGGTGTCCTCAAAAGGCTGCAAGCTCAAGCCCGCGGGCGAGTGCGAGCAGGGAGCGAACCACAATGGCGGGCGCGTCGAAACGTTGTCGGCCAAATGCTCCTCGATGGACCTCCTGGCACAGCTTGTGAGCCGGTACCTGGGGGCGATGGTCGAGGATAAGACCGGCATTGACGGAGTGTATACTTTCGACCTTCGTTGGAGTGATCAGGGGCCCAAACCGGGCGACGTCGAAGCAGTGCCAACTCTCTTCGACGCACTCCCGGAGACGTTGGGCTTGCGGCTACAGCCCCAAAAGGTCGCGGCTGAGGTAGTGGTGGATCACATGGAACGGGTTCCCACGGAAAATTGAGCAAAGCGTTCGTGCGGCTACGACGGAAGCCTGCGAGTCAGATCGGTTTCGCGGCGAGGTCAAGAGCCCGCAGCAGCAGCCGCACGAGCGCTTGCAGGTCCGGAGCTCACCCCTCCAGGTTGAGGCGAGCCAGCAAGCGCAGCGTGCCCACTGCGGTTCTGCCCATCCGGTCTGCGATCTTGCGAGCGCGCCGTTCATCGCCGCTGAAGAACAGGGCCCGCTGTCGAAGAACAGCGCGAGTTCGGAAGCCAGATTTTAAGTGGGCAAGGTTGATGAGGGGAGAAGTATCAACGACCGCAATCCTCAACAGCTATTCCTTATTCAGCGAGAAGAGCACAATGAGACCGAGCCCCAGCGCAGCCAACGCACCGATGGCCTGTTGCTTCTCTTTGGTCATCTGTTGCTCTTTGAAGAACTCCACGATCTGGGTCTCAACCGCCCCAGGATTGTCCCACGGAGAGAACGTGAAGATGCGAGGAAACTGGGCCAGTAACGGGTTATCGGCCGAGTCGGTGCGCACAATCGGGATCACCAGTTTCTTACGTTCGAGGGCGTAGCGAAGCTCTTGCTGGACCGTTGGACTGGCAGCCGTTGTGATGATCGCCAGGACGCAGTCCGAACGATCGATAGCCTTTTGAACCCCCACGGTTCCCGGAGGAGCAACTACTGTGCCGTTCTGGGGAACGTACATTTTGATTCCATGCGCTGCCGCCAGCGTCTGTAAACGCCAAGCCAGCGCTGCCTCAGTGGGATCGAGACTGGAGCTCAAAAACACGCGAAACGCCATCGCGTCCACAATTCTAATCCTCTCGTCCTTATCCCATGCGCGACAGCAGGGACAACTGATTGGTGCGGCGGATGATCTCGCCGCGGTCCATGGCGCGGTACTCCTCCGGTAGCAGGCTCTTGCTGGTGCACTCCAGCACAGCGGCGAGGGTTTGCAGTTCGATCTCGGTGGGGTATGAGGGCGGGATGAAATCTTCCAGCGCGGCGGTGAGGTCTTCGGCGGCCAGGCCGGCCTGGTTTGCCAACGCATTCTTCATGAGGGCGCGGGTCAGAATGGCCTCCACGTCGGCGCCCGAGAGGCCGGCGGCGTGTTTCAGGAAGGCGGCCTCGGCTTCTGGGGATGTCAGGGTGACGCCGGTCTTCTTCAGCACCGCCTGGAGCATGGCCAGACGGTCTTCATCGGTGTGTGGATAGAACAGGGCAATGTGCTCTTCGGCCCGGCCCTGGCGCTTGAGATCCACCGGGAGCAAGTCGGGGCGGCAGGTGAGGAGGAACCAGATCACCTTTCCGCGCAGTTCGGTATTGCCCATGAACTGTGCGATCTGCGCGAACACGCGATTGGAGACGCCGCTATCGCCAGAGCTGGCGCGATTGCCGAGTTGCGCGTCGGCTTCGTCCACGATGACGGCGATCGGGCTCATGGCCTTCAGCAAATTCAGAATGCGCTCCAGGTTGCCCTCGGTCTGGCCCTGCCACATGCTGCGGAAGTTCTTCAGGCTGACGGCGGGGATGCCGATTTCGCCCGCGAAACAGGTAGTGAGGAAAGTCTTGCCCGTGCCCACCGGACCGCAAATGACGTACCCCATTGGAACCACGTCGGTACGGCCGGCGCGGATGGCGCTGGCGGCATCGTGAAGTTTCTTTTTGGCGGACTCGTGACCTGCCACCATGGAGAGATCGAAGCGGCTCTGCACGAACTCCAGGAGTCCCCCGGCCTCGGCCTCGATCAGCTCCTTTTTACGCCCGATCAGGAACTTCATGGTCAAGGGGCGCTGATTCTCTACCGCGTCGGAGATCAGGCTCTGCATCTGCACGCGCTTCAGGCCGGCGGTCAGGCCAGCCAGTTGCTCCGGGGTCACCTCGGAACCGGCTGGCATGGGCTTCACAGCGAGTTGCGCGCGGATGAAATCGAGGCGCTCGCTTTCCGAAGGCAAGGGAATCTGGATCGCTGCCACGCCGGGATTCTGCACCAGGCTGAGATTGAGCTCGATGCGGTTCTCGGCGATGAGGCAGAAGGTCACGTCGGCTTGCAGAAATATCGGACTCTGCGCCCACCGCTTGAGAATCACCAGCGAGTTGCGGTCTTCGGCGGGCATGCCGGAACTGTCGCCCGCGGGCACCACAGTCTCGGCGAAATCCACCACCAACGCGATCTTCTTCTTGTCCTGAATGCGCAGACGCAGATAGTTGTCCAGGATGTTGAGGACGCCATCTGGGTTGCGCGGCAGGCCGTTGCAGAAATTGGTTCCGTGAAAGCTGTCGTAGCCCGAGAGGGCCCACTCGAAATCGGACTTCATCTCCGGCGTGGAAAAGGTGAGGCCGCCGCCGCGATCATAGAACAGCACTAGGTCGCGGGCGCCGAACAGGGCGTCGCGGAGGAACTGCTGCAGGGTCACGAACTCGGTGGAGTCGCCTCGCTTTTTGGGGGCCAGATCGCGCACGTTGCCGTGCAGAACGAACATGGAAGTGACGCCCGAGTAGTATTTCTCGGAAAGCTCGGCCGCCCAGCCGGGCAGGGCTTCACGGGAGTTGGTGGCGCTGGCCATCTCAGTTGCGGACCTTTCCGCCGAAGGCCCTTCCGGTGGCCCCTGGATCGCCGCCGGTGAAGTCGGGCGTGGCCAGCGGGGACAGGTCGAAAATCGATTCCACTTCGCGCACGGTCTCCTCGGTCTGCTCCACGTCCTTGACCAGGTTGTCGAGATGCTCGCTGATCTCCTGCGGATCGTGCATGGTCACGGACTGGTCGCGGATCAACTGCAGCACGTCTTCGATGGCGGCGCACTGGGCGTCCACCACCTGGCAGTTCTCTTTGATCTTGTCGAACTTCTCAGACCGCTTGGTGAGGATCTCGATGCGTTTGCGGTTGATCTCCTGCACCTTGGCTGGCTCCTTCTCCAGGTCGGCCTGTAACGCCGCGGCCTCTTTCTTGATGGCTTCGGGATTGGTGGTGTTCAGATACTGGCGATGGTGGAAGGCGGAGTTGAGCAGGCGGACGTAGGATTGCGAGAGGCCATCGAGCTTGGATTCCATCTGTTCGGCGAACATCTGCGAAGTGGCGGTGAGGCGCTTGTAGTTTTCGCGGATGCCGCGGCAGACGGCGTCCAGGCGGGCATAGCGGCCGCGCATTTCGGGCGGCAGTTCCAGAAACAGATCGTTAAGGCTGCGTTCCTGCTGCTTCTTCTGCTCGGCGAACTTCCAGGAGCGCACCAGGCGCTGAAAACGGGGATTTTGCGGGACTGTGCTGAGGTAGATCAACTCCAGGCCGCCGGCCAACAAAATTGGCAAGGCGCTAACCGAGATCAGCGCGAAACCGGCAGCGCCGGCCAGCGCGATCAGGTTGTACTGCCAGTGAAAGGCCGCTTTCACATAGCTGATGGAACCATCGTCGTTGTCGTCCGCCATCAAACGCTCACTCGTACCTGGCCCTGGCCGGGCCCGCGCTTCAAGCAGGCGAGCACGTGTTGCTGCAGTTCGTGGAACTGCTGGCTCTGCTTCATCGACTGGTCGCGCGGCCGTCCAAACGGTACCGGCACATCCTCAATGATTGTACCGGGTCGAGCGCATAAGACGTAAATACGGTCGGCCAGGTAAATGGCCTCGTCCACGTCATGAGTGACGAACAGGATGGTGCTAGCGGATTCGCCCCAGATTTTCAGGAGCAGTTCCTGCATATCGCCGCGCGTCTGGGCATCGAGCGCGCCGAACGGCTCGTCCATCAGGATGATGGAGGGGCGCAACGCCAGGGTACGGGCGATAGCCACCCGCTGCTGCATGCCTCCGGAGAGCGTATCGGGGTACGAGTTGGCAAAGCTGGCGAGGCCCACCGCTTCGATGAGGCGGGTGACGGTCTCGCGGCGTTCCTGCTCCGGGAAATTGTTGATCTTCAGGCCGTATTCGACGTTCTGCGAGACGGTGAGCCAGGGGAACGAAGTGTACTTCTGGAAGACCATGCCGCGGTCTCGCCCGGGGACGGTGACGGGTGCGCCATTCACCAGGATTTCGCCGCTATCCGGATGGTCCAGCCCGGCGATGAGCCGCAGAATGGTGGACTTACCGCAGCCCGAGGGGCCCAGCAAAACGCGGAATTCCCCGATGTCGCGGCCCTCCGACGAGTAGAGATCCTGCACCTCGAAGTTGATATCGTGGAGCGCCTGGAAGCGTTCCCCCGTGGGCGATACGAAGCTGCGCGACACGTTGCGCACCGCGAGTTTGAGCTTATCCGGCATGAGTGGTCGCCTTTGCCACTGGGTGAGCGGCCTGCGCCAGGGAAACAGTTGGTGCTCCAGCACCGTGAGCAGCCAGCGAAAAAGGAACGCGGCGAAGCCGATGGCGATGATGCCGGCCCACACGCGGTCGAAATCCAGCACTTTGCGCGCGGCTTCCACCATGTAGCCCACGCCTTTGCGCGCGTTGACCATCTCCGCCAGAATCACGTAGGTCCAACCGATGTCGTAAAGGATGCGGAAAGAACCGAAGATGGCGGGGAACGAGGCGCGGAACATGAGCCACAGCAGATGGCGCTTCTTGGCCCCCAGCGTCATGGCTGTTTCGAGCAGGGCGTTATCCACGCGATCGGCCTCTTCCACCACCAGGGCCAGCAGGTAGAAGAACATGCCGAAGAATAGGAACGCCACCTTCATGCCTTCTTCCATACCGAACAGCGCAATGAAGGCCGGCAGGAAGGCGGTGATGGGCATGGAGCGCATGGGCTCGGCAATCGGGTTGATCAGATTGTGCATCCAGCGGAAGCTGCCCATCAGCAGCCCCAGCGGGATGGCGATGGCGGCGCTCCAGAGAAAGGCCTGGCCGATCCGCCACCAGCTCATGAACACGTTGCCCAGCAGGTCGTACTCGGTCCAGAGCATGACGAAGGCCTGCACCACGCCCGCAGGCTTGGGCACGGAAAACGGCGGCAGCAGCTTCCACTGGGTCAGCAGAAACCAGGCGAGCACCACCACTGCCCAACTGGCGATGGCCAGCAGGGTGCGCGTCTTCCGGGACACCTCCCGCCGAATTTCAAACAGATGGAGGCTCACTGTTTGGAAGCCGGGTTGGGATAGACCTTGATATCGGTGCGCCGGTTTTTCTCACGGCCTTCCGGGGTGGAATTGTCATCCAGCGGCCGGTCGGGCCCGTTGCCAATGGTGCGCATGCGGTTACCGGGGAAGTGATACTTCTCCACCAGGTAGTTCTTCACGGAATCGGCGCGCTCTTTGGAGAGCGGCATGTTGATCTCGCGCGAGCCGCTGGAATCGGTGTTGCCCTCGATATCCACCACGGTGTTTTCGTATGCGCGCATGAAGTCGCCGATCTCATCGACCACGGCGCGCGAATCCAGCCCCATCTTGGCGGAGTTGGGTTCGAAGTAGATGGTCTTGCGCTGCGTAGCAATTGGCTGGGCGCCCTTGGGCGGCTCTTTGTAGGCGATGGGCGCCTCAGCCGGCGAGTTGGGGAACTGGCTCGCGACACTGGCCACGTAGCGGCGGT
>OKRF01000516.1:2172-11989 GCA_900290315.1 Candidatus Sulfopaludibacter sp. SbA3 | reverse complement strand
TAACAGCGCGCCGCCGGCCGTAGACAAGGTGATCGGTATCCCTCCCACCTTCCACACCAGCGCGCCGATCAGTGCGCCGATAGTGATTGCTCCGCCGATGAACGCCACGTCTGCCACATCGGTCGGACGGTCGGCAACGCCCAGCATCTGGATCGCGCTCGTCGTGTCCTGCGTCCGCCCCGCCAGGGTCAGAATATCGCCGCAGCAGATCGTCGTGGTCGGCAGAATCGGAATCTGCGTCGCCACCGCGCCCCGTACGAGCTTCTTCAGGAACACGCCTCGCACGGCGGGCATTTTCGCCACTTCGGCGAGCGTCTTCCCATCCNNTGTAAACATCCACGCCTTCGATCGGCATGTGTAGCAATTCGGGGTCTTCCACCTCTTGCGCGCCCTGTCCGATCACGTTCAGCAGCACATCGCGCCGGCCGGCGACCGCCACTATATCGTTCTCGCGAAGTATGGTCTCCGTGTTCCCTTCCTCGACCACTCCTTTGCGCCGCACGCGCAGCACGAAGATGCGCTGCTCGGGAACCAGTGCCTCTGCCTCCACTGCCCGCAGGCCATCCACGCGGCCGCCCGGCGCCACGCGGAACGCCCGCACTTCCCAACGGTGCCACGCCGAAGCGGTTCCGCCCATCTCCTTGCCGCCTCCACCTTGGTTCTCTTCGTATTCCTTGCAGGCTTTGGCCAGATCGATACGCAGGAGTGCGGGACCGAACAGCGCGATANNATCGCCGAGCCGACCGTGCCGAACAGGTACGTCACCGCATATGCGATCGGCATCGAGTCGATCATACGCTTCGCGTCCGCCGCCGCCAGCCCCAGCCGGTTGATGGCGTCCGTCGAAAGCCCCATCGCCGCTGACAGCGTCTGCGACCCCGAGTAGAATCCCGCTGCGTAACCGAAGTCGTAACCCGCAATCTTTATGATTGCGTACGGGACGAACAGCGAGAACACGCATTGCACCATCGCAAAGACGGCTTGCGGCACCCCATCCTTGGCGATACCACGTACAAACTGCGGCCCTACCCCGTAGCCCACCGCAAACAGAAACATGAGGAATACCGTCGCTTTGAGGGGCTGCGCGATGGTGATCCCGATCTGTCCGATCAACACGCCCGCCAGCAGCGTGGCGGTGACTGACCCCAGGCCGATGCCGCGGAACGTGAACTTGCCGAAGTAGTACCCGAGCCCCAGCGCCATGAATATGGCGATCTCCGGATAGTGTTTGAGCGTCTCGGCAAACCAGTCGAACATCATCTACCTCCTCGGTAAGGCTTAGACTCTGCTCCCCGCTACCGGAGAGTGGCGCCAACATGATGCGGGAATCAGGAGGCAGGATGTATAAAAACTTCGAGTCCGGATGGCTCACGGGCGACAAAATCTAACACCGGACATGCCTGGGCGTCATCCAAAGTGTGGGAAGCGGCCGGACCTGGTTTCGAGCAAATAGCCTATCGCCGCCAAGTCCGCCAGACCGTGACACGGCGGCGGATGCTCAAAATGAAAGACCTGCCCGAAACAACCCGCGGTCGAAGCGTCGAGCCCCAGGCCGGGGAAATCAGCACGCAGGGCGCCGCCACCGCGATGCAGCGCAGCCCGGAGCCCAGTCCGGTTCCCGCATCTTCTGACAAGCCACAGGAAGAGGCTCGTCCGGTGGAAANNTATCACCCGCTACCAGGTTACGAGGTTCTACCAGAACCAAATTCACCAGAGCGGCTCTTATGAGCAGCTCAAACATATCGTTGAACCGTCGCTGCAGGAGTTCCGGAGCACCGGAAGTCTGGATACCAGTGGGGAGCACGAGCATACGGTGGTTCCGGGCTTGCAGCACAAGTATCCCCAGACCGGTCTTCTCCTGGTCACCGATAAGTGCGCATCTTACTGCCGGTACTGCTTTCGAAAGCGGATCGTCGGTAAGGACTCCGATGAAGTGGCGCCGTCGTACACTCGCGTCGGCGCGTACATTCGCCAGCATCCCGAAATGAACAACGTGCTATTGTCCGGTGGCGATCCGTTCGTGCTCACAACTGAGAAATTACACCGAATCCTGGATCACTTACTGCCATGCCCGAATCTCACCACGATCCGCTTTGGCACCAAAATGTTCGCTTTCTATCCGCCACGGTTCGCAGACCCGATGCTGCCTGCGTTGTTCCAGCGGATCTCGCACGCGGGCAAAACCCCGGTTATCGTCGTGCACTTCGATCACTTCAGTGAGGTCTCCCCGGAAGCCGTCACCGGCATCCGGAAGCTTCGGGCTGCCGGAGTTCAGTTTCTCAATCAGGCGGTCCTGCTCGGCAAGGTGAACGACGACGCGGAGACCCTTGCCGAGACGTTCCGGAAATGTCACGAGATTGGCGCGCGGCCCTATTATTTATTCCAGGCCCGGCCCGTCAAGGGCGCTTCGCACTTCCAGGTTTCCCTGCGGCAGGGCGTGGAACTGGTTAGGGGTGCAAACCAGCGGTTGAGCGGCATTCAGAAGACTTTCAGGTACATCATGTCGCACTATACCGGAAAGATCGAAATTCTGGATCTCGGTGACGACAATCGTCTGTACATGCGCTACCACCAGAACTCTCAAGTGGATAGGATCGGCAGAGTTTTTTCGCGCCCCTATCTGGAGGGAGCCTGTTGGCTGGACGGCCTTCCCGAAAACTAGGCGGACGCGAACGGAATTCTGTAGGCGCCGGCCGTGGCCCTTACCGGGCGGAGGGATCTGGCGCGTGAAATCGCATGTGCCCGTGGTCCAATCCGGCGCCTGAGCTGGAGCGTTTGCCGGACCATATCGATAAGATCGCTCACCCTGTCCAAGAAATAACTGGACAATTGATCCGCGTGCATCCGTGTCCATCCGTGGCTGATTCTCTTGAGATGTTCCCCCGCTTTGTGCACTTTGTTCAAGGGCCACGGATGGACACGGATGCACACCGATCGGAATCGGACCTCACAGAGGCGGTAATTGGATCTGCCTTCGAGGTAGCCGATGTGCTCGGCGCCGGGTTCTTAGAGAAGATCTATGAGCGGGCCATGATCCAGGAGCTTCGGCTTCGTGGTCTGGCCGCCAANNTGGAGACCCCCTCCTGGATCAGTAGCGCACGTGCCGGCGGACACGCGCGCTATTGTCCAGCTATTTCGCGGAGAAGCCATTGGTTTCGGAGTTTCGTTGCGATCGCGCCCCCGGACAGTTTAAGCGCGCGCCACCGGCAGCAGAATGTCGAACCTTGCTCCCTTGCCCGGCTCACTGTGAACCGAGATGTGTCCCCCGCTTTGAGTCACGATTCCGTACACTGTGGAGAGCCCCAACCCTGTTCCCTTTCCCTGCGCCTTGGTCGTAAAGAACGGCTCGAACAGGTGCGTGCGGATTTCCTCGGTCAACCCNNTCGTGACATTGGACGTCGCAACCGTTACCGTCCCGCCATCCGGCATCGCATCTCGGGAGTTCGTTACCAGATTGGCAAGAATCCGTTGGATCTGCACCGGATCGGCATATACAAGCCCGATCGGCGATGCCAGATCGATGACCAATTCGATGGCGCCGCCAATGAGACTCCGGATGACCCCTTCGTCGCCGGCAATCACTTCATTCAGGCTGATGAGTCTCGGCGCGAGGCGTTGCTTCCGGCCGAAGGCCAGCAACTGCGCCGTCAGCCGCGCACATTGGGTAGCGGCATTCTCGATCGACGCAAGACGCTGGCGGTCCGGTCCGGATTCGGTGGCGTTCTTGAGAAGTTGCGCTGTCTGTCCCAGGACCACCATCAGCAGATTGTTGAAATCGTGTGCCAGTCCTGCGGCAAGACGCGCAATGCTCTCGAGCTTCTGCGCCTGCCGCATCTGTCCCTCCAGGATCCTCTGATACGTGAGGTCCCTGCCGATGGCGGCGAGGACAGTCTCCCCGCTCTCCTCCTGGCTCAGACAAATGGTATCCCAAAGCACCACGCGCGGCGGCCCTTCGCGCTGAATAATCTCTCCTTCGAAGTGACGGTCCCCGGCGGTCCCTTCCCAGCCATGCAGCATGGCAGCTCTCCACTTGTCAGCCTCGTTAGCTGAGATGACTCCTTCCAGCCACTTCCGCCCGGAAAGCTCCTTTTTCGACGAGTTAGCCAACCTCAGGAAGCGCTCGTTGCAGAAGGTGATCGACCCGTTTCGATCCAGCATGACCGCGGGGAGATGAATGCCTTCCAGCACTTCGCGAAACCGGCGCTCGGAGGCTGCCATCGACAGCTCTGCCCGCCTCAACTCGCTAATGTCGCGCGTGGTGCCCCACATCCGCCAACTGACTTCGCAGCCGATACGCCTGCCGGCCGCGGGCGTCTTGCGCAGTCGTTTGCACTACCGTGAAGCGGAAACCGGAACGGATGGCAGTCCGCAACTCTTCCACAAGCTGTGCATCCTGGCGCGGCAGAACCTTGTCAAACCGCCAGCCCACTAGCTGCTCGCCGCTCTCCATCCCGTACAGGGCAGCCGAGGCCTCATTGCATTCGGCCAAATATCCGTAGCGATAAATGCGCTCCAACTGTTCTTCTTCCGGCAGGTCCAGCGGGATCGGTCGCTCGAATTCGATGCGCCACATTGCGTCGGGATTCGTCGAGACAAATGCATGATAGCGCTCCTCGTTCTCCCGGTAGAGATCCTCGGCCCGCTTCCTCTCGATCTCAGCCGCGGCGCGCGGCGCAAACGTCTCCAGTACGGATTTCACTAACTGGATGTCCGTTAGCCGTTCTCTGGATTCCACCACCAACAGACCCACCGGTTGTCCAGCTGAATCGCACAGGCGCACACCGGCATACCCCTCCGCCCGCATGGTTTCCAGCCGCGTGTCTTCGGGAAACCTCCCTCTCACGTCCTTGCTGCAGGCGAACGATCCGTCAAGCGCCACCTGCCCCGCCGCAGTGCCGGAGAGCGTCTGCCCGAAATTCTTCGTCTTTTGGTGTTTCCGGACCGCTGCAAGCGTCATCAGCCGGTTGGCGGGTGGGCCGGCTAGTTCGCCGATATAAACGGAGTCCGCGTGAAATGTAGCGGCGAGGTTTCTTACCACGGAATCGAAGAAGTCGTTCCCCAGTGTTGCGGAAAGGCCTTTTGCAACTTGCAATACGTGCCGCCGCTGGTCGGCTTCTGTTCGTTCTCGTGAGTGGGCCTGGGCATTCGATAGTCGGGACATAGCTGGCTCGCACTGAACGCGGCCGGGAGCCGCTGGGCGGAAGGGCGTTTCCCGGCCGGCGCTATTGAACCTTCCAATCTGACGTCAGTTGAAACTGCAAGCGGGATTCAGCCGGGATCTTCAGGTGCGGCTGGCTGGTGGCCGCCAGAACCGTGCCTCCGGCTCCGCCCACGAGAGCGCCGATTCCGGCGCCTTTGCCGCCTCCCGCAATCCCTCCGATGATCGCCCCAAGCCCCGCGCCGCCCACAATCTTGCCAGCCGTTTTTTTGCCTTCCCCGGCGGACTTCGTTTCTGAAACACTGGTGGCCACGGGATAGGATCGGCCGCCCACTGTAACGGAGTTGACCTTCAACTCGATCAGATCGCTGCCCTTCATCTTCCCGCCCTGTTCCACCTTGGCGGCCACCATCGTGACGTCCGCCCCACGAGGCACAATCACGTCGCCGCCCAGCATGATCGGATCGTCGATGGCGGCCCGGAATTTCGCCCCGGCCTGCGTGTGATCCACATCAATGGCGCCGATCGTGCGCACGCGGAATGCGGTTCCCGCCGGAAGCGTTACGGCCCTTCGGACCGCCGCCGCCGGGGCCGGTTTGAGAGGCGGGGACGGCGCAACCACCGGCGGTTCGGAGAAGTTGATGGCTTCCACGGTATTGAGCGGGACCTTCATCGATTTGCCGGACACCGGCAAAAAATCGATCTGGCGTGCGGTCGCACCCAGCAGAGTGCCACTTATCTCTGTACCGTTTCGCAGTACCAGCGTGTCGGCTTGCACCGGCAGTGCGGCGAATCCCATCGCCAGAAGTGCGATCCGCGGATTGGCGTGCCTCACGGCCTGTTCCTCACATTTCACTGATGACCGGCAACTGGGATGCGATCTGCAGGTCCACGATTCGCTCCAACTGATTCTCCACCTGCAAAAAGCGAGTTGCCGTAATGGCGCCCAGCTCGTTTTTTACGCGGTCGTAGTACTTCTTTTTCAGCACATTTCGCTGCTGCTCGATGTTCAGAACCTGGTTTCCGAGCTGGTCGGCCACGGCGTCGGTCATGCTGCCGTAATGGTCCGTATAGTCTCTCACCACGGCCACGATCCGGTCCCCCAGCGTAGCGTATTCAGTCTCGAACTCCTTGTAGATCGGCCAGAATTTGGTCGCCTGGCCGGTGTCGAGCCGCATAACTTCGCCCATAATCCGGCTCTTGGACGTCTTCACATCCGTCCGCAGAAGCTCGATATAGGCGCGAATGTTCATTTCTTCGTTAGAGACGGCCTCCGTCTTGCCGAGCCCCACAGCCTTCGGCGTAGGTTTGGCCCCCGTCTGGGACGGCAGTACGCTAGCGCCAAACAATACCCAGGTAGCGGCGATAAGGATTCTCTTCATATACTCCTCGTTCGGATTGAGGCGTCCTCGTGATGCCCGGCAGGGATGGTTAGATCTAGAAATTCAAATAAAGATCTTGCATCGCCCCGTCCACGTCGGAATCTCTGCGAAGGCTACGGACGTGACGGCAAAACCGAAGGAATCTCCATGAACTTCCCGATTCGAGCGATACGATCCTTTCCGTTGGCTCTGTGCGCTGTCTCAGTGCTAACGGCAGCATCGGGCGGCATGCAGCCCGCTTCACCCTCCGACCTTGGATGGCCGCGCCGGTACAGCGATGGCAGTGCGACCCTGGTACTCTACCAGCCCCAGGTGGACACCTGGACGAACTTCAAGAGGCTGACCGCTCGTCTGGCCGCGTCGCTGACCACACACAAAGGCGCGCAGACCGTCTGGGGCGTGTTGTCGATAGTCTCCGAAACTCAGGTCAACCAGCCGGTCCGGACCGTAACCTTCGAGAACTTCGGCGTCACTGGCATCAGCTACCCCACCGCGAGAGACGATGCCGAGGCCAAGGCTTGGCAGGCACTGACGACAAGGCTACTACCCGCGTACCCCGCCACAGTGGCCCTCGACCGCATTCTGGCCTATATGGACCAGAGCCAGTGGAACGCTCGCCAGACCGCGGTACTGCTCGATCCGCCGCCCATCCTGGTGAGTACCCAACCTGCCGCACTCGTCATCATCGACGGACAGCCCGTCCCGGTCGATATTGCGAAGACCAACCTTCAGAAGATCGTCAATACCAATTGGGATCTCTTCTTCGATAAGAAAGGCAACCGCTACTACCTGCGCGACGAAAAGGTCTGGCTTTCAGCGAAGGAACTGAAGGACGCGTGGGCGCCCGTCGCCAA
Source organism: Candidatus Sulfopaludibacter sp. SbA3 (assembly GCA_900290315.1). Taxonomy (GTDB): domain Bacteria; phylum Acidobacteriota; class Terriglobia; order Bryobacterales; family Bryobacteraceae; genus Sulfopaludibacter. Next base: position 4,595 of record OKRF01000516.1, on the reverse strand, counting down.
ACTGCCAACGGACTTCACCAGGCTCCCGGCCACCGATCCCTACAAGGAGGTGCTGCAGTCCGCTGCCCGGCCCCAGAAGCCGGCCGTCATGAAGCTGATTCTGGTGGTCGACAAGCCTTCCGAGTTGATTGTAATCGCTGGAGAGCCGGCCCTTGCGCCGATCCCGGAGACGGGCTTGATGTGGGTGACCAATACCGAGTGCGACGTTTTCCTTGACGCGGCTACCCGCCAGTTCTACTTTCTGACGTCCGGGCGATGGTTCCGCGCCTCTGAGCTGAAAAGCAATGAGTGGGTCGCTGCTACTACCTCCTTGCCGGCGGACTTCCGGAAGATTCCCCTGAATCATCCGCGCGCTCACGTGCTTTCCGCCGTGCCGGGATCCCGGCAGGCCGAAGAAGCAGTCCTGAACACGTCGATTCCTCAGATTGCGACCATCGACCGGAAAAAAGTCAGGGCCGATGTGAACTACGCGGGTGAACCCAAATTCGAACCGATGGCGGGTACCGGCGTATCATTCGCCGCCAACACTCCAAACGACGTTTTCCACTTCGAGAGCAGCTACTACCTCTGTCTCGACGGCGTTTGGTTTGTCTCGAAAGACGCCAACGGCCCCTGGGAGGCTGCCGACACCATCCCCCGGGAAATCTACTCGATTCCGCCGAATTCGTCCAAGTACCACGTCACCTACGTGACCATCCAGGATTCATCCCCAGACACAGTCACCTATGCTTACACCGCCGGCTACACGGGAATCTATGTCGGGTATGGTGTGGCGATGTGGGGTACCGGATATTACTATCCGCCTTACTACGCCTACGGACTATATCCATATCCCGTTTACTGGCCCTGCCCGTATTACACATACGGCGCCAGCGCCTGGTATAACCCGGCGGACGGCGCATATGAACGGGGTAGCGCACTGTACGGCCCATACGGCGGTTTTGCACGCGGCGCGGCTTACAATCCGGCCACCGGCGCGTATTCCTGGGGCCGGTCGGCGTGGGGACCCTATGGCTCGGCTGCGTCCGGTGGATTCTACAATCCGTCTACCGGCACCTGGGGAGGCGGTTACCGCGCGTCGAACGGCTATCAAAGCTGGGGCCAGAGCGTCGTCGGACGGGGCGGTCAGGTGGCCCACAGCGCATCGTATTCCGATAGCCGCGGCACCGTCGGCGGCATTCAGACATCCTCCGGCGGAAAGGCCATTGCCGCTCGCGGCAGCCAAAGCCAGGGCTTCGCCGGAAAATCTGCCGCCGGCGACGTTTACGCCGGTAAAGACGGCGCTGTTTACAAACGCGACCAGTCCGGGCAGTGGTACAAGAACAACGGCGGCTCGTGGGAGACCGTGAACCGCTCCGTGCAGGCCGGCGGTCAGTCCGCACGGCCGGGCGCAACCCAATCCGCTACGAGCCGGGAATCGATCCCAGGCGGCCTGAGCCTATGCCGCCGCTCGCAGTTGGGGCAACTACAATACCCAGCGGGCCGAATCGGCGCGCAAGAGCAGCGGATGGAGCAGCGGCGGTTTCATGGGGCAACGGAGCAGTGGCTGGNNGCGGAAGCGGACAAGTTCGCCGCCGCGCACGGCAACACAATGATGAACCGGCTGCCCTCACCCGGTGTGCTCTCCGCCTCGATCGAACCGCCGTGCCTCCGCACGATTCCATCAACAGCCGCAAGACCCAGACCGCGGCCTGCGAGCCGCGTGGTGAAGAACGGATCGAAGATCCTGGCCTTGACATCGTCAGTCATCCCGCAGCCGGTGTCCTGCACTTCCAGGCGGACAGCGGCGGCTTGCTGCCCTTCGCGCGGTACGGACGCAGTGCGGATCGTAATCGATCCCGGCTGCCCGAGAAGCGATTCGGAGGCGTTGATGATCAGGTTCATGACTACCTGCCGCATTTCGGGTGCGCTGGCACGGATGGCCGGCAGATCCGCCGCCAGGTCCGTCTCCAGCACCGCCGTCTTCGCGATGGAGACCTTTGCNNGGTCGAGCATCTCGGCCACAACGCGCGACAGATCGATATTCATCGAGGGTGCCGCCTCCTGGTGGGCGAACAACAGCAGTTGGGAGACAATTTCCGAGGCCCGAAGAGCGATGCGGTGGATATAGTTGACGTCCTCGGCCGCCGGGGAGCTGGGATCGATGTCGCCTTGCGCGGATTCGGCATGCGTCACGATGGCGCTCAGTAGATTGTTGAAGTCATGCGCCACACCCGCGGCCAGCATTCCCAGACTCTGCAGTTTCTGGCTGGCCAGATGGAAGTCATAACTGCGGCGGAGCTCCGTGACATCAATGCCTGTTCCCACGTGGCCGAGGTAAACTCCATTCATCACGCGTGGAACGCCCGTGACCAGAATCCAACGGTATTCGCCATCCGCGCGCCGGTACCTCGCTTCGGTCGAAAATGGAACACGCATGTCGG
>OKRF01000516.1:0-2162 GCA_900290315.1 Candidatus Sulfopaludibacter sp. SbA3 | reverse complement strand
ATCTCAATACCGGCGAACGACAGCGCCCGCGCGTTGTAGTAAGTCGCCATCTTGTCCGGTCCGCTCATCCACGTGATCACGGGCGCGGTGTCCGCCAGGGTGCGAAAAAGTTCTTCGTTCTTCCGCAAATCGTTTTCGGCCCGCTTGCGCTCGCTGATATCCGAACACAGGCCGAGCAACGCTGCCGGAGAGCCCCGAATATCATACGTGGGCCTCCAGGAGATGCCGACCCATATCGGCGATCCATCTGCGCGGCGCAGGCGAAAATCGAATGGCCGCGGGTCTCCCGCCAGGATGCGGACAAAATGACGTTGCGCTGCCGCCGCATCCTCCGGGAACACGTATGTGAAACATGACTGCCCGGACATGGTAGCCAGGTCGACCCCCAGAATCTCAGCCATGCGCCCGTTGCTGAAGAGGGTCCGGCCCTGCGGATCCACGATCCAGATCCCTTCGGGTACGGCCTCGACAATCCGTCGATAGGTGTCTACATCGGCGCTCACTCCGGGATCCGGGTTCGGGTGACCGTCCATATTTCGGTTTCCTGTCGATCTTTCTTCATAGATTGTTATGCCATGAAGAGAGAGTCCTTTTTTTATCAGTTCAGGTGTTCCCCCAGTCCATTTGGGGACAGCTATCCACTCGAGTCGCCAGAAGGGTTGGATGCGCCTGCCGCGTGCCGCAGCAGGTTCACCAGATCGTCAGTCCGGTACGGTTTCCGAATGAAGCCCCACACATCGCGGCCGCCGAACCCACGCATGGCCGTTTCCCGGCTGTACGCCGTGCTGAGAATCACTTTGACTTCCGGCCGGATCCAGCGGAGTTCGTCGAGCAACTCGGCACCGGAAATCCCGGGAAGTGTGACATCGAGGAGGACTACACCAATACCGCCGGGATCCGATTTCAGTATCTCGATCGCGGCCGCCCCATCGGCCGCCTCGATCACCTGGAAATTCTTTCGGCGCAGACACTTGGCAATGACGGAGCGCAAGGACTCCTCGTCTTCCACGAAAAGTACGGTTCCGCCCGTCTCTGCGGAGGGAACGTCCAGTTCCGCGGCATGCGGCACCGGTGCCGCTTGACCCGCCGCGCAAGGCAGTAAAACCGTGAACCGGCTGCCTTTGCCCGGCGCACTTTCGACTTCGATCGAGCCGCCATGCCGGCGCACGATGCCTTGCGTCGAGGCAAGCCCCAGCCCCCTGCCCACAAAGCGGGTAGTAAAGAACGGATCGAAAATCCGGTTCTTCACTTCTTCGGTCATGCCGCTGCCGGTATCCCGTACCTCCAGGCGTACGGCGCCCCCGGAATCGCCGCCGAGCGAAGCCGGCGCGGTGCTGACCGTGATGGTTCCGGGTTCTCCCTCCAGCGCCTCCGAGGCATTGACGACCAGGTTCATGACCACCTGCCGGATCTCGTCCGCATTGGCTTGCATGAGTGGCAAGCCGCTGGCCAGTTCTGTCTCAAGCACCGCCGCCTTCGCGATGGAGACCCTCAGCAGGTCGAGCATTTCGGCCACTACACTCGACAGATCGAGAGCCGCCGGGGGCGCATTTTCCTGGCGGGCGAACGTGATTAGCTGAGCGACAATCTCGCCCGCTCGAAGAGCGATCACGCGGACTTGCTCCACGTCGTAAGTCGCCGGGGAACCGGGCGCAAGCTCGCTTGTGGCAGACTCGGCACGCGCCACAATGGCGCCAAGCAAATTGTTGAAGTCGTGTGCCACACCCGCGGCGAGCACCCCCAGGCTCTCCAGTTTCTGCGTGGCCAGATGCTGTTCAAAATTGCGCTTCAGATCGGTGATGTCCACGCAGGAGCCAACGTAGCCCGCAAACTCCCCGTCCGCGGAGAAGCGCGCAACTCCGTGGTCCAGTAGGCATCTGTATTCGCCGTCCGCCCGCCGCGCCCGGTATTCGATCCGGCACTCGCTAAGCACCTCGAATGACCTCCTGTAGGCGGTGGCCACGCGCTCCCGGTCGTCGGGATGAACGTTCTCGATCCACCCTTGGCCGAGTTCCTGGTCAAGGGTGCGGCCAGTGAAATCCAGCCAGCGCTTATTGACGAACGAGCAGCGATTATCCGGGCCGGAGAGCCAGATCGCCACCGGCGCCGAATCGGCCAGATTCCGAAAACGCTCTTCACTCTCCGCCAGGGCCGCCTCAGCC
>OKRF01000521.1:68991-70891 GCA_900290315.1 Candidatus Sulfopaludibacter sp. SbA3 | reverse complement strand
TCGCGACTACCGGCATCGCCTGCTCGAAGAGTTTTGGGGCAGCGAGTGGCCCACAGTAGAGCAGGACCTTCGCGAGATGCGGAAACTCGGCGCGAACGTGGTGCGTCTCCACCTGCAGTTTGCCAGTTTCATGGACGCACCGAATCGGCCCAACCGGCTCAATCTCGCGCGCCTGGAAAGGTTGGCGCGGCTGGCCGAAGAACTCGGCCTCTACCTCGATATCACCGGTCTGGGCAGCTATCGCGTCAAAGACATTCCGCCCTGGTATAGTAAGCTGTCCGAGCGGGAGCATTGGGTCGCTCAGGCCGGCTTCTGGGAAGCAGTGGCCAGCACCTGCGCCGGCCGGCCCGGCGTCTTCGCCTACAATCTGATGAACGAGCCGATCGTGTCCGGAGAATCGCGTCCGGCCGGCGTGTGGGTGCACCCCAACGAACTGGGGGGCCTCCACTACGTCGAGTTCATCAATCTGGAACCCGCCGGACGGCAGCGCCCCGACATCGCGCGCCAGTGGGTGCGGCAAATGACGCAAGCCATCCGCAAACACGATCGGCGTCACCTGGTGACCGTTGGGATCATGACGGGCGGCATGAAGTTTCCTCACCCGGAAGAAGTGGCCGGATTCCCGCCATCGAAACTCGCTGCCGAAGTGGACTACATTTCCGTCCATCTCTACCCCGAAAAAGGAATGCTCGACGCCGCCATCGATACCCTCGCGCGGTTCAAAACTTCTAAGCCGCTGGTCCTCGAGGAGACCTATCCGCTCAACTGCGGTGTCCCGGAATTCAGTGCCTTCCTCGCGCGCTCCCGTGGAATCGCCAACGGATGGCTGGGGTTCTATTGGGGCCAGACGCCGGAACAGTTGCAGGGCTCCATCCTTCCAGCCGAGAAACGCACGCACGACTGGCTCGAACTGTTCCAGTCCATAAATCCGAATCGCCTGAAATGAATAACATCATGCTGATCCGCAACCTTTCGCTACTACTTGTCGCATGGGTCCCATGCGTTCACAGCCAATTGCCTGCGCCCGATGCGGCCGAACAGGCTGCCATCATCAGTCGCATGCGCGCCGCCGCGCTCAACTACGCCGACCAACTCCAGGATTTCATCTGCACGCAGACGACGGCTCGCAGTGCCGATGGTTCGTCGACAGGCAAGCATTATAAGCCGCTCGAAACCCAGGAACTGGAGCTTGCCTACGTTGCCCACAGGGAGCGTACCAGGCTGCTGAAGGTGAACGGCGAAACGACCAATCTCGAGAAGAGAATCAAGCAGGGCTACTTCACCTCAGGGGGCGAGTTCGGCTCAAAGCTGCAACAGATATTCGACCCCAAGGCGAACGCGGAGTTCCAATGGGACCACGAGGAGCAGTCCACCGGCAAGCGCTCTTGTGTGTTTCGCTATAACGTTCCGCTGGCCACCACCAACATGGTCATGCAAGTCAACCTGCAGTACATCAAGTTGGGCTATCACGGTTTTGTCTACGCCGATTGCGACAGCGGCGCTGTGACGCGGTTCCAAATGGAATCGGATGTCCCCACCATTAAAGAACACGGCCACGATATTAAGATTGGATCTCAGATCGAGGTGCGTTACGGCCTGGTCATAATAGGCGCGAAGGAATTCCTCTTGCCGCTGGAAGCACTGTCGATCGGACGCTTTCACACCACGCTGACGAAAGCGGAGATCCGGTTTCAGGAGTATCGCAAGTACGATTCCAGCTCCACCATCACCTTCGACAGCCCGCCCAAGTATTAGGCTGGCGTCACTGTCCCAAGGCCCCGCATTTTGGGCTCCGTGGACCGTGTTGCCTCTCTCGAAGAATCCCGAGCGACGTATACGCCGCAAACCCGTGCCAGGCTCGAAATTCGCCGCCTTTTGGCGAATCTTCGTGCCTGGCTCG
>OKRF01000521.1:50829-68981 GCA_900290315.1 Candidatus Sulfopaludibacter sp. SbA3 | reverse complement strand
CAGGCTCGAAATTCGCCGCCTTTTGGCGAATCTTCGTGCCTGGCTCGAGTTTGCCCCTTCGCGAGATCCTGACGCGTTTCCCCACCATTTTCATCCGGGCGGGTGAAGCTTCGCCTCATGAGCCGACTGTCAACGTATTATACGAGCCTTATTACGCTCAACGGGCCGCTTGGGACTATGGCATCCCCTCTCCGACTTTCGACGGACCCGAATCCGACGCACCTATCTTAAACTGGAGAGATGCGAAACCGTTGCCGACTCTCCGTTGCCGTCGCGCTTCTTCTGGCGCTCATCCCCGCCGCCTCCGCCGCTGTCACCGCCGTGCGCATCGCCGGCGAGCGGCGCCAGAGCTTCAATGATGGATGGCGCTTCTTCAAGGGGGATGCCCCCGGCGCCGAAAAAAGCGAGTTCGACGATTCCAAGTGGCGCGCTCTTTCGCTGCCCCACGATTGGGCCATCGAAGGGCCCTTCGATTCCAAAGCCAATCCGCACACCGGCGCCCTTCCGATTTTCGGCACGGGGTGGTACCGCAAGTCCTTCACCCTTCCGGAGACTGCCAAGGATCGCTGCCTCAGCATCATGTTCGATGGAGCCCAGAATAACGCCCACGTGTTCCTGAACGGCGAAGAGATCGGCAGCCGGCCGTACGGCTATATCAGCTTTTCCGTGGATCTCACGGGACATCTCAAGTTTGGCGCCCAGACCAACGTGCTGGTGGTCCGCCTGACGCCGGAAGATCGCTCGTCGCGGTGGTATCCGGGCGCCGGCATCTATCGCAACGTGTGGCTCGATGTCACTGGCCCCCTGCACGTGGGCCAGTGGGGCACCTTCGTCACCACGCCCGAAGTGAGCGACGAAAAGGCCACCGTAACCGCGAAAGTGGACGTCCGCAATCGCACACCAAGCGCGGCGAATCTGACCCTGCAGACTACCATCCTGGATCCCGCGGGGAAACAGGTCAGCAAAAACGAGAATGCCGCCGCGGTGCCCGCGGGCGGCGTGCAGACGGTGTGCGCCAGCCTGACCGTGACCCGCCCGCAGCGGTGGGACATGGAGCATCCTGCGATGTACACGCTGGTCGCTGAAGTGATGGATGCCAATAAAAAAGTAGTGGACCGGTACAGTACGCCGTTCGGCATCCGCAGTATCAAGTTCGATCGCGAGCATGGCGTCCTGCTCAACGGACGCCATGTGAAGATCCAGGGGGTGTGCGATCACCACGATCTGGGTGCGCTGGGCGCCGCGGTGAATCGCCGCGCCACCGAGCGGCAGATCGAGATTCTGAAAAAGGCCGGCGTCAATGCCATCCGCACCAGCCACAATCCGCCGTCGCCCGAGTTGCTCCACCTTTGCGACCGCATGGGCATCGTGGTGATGGATGAATCCTTCGACATGTGGCGGCGGCCCAAAGTGCCTAACGGCTACGCCAAGTATTTCGACGAGTGGAGCGAGCGGGACGTGCGCGATTTCGTGCACCGCGACCGCAACCATCCGAGCGTCATCATGTGGAGCATCGGCAACGAGATTCCGGAGCAGGGCAGTCCCGAGGGCGGCGACATGGCCAAGCGCCTGACCGGCTTCTTCCACGAGGAAGATCCCACCCGGCCCACCACCTCTGCATTCAACAATCCCGAGGCCGCCATCCGGAATCACCTGGGCGAGAACGTGGACCTGTTCGGTGTCAACTACCGGCCGTGGCTCTACGAGCAGTTCCAGAAGGAGCATCCCACCTGGATCGTTTACGGCTCGGAGACCTCGTCGTGCGTCAGTTCGCGGGGCGTATATCATCTGCCCATCGAAAAATACCAGAAGCACGATTCGCTGCAACTCACCGGCTACGACATCATCGCGCCGCCATGGGCCTACTGCCCCGACGTGGAGTTCTTCTATCAGGACAAGCTGCCCAACGTGCTCGGCGAATTCGTCTGGACCGGCTTCGATTACATCGGCGAGCCTACGCCGTATTTCGGCGGCGGCCGCGGCGCGAACGACAGCAAAGACTGGCCCTCGCGCAGTTCCTATTTCGGATTTATCGACCTCGCCGGCTTCCCCAAGGATCGCTTCTACCTGTACCAGAGCCAGTGGACCAAGACTCCCATGGTGCATGTTCTGCCCTCCTGGAACTGGGCGGGCAAGGAAGGGCAGGCGATTCCCGTGATGGCGTACACCAACGCCGAGGAAGTGGAACTGTTCCTCAACGGGAAATCGCTGGGCCGCAAGAAGCGATTTTCCGAACCGGTAGTGATTCCGGTGGGCCGCAATGCCAGCCAGGACCAGAAATTCACCAGCAAGTATCGGCTGGAATGGCAGGTGCCTTACGCTCCCGGCAGCCTGAAGGCGGTTNNAGGCGGTGGCCTACACGGGCGGCAAACAGGTGGCTGTGGACGAGGTGAAGACAGCCGGCGCGCCCGCGCGCATCAAACTGGTTCCGGACCGGGCCACCATTCAGGCAGACGGCGAGGATCTGTCTTTCATCACGGTACGGGTGGAAGACAAGGACGGCAACTTGGTCCCCGGAGCTGATAACCTGGTTCACTTCGCCGTGACCGGCGCAGGCGCGCTACGCGCGGTCGATAATGGCAACGCGGCCACTGAGGAATCGTTCCAGGCCGACCATCGCAAGGCGTTCTCTGGGATGGCGCTGCTGATCGTCAATGCGAATAAGGGGCAACGCGGCAAGATCCACGTGGTGGCCACCAGCGACGGACTGTCGCAAGCGGTAACGGACATCGTGACGCGGTAGCGCCGGCAACGCAGGGGTTGGGGATTGGGGAGGATGCGCTTCGCGCGCCTTTGATTGTCTGCTGCGGTTGTCAAAGATCGGTAGCGGTGGACGGGTGAAAATGGCTCAAGGCAGCCCGTGGTGGGATGTCAAGGGACTCCTGGCTGCTTATTCCGTGGGCTGCGTTCCACGGGAGCGATCTACTGGCTTCCCACATCGCGACTTGCTCGCTCCGCTTGGCACACGCCTACGGTTCGCGCGGAATGCGGCCAAGCTGGCCCGTTGTCCCGGACTGCTGGGCATAGAGGGCCGTGTTGTGTTTCACAAAGGTATGTTTCCCATGATTGCCGGATGGCCTGTAAACTATGGGCTAACATACTGCAAACGCCTCTAGTGCGGAAGGAGAGCACAAAATCAACCCGCCCCTCCTCATGATGGACACGCTGGACGTCCGTTTATGTCGAGTGACCGTTTGCGAAGTCGGTCACAATCTGCACATAGACCTGGCGGTCAAACTCCATGAAGTCGAAGAGCGTGAACGGCTTCGGCCCCTTTCACGAAATGTCGAGGGCCAGTCTACGATAACGCCGTTTCCCATTCCTTGACCTCTTCCAGCCCGGACCAGGCGGGTGTTCGCGGCAGCGACAGCGTTCCCGGTAGCGATTGCCTCGGCCCATGCCTGGGGGTACACTTTATAAGACGGATAAGCAGATCTTAAATCCGCGGGTGGCCCCCATGATCGGCCGCACCATCTTGCACTACGAGATCACCGAGAAGCTCGGGGAAGGCGGCATGGGAGTGGTCTACAAGGCCCGCGACAGCCATCTGAAGCGCTTCGTCGCCCTCAAGGTGCTGCCCCCTGAGAAGGTCGCCGACCCGGAGCGCAAGCAACGTTTCGTTCAGGAAGCCCGCGCAGCCTCGGCGCTGAACCACCCCAACATTGTCACGGTCCACGATATCGACCAATGGGATGGCATTGATTTCATCGCCATGGAGTACGTCGAAGGGAAGACCCTCGGCGAGTTGATCGGCCGCAAGGGGCTGAAGCTGAACGAGGCCCTGAAGTATGCCATCCAGATCGCCGATGCGCTGGCCAAGTCGCACGCTGCCGGGATTGTTCACCGGGACCTCAAGCCGGGCAACGTGATGGTGACGCCCGACGGGCGGGTGAAGGTTCTGGACTTTGGTCTGGTGAAGTTGACCGAGACCGCCCCGGTAGGCCCTGAAGACTCCACGGTGACCGAGAAGCCGTCCACGGAATTGGGCCTGATCGTGGGCACGGCCAGCTACATGGCGCCGGAGCAGGCCGAGGGGAGGAATGTGGATGCCAGGAGCGACATCTTCAGCTTCGGGTCGCTGCTGTACGAGATGCTGACCGGGCGTCGGGCATTCCAGTGGGACAGCCAAGCCCTGACGCTGGCGGCGATTTCGCATCGGGAACCGCCTCCGCTGCCCGGCGAGACGCCGCACGACTTGGAGAAAGTGATCGCGCTTTGCCTGCGCAAAGACCCCGCGCGCCGATTCCAGCACATGGGCGACGCGAAGGTTGAGCTGGAGCAACTGAAGGAGGAATTGGATTCCGGCAAGCTGGCCGGCGCCGCGGCAAGCGAACGAAGGCACGGACGGCTGCGGATGTGGGCTGCCATTGCCGCCGCGGCGCTGCTGTTGGCCGCAGTCGTGGTTTGGCGGCAGCGTGAGGGGAGGCTGCCCATCGATCTCAAAGCTGTGGCGCTGACCTCCTATTCAGGCATCGAAGACGACCCATCGTTGTCTCCCGACGGCAGCAAAGTGGCCTTCCAATGGAACGGCGAGAAGGAAGACAACTACGACATCTACGTGAAGCAGATCGGCGGGTCGGGCACGCCCGTGCGGCTCACCACGGACCCGGCGATAGATTGCTGCCCCGCGTGGTCCCCGGACGACCGGTGGATCGCATTTGTGCGGAAGCAAAAGAGCAACTGGGCGGTCCTGTTGATACCGTCTGTCGGCGGGCCGGAGCGCGAGCTCACTGAGATATCAAAGTCCTCGGCGCTCTCCTGGACGCCAGACGCCAAGTGGCTGGCCTTTAGCGAGCAGGATTCGCCGCCACAAGGACCGTTGAGCATTTGGGCGATCAACGTGGACACCATCGAGCGTCGCCGGCTGACCACCTTTGTGACCCAGTCTGCGGGTGCCGAGTTCCCTTTGGGTGACAGCGCCCCGGCCATTTCACCGGATGGCAGCGCGTTGGCGTTCGCCCGTCAGGTGAAGAGTTACATTTGGAGTTTCTATGTGCAGCGGCTGACGCGGGATCTGCGGCCGCAGGGAGAGCCGAAGATGGTCACAGATCGGCGCTACGGCTACGAGGGAGGCATTGCGTGGACCGCCAATGGCCGCGAGATCGTGTACGCGGCGGGCGGCGGTGCGGTCCAGAGCCTCTGGCGGGTCCCGGCTTATGGAGGGCGGGCTCCGCGGCGCCTGCCCTACGCGTCCCCGGCCGCCATTGAGCCTGCAATCGCCAGCTCACCACCCCGCCTTGTGTACACGTGGTGGCTCCGCAATGTGAACCTCTGGCGTCTGGATCTCCGCACTGGAGAGCGTAAGATGCTGATCGGCTCAACTTATGACCAACGCATCCCGCAGTACTCCCCGGACGGGCGCAAGATCGCGCTTCAATCCGACCGGAGCGGAAACATGGAGGTGTGGACTTGCGACGCAGACGGTTCGGACTGTTTACAGATCACACACTTCGACGGTCCGCAGTGTGGGACGCCGCGCTGGTCGCCGGATGGCCGCTGGCTGGCTCTGGACTCACGCGTGGAGGGGCAGTCCGAGATCTATGTGGTCGCCGCGGACGGGGGCAAACCACGTCGCATCACATACCATCCTCACGGCGACCTGATTCCGAGTTGGTCGCACGATGGTCTTTGGATCTATTTCGCCTCCGACCGCAGCGGCCAATACGAGGTGTGGAAAGCGCCGAAAGACGGTGGCGAGTCGGTCCAGGTGACGCGCTCCGGCGGCTACGCGGCATTAGAATCGCCCGATGGCAGGTACATCTACTACGACAAGTTGTCAGAGCCGGGTCTGTACAAAATGCCGGCGCTGGGAGGCGAGGAAATGCAGATCTTGCATGCGGGACCTCCTGCGGGGCAGTTCGCAACTTTTGGGGTGACCTCAAAGGGCGTCTACTTCCGGCCCGATGCGGATGCAAAGGCGATCCAGTTTTTCGACGCCGCCACGGGCAAGATCAGCTCCATTGCTGCACTGGACAAGCCCTTGAATGGCCTATGCGTCGCGCCGGACGATGCGCACCTGGTATGGGCGCAAACGGACCGTGTCAGCATGGACCTGATGTTGGTGGACGGTTTCCGATGAGGGGATACTCATCGGAGGGACCGCATGGTGCCATCCTCAACGAAGCCAAGGCGGAATACGCGAGGCTGCAATAACCATCAGAACCTGAACCCTGCGTGGTTCTCAACCGAGTAGGATCGGCCTTGGCAGTGGGGTGTAAGTCTCGGTAAAGTCAGCCACTTCTATCTTGGAGGTACGGGTCAGTGGTCGTACAGTGGCCCGAAACGCGCTTCTGGGAGATCCCTCCCGTGGAGCCCCCGCCTGGTCAACTGGAAAAGGAAGAAGAATGCGGGAGGGCTGATGTCGGGATGTGAGGCACCGTTAAGCCTAGATCCGGCAATTCCGGTTCCTTTGTGACGATCTCCAACCGCTCCGCAGCTTCACCGTTTGGGTAACGCCGGCGGTCTTGCCGCCGGTTTTCCGGATCGTCCATTCCCCGCGCCCAAGATTGCTTCCAACTGCTGCGCAGCTTCACCATTTGGGTGAGAAGCGGTTTGCTTGCAGGCGCCTGCGTCTGCATGGGATGGCGATCCCCGGCGTTGGCAACTGCCGTTTTTGGTTAAGTGAACAGCATTGCGGCTAGCCGACATCTCGCTCGAAGCATTCGCTGCAAACCGGGGCCGGGCGGCTCATGAGGCGATGCCTCACCCGGCAGGATGAGAATAGGGCGCGGCGGTATGGCGGAGATTGTCGCCGTTTTGCGGGGCATACGTTGAGGGTGCATTTTCGAGAGGCTCCGATTTGTCCCTTTTCGAAATCCGGCGCGTCGTTTCCTTTTGCCACGAGACTGGGCCCCGGTTAAACGCTGGCGGTTCTGTTCTTGCCGCTTTTGGCCGCAGTACCAGAAGTATTAAATCAGATAAGACAACCTGAAAATCTGATATCGTGGGTAACCTCCGACCCTACGGGCGTCGTATATACTATCTGGTCCGGAGTGGTCGCGTTTGGGGGAGCCGCCGGGCACAGGTTCCAAGTTGAAGGCTTAGGTCCGCAGGCCAGTCAAGGATTGCACGCTGCGCGATAAAGCATTATTGGGGTGAGAGTTGCGAAATCAAAGGTCGCGCGTGCGGAGTTTCTTGCGCCTACTGGGCAAGACAGAAGCCACGGTTGCCGTTGTCTTCGGGTGTACCCAGGAATCCTGTCAGGAAGCTGTTTTTTACCTTCGTAAAGGTGCGCCCGAAGTACCAATAGTCCTATTCTCGATTGTCGAGCCGCTGCCTCACACCATCGCCCTTTGTGAACGCGTGAGCGTACGTTCCAGTCCGCTGGCTCTGTTGCTGGATGCGGAGTGGAGCCTGTGGCGCTGCTGGGTGGCGATCAGCGTGGGGGTGTGGCAGGGTGGCAGGTGCCCGTGGCTGATGAAATGGGCGCCGTTCCTGATTCCTCCATTCCGCGTTCTGCTGCTGAACCGCAACGGCGATTTTCTGCCGGGCACGCCGGGCCATGTCATGATGCATGGCCGGCGAATGTTGCGCGATACCCTGAGCTCGTTGTGGCAGCGTGCCAGGGAGGCGATGCACGCCGCTTCTGTCTCCGCTGCCGATGGCGCGTCCAGCGTCTGGCGGCAGTCCGCCCAACTGCTTCTGCTAGGGACGGCCAGCGCGTTGCAGTTTTGTGGCTACCCGCACCGCCGCTGGTTTCAGCAGAGGGGCGGCAAGAAAACGCTCAACCTCTCAGCAGAGCAATCGGCTACCGCGGGCATTGCGCTGTTCGCCCAAGCGGGCGAGCATTGGGACGGTGCGGCGCTGGAGCGGTTCGCGCGATCCACGAATGCCCGCTGGATCCTCTGGCAGCAGAAGGGCAGCCAAGCGGGCACCCTCAACGATCTGGTGCCACCGTTCGCCGACGCAAAGGCTTTCGCCGTCTCCCGCCAAACCCACTTCCGCGCCTGGAAGCCGCTGCTGATTCCCACCGCTCCGTTCCGGACGCTGCAACCTGGCGAAGCAGCGCAGGTGCTGGCGCCCATCTCTCCGGCGATCCTGGTGGATCGGCAAAAACTTCTGGCGCTGGGAATCCCGCGATGCTACATGGCGGAGGCGGCCTGGATGCTCTGTTTCTGGAAAGCCGCGGCGGCGGGTTGGCGCGCCTTCAGCGTAGGACAAAGCGGCCCGCTCAGTGAGCAGCCGGACCTTCCGGTACAGGAGACGGAGTTCCTGTTCCGCGTGGCAGCCAACCGGGCCTTGCGCAGTCTGCGGCCCGCGGAACCGGAACTGGCCCGCGGAGCCATCGCGCTTTCGCCATCGCGATATCTTTCGGTCACTGGCTCCCGGCGTCTCAAGGTGCTGCTGGTCACTCCGTTTCTGCCGTTCCCGCTGGCGCACGGCGGCGCTGTGCGCATCTTCAACCTTTGCCGGTCGCTGGCGAGCCGGGTAGAGTTTGTGCTCATTGCCTTGCGCGAAAAGGACGAGGCGGTGGATTACGCGCGCCTGAAGGAGATGTTCGGCGAGGTGTACGTGGTGGATATCGATGAGCGCGCCAGCGCCGGCCAGGAATTGCCGGAGCAGGTGCGGCTGAGCCAGTCGCAGCCTCTGCGGGCGCTGATCGCCGAAGTGGCTGGGCGATGGAGGCCGGACGTGCTGCAGATCGAATACACCCACATGGCGCACTTTCGGGATAGCGTGCCGGATGTGCCCACCCTGCTGGTGGAGCACGACCTCACTTTCAGTCTGTACCGCCAGTTCGCGGAAGACCGCCCCTGTGAGGCTACACGCCGCGAATACCAACGCTGGCTCCGGTTCGAACGCCGCTGCCTGGCGGACTACGATGGCGTCTGGACGGTTTCACCAGACGATTGCCGCAGCGCCATGGCCGAGGGCGGCCGATCCCGGGAATCTACATTCGTAGTGCCGAACGGGGTGGATGTGCAGCGCTTTGTGCCGCGGCCGGAGCGCGGGGGCGCGCTGGAGATTCTGTACGTCGGATCGTTCCGCCATCTTCCCAATGTGCTCGGTTTTGACAACCTGCGCCGCGAGATCATGCCTCGCGTCTGGCAGCGGTTTCCCGAGGCGCGCCTGCGCGTGGTTGCTGGAAAGGACTTCGAACGCTACTGGAGCGGGACGCGCGATTCCCGAATCGACCTCCATGGATTTGTGGAAGATCTGCGGCCACTCTATGCGGGCGCCACAGTGGTGGTGGCGCCGTTGGCCGTTTCGGCCGGCACGAATATCAAGGTCCTGGAGGCCATGGCGTGCGGCAGAGCCGTCGTTTCCACGCCTGTGGGCTGCGCCGGCCTGGGATTGCAGGACGGGCTGGATGCCCTGATTCGTGGGGACTGGGACGCATTTGCCGCCGCAGTGTGCGGGCTGCTGGCCGGTCCTGAAGAGAGAGCCCACCTGGCACACCACGCCCGCCGCACCGTGGAAGCCCATTTCAGTTGGGCGTCCATCGCCGACGGCGCCTACGAAAGCTACCAGGTACTGTCAGAGCAGAATGCCCCAGAGGCCGCTGTGCGCCGCGCCGCCGGGTAGGACAGACGATCGTTTTATGTCGTCTGTCTTCGCACACTCTTGCGCGTCAGCGCCTCTCCGTGGCCCGATTTTTCCCGAGACCGTGGACCGTTACCTGGGAGTCCACGTACTTCCCTTCCTGGCGCCCAATGTTACCTTGCTGTAGCTGGACGCCGCGAGCAGAAAGCAAATGCTGGCCTTGGTGGAGCCGGCAAAAGCGGGCCGCCGGTAACGCCCGCGGTCTTGCCGCCGGTGGATCCCGCCAGTCAGACTTGCNNCAGACAACAAGCAGTGACGCCCGCGCCCAGTGGACCCTTCCACATCGTGCACGACCGGATTTTCGATGCGCACGGGCGCGCCTTTCTGCTCCGCGGAACACAACTTCCCGAGTTCCACCTGAAGACGGTAGCGTTGAACAATCGCGCCGGAGCGGACTACGGGCCGCATTCCCTCACCTCGCTGAGCGCCATCCGGCTGCGCTTCAATATGAATGCGGTCCGCTTGCCGCTGGATGTGGCCGATACCGTCGACGCGGTGTACCTGGCCGAGTTGGCCAAGGTGGTGCGCCGCGCCAATGCGATGGAGATGCTGGTGGTGCTGGCCGCGCGGGAACCGGGCGCCGGCCTGCCTTCCCCAAAGACCGTGGAATTCTGGAACCGGTGCGCGGCACATTTCAAGAACTATCCCAACGTGATGTTCGACGCGTTCAGCGATCCCGACCCCGGCGCCGTGGCCGATGCGCATTCGCCCGAAGGTTGGACTGCCTGGCGTCACGGCATGGAGAGCGTAATTCAAGCTATCCGCGCGGCGGGCGCGGCGCAGCCGATCGTGGCTATGAGTTGGAAGGACGGCCGCCTGTTCGAGGGCGCGGACGCGCTGTTGGACGACGCCAACGTGATCTACGGCGTATCGCCGCAATACGTTTGGACGCGCACCGATGCGCAGCGCGACGCGCAGTTCGGCTTTCTCGCCGGCCGCGTGCCGGTCATGGCGAATGGCTGGGACCTGGAACTGGGCAATGCCGCGGCCTGTGAGGCAATTCCGCACGATCCTTCGGAAGCCAGTGCGCTTGTGCAAAGTAATCTCGACTACTTCGACGCCCACCGGATCTCGTGGACCGTTTCGGTGTTTGAGCCGGGCAAGCTGATCAAGGATCTCGCCGATCACGATGCCACCTCGCTAGAGAATGGCTGGACGTGCGGCCGGCCGGTCTATCCGTACCCCGGGATGGGCCGAATCGTGGAAGCGCATCTGCGGGCCAGCGAAGAGCGCGGGCTGTTCGTGGTGAGCGGTGCGGGGGGATTGGATATCGCTCGCGGCGGTTTCGCGCTGGCCTATGGACCAGTCATGGCGGCGCGCGACGTCATGGAGACCACACCCCACCCTCCCGTCAGCCTGGGCGGAATCTCGGTGCAGATAACCGACTCCCGAGGGGTCACACGGCCGGCAGGCATGCTCTGGGCCTCCGCCGGTTGGGGCCAAACCAATTTCGTCATTCCAGACGAGTCCGCTCTGGGGCCGGCGCGCATGACCATTGTGCGCGAAGACGGCAGCAGTACCTCTGCCAATATTACGGTGGTGGAGACGGCTCCCGGTTTCATCACCGGTTACAGTTGCCGCGGACCGGTGCGGGGCGAGGCGACGCAGGTGTTTGCAGCCGGGCGCCAGGTCACGTCCCCGATTTCTGACTGCCGGGAGGGCCGCTGCAAGACCGTAACAGTGCCGATGTCCCCCGACGCCACTACCCGGGTTCGACTGCGCGCCAGCGGAATCCGCAACGCCGTTGCCGCGAAGATCGAAGTGCGGGTGGCTGGCGTTCGCGTGCCGGTAATCTCCTACGGCTCCGAAGGCGACACGGGCCAGGACCAGATGACCATCGAGATTCCGCAGCGGCTGCGCGGCGTGGGTGAGACGGACCTGGTGTGCCGCTTGAACGGCCGGGTATCCAACGTAGTTCGGATTCGTATTGGCGAAAAGCCGGTGTCGTAGACTGGTGCGAACCGGGGTCCTGATTGCGTGCGCACTGGGGGCAGCGCTGGCTTCCGGGCCGGACGTGTACCGGTGGGATCTGCCCAGGGGCTTTCCCACGCCCGAGGTTCCGGCGGCGAATCCCATGTCCGCCGTCAAGGTCCGGCTGGGGCGGTTCCTGTTCTACGATAAGCGGCTCTCCGTCAACGGTACGCAGAGTTGCGCCACGTGCCACAAGCAGGAACTGGCGTTCACCGATGGCCGTGCCTTCGGTTTGGGAGCGACCGGCCAGTCCCACTCGCGTAGCGCCATGAGCCTGGTGAACGTGGCATACAGCGCGGTGCTGACCTGGAGCAATCCCAACTTGCGATCGCTGGAGGAGCAGGCGCTGACTCCCATGTTCGGCGAACATCCCGTGGAATTGGGAATGCACGGCCGCGAAAGTGAGCTGCTGGCGCGGTTGCGCCAGACGCCGGTCTATGGCGAACTGTTTCCGCTGGCATTTCCGGCGGTCCGCGATCCGTTCACCATCGCCAACATCACCAAGGCCCTGGCGGCTTTTGAGCGCAGCATCATTTCGGCGCGGTCACCCTACGACCGCTACCACACCGGCGGAGAGCCCGCTGCCGTCTCCGATGCCGTGAAGCGGGGCGAAGCGGTGTTTTTCACCGACTACGAAGGCAGTTGTTTCCGCTGCCATGGTGGGTTCAATTTCAGCGGCGCGACACGGTATCGCGGCCGTGGTCCGCTCCCGGTGGAGTTTCACAATACCGGACTCTATAATATTGCGGGTCCCTATTCCTATCCTCAGCCCAATTTGGGAATCTTCGAATACACGCGGCGTGCGGAGGATGTCGGCAGGTTCAAGGCGCCCTCCCTGCGGAATATCGCGCTGACCGCACCCTACATGCACGATGGCAGCATCGCGACTTTGGAGGATGTCGTGGAACATTATGCCGCGGGCGGCCGCACCATTGAGAGCGGGCCGTATGCGGGCCGCGGCAGCGCCAATCCGCACCGCGACTCCAGGATGGCAGCCATCGTCATGACGGAACAGAATAAACGGGATCTACTGGCGTTCCTGCGCAGCCTGACGGATGAAGCATTGACCCACGATGAACGGTTCGCCGACCCCTGGTAACGCCGGCGATCTTGTCGCCGGTGCTTTCCCGGGTCTACGAATTAAGGCACGCCTTGCTGACATTCACCCCGCATTCCCGGCAATCCGCCTCAACCATCTCACGCACCAGCGATTCGAAGTCCGTTTTCGACTGCCATCCCAACCGCGCGGCTGCCTTGGCGGAATTCCCCACCAAGAGATCCACTTCCGCTGGCCGGTAGAGTTGTTTGTCGATTGCCACGTACTTACTGTAATCCAATCCCACAACGCTAAAAGCCATCTCGACAAAGTCTCTTACGGAATGCGTCCGGCCGGTCGCTACCACGTAATCGTCAGGCGAATCCTGCTGGAGCATGGTCCACATCGCTTCCACGAAATCCTTGGCGTGGCCCCAGTCGCGTTTCGCATCCAGGTTGCCCAGGCTCACTTTGTCGCTCTTTCCGGCGAGAATGCGCGCCACGCCCGAGGTGATCTTTCGCGTCACGAATTCATAACCGCGCCGCGGCGACTCATGATTGAAAAGGATCCCGCTGGAAGCGTGGAGTCCATAAGCTTCCCGATAGTTCCGCGTCAGATCGAAACCGGCCACTTTGCTGATTCCGTACGCCGAACGGGGATGGAATCGAGTCGTCTCCGTCTGGGGAATCTCGGCCGCCCTGCCAAACATCTCGCTCGATCCGGCGAAGTAAAAGTGGCACTTCGGAACCACCGCGCGCATCACCGCCAGAATGTGATGCGTCCCATTGATGTTGGTCTGCAGCGTGGAGAACTCGTCGTCGAACGAGTAGCTCACGAAGCTCTGCGCCGCCAGGTGATAACACTCGTCCGGCTCCGCCCTGCGCACCACCTGGTCCACGCTGGGGAAACTCTCCAGCGATCCGGCATGCAGTACCACGCGGTCCAGAATGTGCTCGATCCGCTTCAGCCTGTGCGATGGATCCTCCAGCGCTACGCGGCGCACCAGGCCGTGGACTTCATAACCCTTGGCGAGGAGAAGTTCCGCCAGGTATGATCCGTCCTGGCCGGTAATTCCTGTGATTAACGCTTTGCGAGGCGACAATCCTAAATTATACGATCCGCCCGCTCAGACGGGCAAATTGCCCGGGCAGTAGGACAGACGGAGCGCCTTTTGTCGTCTGTCTTGTTGCGCTCGTCGTACACTCAATACTTGAGAACCGCATGCCCTTCGATCTGCAGCCCATCTTAACAGGCGAACTCCTCGAACTCCGGCCGCTTCGGCCGGATGATTTTGACGAACTTTATGCGGCAGCTTCCGATCCGCTGATTTGGGAGCAGCATCCGGTTTCCGGCCGGTATAAGAAAGAGGTGTTCCAGGGATTCTTCCGCGAAGCCCTGCAATCCGGGGGAGCATTGATCGCCATCGATCGCAAAGATGGCCGGGTCATCGGGTCGTCGCGATTCCACGGACTCGACAGCCAAAAGAGTGAAATCGAAATCGGCTGGACGTTTCTGGCCAGGACCCATTGGGGCGGCGTCTATAACGGAGAAATGAAACAGCTCATGCTACGCCACGCCTTCCAATTCGTGAGCCGCGTGATTTTTCTAGTCGGGACGGAGAACTTGCGCTCGCAGAAGGCCGTGGAAAGAATCGGTGGGGTTCGCGTGGGATCCAGGCCCGATGCCGGCGGCCAACACAGTTATGTCTACCAGATCACGGCGCCGCGGTAAGCGCCTACCCTACGGTCGGGGGTTGCGGGCCTCTCCAGTGTTCGCCCAGCCTCGTGGGATTGGGACGCCGATGGGCCTTTCTCCGTTCCTGTGTGGCGCGTTCCGCGGCGGCACACTGATCGGAGTGTTCGCGCATCAGTTCTTCGCTGAAGATGATGATGTTGACGTCCAGCTTTTCGACGTCTCTCTCCAGCAGGCGGCGGCACAATAAGGGGAGTTCCTGCAAGCCGATGCCATACTTCCTCGCCAAAGCTACATCCGTGTGGACAGCGAATTCCTGGTACGTCCGATTGACGGAGGTGCCTCTAAACTTAAAGCGGCGGATTCCCGCTTCCTCGCTGAAGCCCGTCATCGTGAATTCCATACTGCTCTGCTCCTTCCGGAGGTACTTGTCCTTCCATTGTGCAGGCTAGACGAGGCAGATTAGCACCTGCCAGGTTGTTGCGGGAACATTCAAAAGGCATCTCAATTGTAGCACTTGCCGGACCGCGGCGTTATCATGACTGGAATGGCGACTCCCCAATACTCGCGGCGCGGATTCCTGGCGGGCGTTGCACTGGGGGCGCCGGCCCTCCTGCGGGGGCAGCAGGCAGCATCGGACATTCCACGAAGCTTCATCCAGAAAGAAGACGTGCCCGGCTTATCGGTAGCCATGGCGCGCAACGGACAGGTGGTCTTCGAGCAGGGATTCGGCTGGGCCGACCGGGCTTCCGGTGAGCAGGTGACTCCGCAGCATCGCTTTCGCATTGCCAGCGTGAGCAAACCAATCACCTCGGTGGCGCTGTTCACCCTGATCGAAGAAGGCCGGTTGAAACTGCACGACTTCGTGTTTGGTTCGCGCGGCGTGCTGGGCACGGAATTCGGCAAGCCTCCTTATCACCCGCATATCGAAGACATCCGCATCGTGGACCTGATGACGCACACCTGCGGTGGGTGGACCAACGACGGGCACGACCCTATGTTCCAGCACCCCCAGATGAACCACGCCGACCTGATCCGCTGGACGCTGGCCAATCAACCGCTGGTCAACGCTCCCGGAGAAAAATACGCCTATTCCAACTTTGGATACTGCCTGTTAGGCCGCGTGATCGAGAAACTCACGAAGCAGCCGTACACGCAATACGTACATACTGCGGTACTCGACCGGTGCGGCATTACCAGCATGCAGGTCGCGGGCAACACCCTCGCCGAGCGCGCGGCCCATGAGGTGGTCTACTATCAGGCGGGCGACAGTCCTTATGGCATGAACGTGCGCCGCATGGATTCGCACGGAGGATGGCTGGCCACAGCCGCCGACCTGGTGCGATTTGCCCTGCACGTGGACGGAAAATCGGCTGCACGCAGTATTCTGAAGCCCGAATCGCTGCGCGAGATGACCACGGGTTCGCAGGCCAACGCGGGTTATGCCAAGGGTTGGGCGATCAATAAGGTGCCCAACTGGTGGCACACCGGCAGTCTGCCGGGAACCGCGACTTTGCTGGTGCGGACCGAAAGCGGATTCTGCTGGGCTGCCCTGGCCAACACCCGCTCTAAGGACTTGGCCGGCGCCATGGACCGCATGATGTTGCAGTTGTCGGAGCAGTTTTCCAAAGCCTGATCAGGCCTTCTTCTTGCGCTTCCCGATGAGGCCTATGCCGATCAAAGCGCAGCCCGCCAGAATCAGGCCGCCCGGTTCCGGAGTGGTCGTTCCGCTGTAGTTCACCGTGATCGACGACAACATCGTTTCACAGTCTGCCTGCAGCGCCGTCACGTTGAAATAGCCCGCGCTGCCCGTGACTATCGTGGAATAGCCCGTGGTGGCGCCGGTGCTGACGGTGGATGCGATGTTCGGATAACTCGCCAGGGAAAAGCCGGTGTTGTTGTTGCCTTGTGCGGCCGGGGTCACCTGTGTGCCTGTCTTGGTCGTGGTGCTATCGAGTTCGCTGGCCTTGGTCGATGAGTAGATGTCCCAACCGTCGATGATGCCCGCCAGATTGAATTGGATTGATGTAATGGTAGTGTGAGCGGGGACTACCGAGAGATCGACCTGCACGAATTCGTTTCGCGGAATCTCGTATGTCCCGCTCTGCGGATCGTTGGTCAACCCGAGGCCCGAGCTTCCCCGCGATATCGCGGTAGTGGAATTGTTCTGGGTTGGGACGCTGTCGCAATAGCTTACCGAC
Organism: Candidatus Sulfopaludibacter sp. SbA3; assembly: GCA_900290315.1. Classification (GTDB taxonomy): domain Bacteria; phylum Acidobacteriota; class Terriglobia; order Bryobacterales; family Bryobacteraceae; genus Sulfopaludibacter. The sequence goes on along the minus strand of OKRF01000521.1, from coordinate 52,538 downwards.
GCCCCGCAGTCATAGCCCGTTAACACCATGGTGAAGCCCGAGTCGACATAAGTGAGCACTTGGTGGGAATCCGAGAAGCTGCCGCCGGTGGAAAGAGTGAATAGAATCGAGGCCGCACGTGCCTGCGGCAGAACCGCAGCGGCTAAAATGAGAACGCCGAGAATGAACTTATGCCGAAGCATTATTTCCCTTGCTCTTATTGAGCCACCCCATTATTCTGCGGCGCCGCTGGCTCTCTGCGACGCCTCACAGTTAGAATTGTACGAGACGATCTGCTTTTTTTTGTTCGATTTCCAGCGAAACGGGTACTGCGGCGAGGGTCTATCGATCCTAGTGGTTTTGCGCAGTCCTAGTCCGCCTACGAGCACCGCGGCAATTTCGGCAAGCCGATATTCTCTGTCGAGTTACCACCAATTCAAACAGGGTACTAATTGAAAAGGTACACGTGGTACTTTGGCATTCATTTGTCCGGATCACGGAATCGCGGCAGTTTCCCAAGGGCAAACGAGACGCCATGAATCGTCAGATAGGCGCATCCCAGCACGGTCATATCGAAGAGTGCGAAGAAGATCATGCTGTGGCGCGTAATGTCCATGGAATCGCACAAGGTCGAAGTAGCCATTTCCATGAAGGATGCTCCAACCAGGCACAATCCGCCGAGCCAGGCTCCTTGCGGAAGGCGCTTGGCCTGGAGGCCAAGCAAAAGACAGAACACCGCCGTGAGCGCCAGAAACGCAAACAGAAAACCAGCGCCATGGTGGTAGAAGAAGTGCCTCTTTACATCGCTCCACGCCGCAAACGCCCGGCTTTCCGTGGATGGCGGGTATCCCGTAGACATATCGAAGTTGCCGAATGCGTGCTGCCGGCCTGATTCGGAGAGCGCGTCGCTCATGGTCTGGTAGGCCACCGCGGGATGCCTGGCGTAGTAGATCGCGAGCTTCCCAAACGAAAGGCGCTGCATGAAGCGCTGCCGAAAGGCCGCGTCGTCCATGCCGGAGTTCGGCAGATACGCCTTCATCCCAATGCAGAATCGGTAGGAATCGTCGAGTCCCAGGTCTGCCAGAGTGCGATCCACATTCTTTGCATGCGGCAGGATCTCTTCGAAGGTGACATTGTAGAGCGAGTAGGCGGTGTAATCCTCCGGCCGCGCTTTCCAAGTCATCAGGAGCGAGGCCGCCATGAGGGCAGCCCCGGCGGCGTACCACCATTTGCGGCGGAGCGGAGAAAACTTCCCTGCCGCCGTGAAGAACAGAAAGGCGATCCAAAAACCGAGGAGCGCGTGTTGCGCTTTGGCGCTCACCAGCAGAAACGCACACACCACGAGCATGAGCGCATCGAGCCTTCTGCGCCAGCGCAGCATGCGGAGGTAGAACACCACGGTCAGCAGCAGGAATAGGTACGCAGGCTCGTCCATGTAGAAAGCGTTCAGCGAGTTGACATACATCATGTCGCAGTAGACGAAGAGCACCAGGGCATACATGGTCCACCGCGCCCAACGCCGCTCATCCCCCAGCAACGGGGCAAAGAGCCAGACGGCGGCTAGAAAAAGCGCGCCATGAACCACCCCGATGCAGCGTAGATCGAAGGTGCCGTCTTTCGAGAGCAGGGAATTGAGCCAAAGCGCCGGATACACTAACACAATTTCCAGCGAATAAAAGTCGCTGACCCAATGCTTCTCGGGACGAAACTCGTAAACCGTGTCGATAAAC
>OKRF01000521.1:41318-50824 GCA_900290315.1 Candidatus Sulfopaludibacter sp. SbA3 | reverse complement strand
CCAATGCTTCTCGGGACGAAACTCGTAAACCGTGTCGATAAACTCGTACGTGCGATGAACCCGCGCGGAGAGGTCGAACCGGCCGATCACTTTGACGAAATCGCCGTTATCCGCGAGGCCGACAACAGGCGGAACAATCAACTGATAAAAGAGTATGCCTCCGGCTGCAACGATGAAGACGCGTTGCGAATTCAGCATCACGGCTCAGTCTAGCATCTGGTCCGCCACCGAACTAAAATGGTCAAATCCATGTCAAGGCGCACTGGCGCGCTGGCGATGGTAATTCTCGCCGCCGTATTCGTGATGGTGAATCGGGCCGCATACAAAGGCTATTTCCAGGACGATGAACTGGATATGCTCGGTTGGGCTCCGCACGTCCCGCTTGCCGATTTTCTGGAAGGTATTGTGACGCCGCGGTTTTACGTCAACAATTTCCGTCCCGTGGGGCACTTATACTTTCACGAAGCGGGACTCCGGTTCGGCCTGGATTTTCCGAAATACGTGGCGGTCCTGCAGTTCTTACACCTGTTCAATGTCTGGCTGCTCTGGACGGTGGCGCGGCAACTGCGCGCGCCACCCGCGGCGGCTCTTGTGTCGTGCCTCTTTTTCGCATTCCACATGGCGCTTTTCGATGCTTTCTGGAAACCCATGTACGTATTCGATGTGCTCTGCGGAACGTTTTGCCTGTTGGCCATTCTGTTCTGGACGCAGAGGCGATGGGTGCTCAGTTTTGTGGCATTCTGGTTAGCCTACAAAGCCAAAGAACTGGCGGTCATGCTGCCCGTGGTACTGGCCTGCTATGAGATCTGGCTGGGAGAGCGCAAATGGAAGCCACTCATCCCGTTCTTTGCGGCTTCACTTTCGTTTGGCCTGCAGGGCCTGGCGCTGAATCCCAATAAAGACAACGACTACACCTTCCGTTTTAATTTTGCCGCCCTGCGCCAAACCAGCGTGTATTACGCCAGCCGTGTATTTCTAGTGCCCTATCTCGGATTCCTGGCGCCGCTGGCCGCCTTTCCGGGCCGCAATCGCCGCTCCTGGTTCGGCCTGGCGATGGCGGCTATCCTGTTTTTCCCCATCCTGTTCTTGCCCGGCCGCATCTTCAGCCCCTATTGCTATTTGCCGTTCACTGGCCTGGCGCTGGCACTTTCTGGATTGGCCGAAGCGGTGGGCGCCGTTCCGGTGGCGATACTCCTGCTCCTCTTCGCTCCGCTGGATCTGCACGAACTGCGCTCGCGCCGCAATGTGACGCTGGCGCACGACGATCAGGTCCGCGCCTGGGTGACCGCCGTTCGGGACTTCGCGAAATCTTCGCCAACGCCCGATGCCGTCGTATGGAGCGGCAGCATCCCCGATTTCGAAGCCTGGGGCGTGGAAGGAGCTATCCACTACCTGTTTCGCCCCGATATGCCCATCGCGAATGCGTCGGCGCCCGAAGCCGCCAAACTCTCGCAGGGCGCCCGGGTGGCCTACATAGTCTGGACTCCCAACCTGCACCGGGCTGCCGTGACTCAGTACACTCACGATATCGCCGACACTTCGTATGTCGATTTCAACGGCGACACACCCGTCTGGCAACTCCTGCAAGGCTGGTTTGACGTCGAAGGCACCTTTCGCTGGACTGGGCCGACAGCGTTGGCACGCTTGACCCGCCCGCCGGGTGCCCGCCGCTTCGTTCTCCGTGTACTGGTGGCAGGTGAGAGCCTGCAAGCAGTGGGACCCATCACCATCCGCGTCTGGCTCAACGATCGGGAACTGGTGCCTCGACGCTTCACCGAAGGCGGCTGGCAGGACGTACATTGGGATCTCCCGGAGGAATACGCCGGCCCGGTCCACATGAAATTGCAAACCGATCCGCCCTTCCACCCATCGAGCGAGAGCAGGACCCTGGGAGTCGCAGTGGGCGCGTTCGGATTCCTTAGCGCGGATTCGAATCCACGATAGCCACGGCGCTGTCCGCCTGCAGCCTGCGGTAGTCGCTCAGCCTGGTCTCGACTTCCAGTTGGATGCCTTTCACCAAGGCGATGCGCGCCGAGGCTTTATACCAAATCCGCTTCGGCACCCACACGTTTTCGGCCACGCGCATCTGCTCGGCGGTGTAGCGGGTGCCTCTGGCCACGCGCAGAACAAAGCCGGCGAAAGAGATCGTGTCCAGCGTTTCGGCCTCTACCTTGACCCACTCTCCTTCGGCTTTATCGATCCACAGGCGCGCTTTGATTTTGGGAAAGTACGCGGCGGCTAAAGACTTCGGGTGATATCCGTGCTTGGGCGTGGCATCGATCACGTAAACGGTACGGCCGTCTATGATGGCCTCACCGGCGGGTGAGAAATTGAATGCATCGGGCAGTTCCTTCAGTGGCTCGTGCAGGCGCTGCTGCTGGCGGCGCTCCCATTCGCTCACGCGCCGCTGGCGCTCTGCCGCAGTCTCCTTGCGCCTCTGCTCAGTGTTCCACCGCAGTTTCTCTTCTTCATTCCGTTTCTCGTCGGAAGAGAGCGGCACATCGTTACGGGCGATCAGGCGCCGGTAAGCGGTGCCTTCCAGCGGGATCACATCCCACGTGCGGATCTCGTCTTTGCGGACTTTGCCGGAGCCATCCAGTTCGTGCTGTTCGCGCCGCTCTTGAAACGTGTAGCCGCGCCCCTGCTGCACGTCTCTGGCGTCGAGTTCCACAGCCCGGCGGACAATCTCACGCAGGTCCTGAGCTGCCAGGACGGAGCCGAAGATGGCGAACAGGGCTATCAGCCGCACAGTATTAGTTTGGCATAAGACAGGAAGTCGAGGGAACTACTGCTGTCGGATTCGCGCTTCGCACTCCCGTGCCAACCTCCTACCTACGCGCTGCCCGGCCTCTCAACCGCGAAAAGCTGCCCGCGAATCTCTTTTGCCGCCGACGCTGGGATGTCGTGCCTCCGAAGGTGAAAGGTGAGTCTTATGAGGAAATGCGCTCCGGGGCCGCACTCCAGGAAATACTCAACTGGCTACGCAAGGCGATGCTTTGGCGTTGAGCAATCCGCGGATCTGGCGCGTGATGGGCCATCCAGTATGTTGGCGTAGCTCGGGTGGAGTGCTCCGAACTCAGATGAATAGCGCGGGCGATACCTTGAAGAATTCGGCGAGTTTGCGGATGTGGGCTTTGCTCGGCGCTCGCTTGCCGGTAACGACCTCCGACGCGACGCTACGGCTGCCAAAGATGGGCAAGAGATCCGCCTGCTTTAAGTCTCGCTGGTCCATCAGGTATTGGATGATCTGGTGTGGGGGGCTTGGAGGGAGCGGGTAGTGCAGATCGTCGTAATCCTGAATGAGCTTCATGAGAAGCGCGGAAAGGGCTTCTTCTTCCGGGGTTTGGCTGGCTTTGCGATCCAGCTCTTCCATCTTGGCGGCCAGGCGATCAAACTCGGCATCGCTTTCGATGACTTTGGGAATTACGTCCGCGCAGAGTCGGCCGTATTTTGCGGGGTTGAGAGTAGTTACGCCCATTTCATCCATTCCTTTCGTTCGTATTCCTTGTGGGTCAGGAGAGCCTTCACGTAGAGCGTCTGTTTCGGGTATGCCACGAACGCGATGAGGCGATAACGGTTGTGGCGAATGTTGAACACCAACAAGTGGCCCACCTGATCGGCGCTGCCAAAATTCTGACGCACGTCCAAAAGATTCGTCCATGCGGCGCGTGTTGTTTTGTACCAGAGATCCAGTTCGGCGACCGTTGCGCTGTCGACCCGTTGGGCTTTCGCCGCTTGCGTCAATCCGCGCCTGCTGATCAGGTTCACATGAGCATACTAGCAGAACGCGAACAAGAATACAAGCAAATTGCGAACATCTTTTGGGCTGATGCCGGGCTTTCTACTCCTCCCGCAGCTCGTTGCACAGGCCTACAAAGTCCAAGCCGCATTTCGTAGCGAAGGACTCGCGTCCGATGTCGTGATACTCGCGGCGCTCGGCACGCGTCATCGGTACCACGGCGTAGTCCGATGCTCTCTGCGTCATGCCGCCGCCGGTCCCGGTGTGGCACTCATCGCAGGGCGGCCGGCGAGGATCGAGGCGAGCGTCAGTATCCCAGCTCTGTGCGCTCCGCGCTCCGGGCCCTCGCGGGGCTTCCGGCCGCCTCTCCCTGACTTCCCGAAAGCTCACCCCACCAAACTCTGGAATCGCGAGCCGGCGCGTACGATGGTTTGATTGCGCTCCGGTCCCGTGGAAATGGAGCCTATCTCCACTCCGGTGCGGCTTTCCAGAAAGGCCAGGTAGTCCTTGGCCTTTGCCGGCAGGGCATCGTAGGAATCGATTCCGAAGGTGGAGGTCTGCCATCCCGGGAGACATTCGTAGACCGGCTCCAGCTTTTCGATCTCGTCCACCGTGGGCGGCATCTCGCAGATATCCTGCCCGCCCGCGCGATATCCGGCGCAGACGGGAATGCGATCGAAGGTGTCAAGCACGTCGAGCTTGGTGATGACGATGCTGTCGAATCCGTTGATGGCGGCGGTGTAGCGCAGCAGCGGCGCGTCGAACCAGCCGCAGCGCCGGGGGCGTCCGGTCACCGCGCCGAACTCCTTGCCCCGGCTGCGAATCTCTTCGCCGTCGTGGTCCAGGGCCTCGGTGGGAAACGGCCCGCCACCCACGCGCGTGATGTAGGCCTTGGAGACGCCGATCACGCCGTGGATGCGCGTCGGGGGAACGCCCGTGCCGGTGCAGGCGCCGCCCGCCGTGGCACTGGAAGAAGTCACGAAGGGGTAAGTGCCATGATCGATGTCGAGCATGCTCCCTTGCGCGCCTTCGAACAGGATGCTCCTGCCCGCGGCAATGGCCTGGTTCAAGAGCATGGCGGTGTCGCGCACCATGGGCCGTATGCGCTCGCCGAAGGCTTCGTACTGAGCGCGGATCGCACACAGATCGAGTTCCTCGTAGATGTCCAGGGCCCGCGCGATTTCCGCCTTCTCCTGCATGACGGAATCGAACTGACGGCGGAAGACCGGGGGATTAAGCAGATCGGCGATGCGCGTGCCCCGCCGCGCGATCTTGTCCTCATAACAGGGCCCGATGCCTCGCGAGGTGGTCCCGATGGAGACGCGTCCCGGACGACCTTCGCTCATCCGCTCCATCATGCGATGCGAGGGGAACAATACGTGCGCGCGATTGCTGATGAAAAGGTTGCGCGTGACTTCGACGCCGGCCGATTCCAGCGACTCGATCTCCGCCAGGAGGGCCGCGGGATCGATCACCAGACCGTTGCCGATCACCGCCTGCTTCCCCGGCCGCAAGATGCCGCTGGGAATCAATTTCAGGACGAACTTCTTTTCGCCGATGAAAACCGTGTGGCCCGCATTATGTCCGCCCTGATAGCGCGCGACGATATCGAACCGGTCCGAGAAGAGGTCGACGATCTTCCCCTTGCCCTCGTCTCCCCACTGGGATCCCAGGATGATTACGTTTCCCATTTTGTCCAAACCCATTTATTTTACCGTATTCGGAGTGGAAACTCTTGCAGGATGAAGATTTGAGACCGAACTAGCGGCAAAAAGCGGCCGCCGGCGATCGCAATTGCCCGAAGATATATGGACCCGCACCTCCGCAGAGAGGTCCGGCCGTGATACGCTGACACTTTATATGCAAATAACGGATGTGTACCTGGGCTTGGGCCAGGAAGCGTTTGGACAACTCATCCGCGGCATTTCTATCGGGAAGCTGAAAACCTACCAGATTTATGAGGGTTTCAAGGTGCGGGCTCACCTCTCCAAAGTGAATACCGAACTCTTGCGAAAGTCGGTTCCGAAGTTTTGGGCGCGCATCTCCGAACCGGACGAAGATTTTGCGAAAGACCTCTCCCAGGCTGTGCTGGTATCACACCTGGACATGATTACCGCCGTGCTGGATTCTCTTGGCGTTCCGCACGAAAACGGTTTCTTCGCCAAGGATATGGATCCGAAACCATATTTTACCGAGGGATGGGAAGACCGGGTACACGAAAAGTTCCGAGAAGTATTTTCAGAGCCGATTCTCATCTTTTATATCAATCACTTACGTTGGGAACTGCTGGGCGCGACCGAGTTGTACCGCCCTGCAGCCCCGAGCGCTGCCTGAGTTCGGCGGGTGGCGTGCAAAGTCTATGTGAGAACCATGACAGTTCCAGTCGGGTACAGGTGGTGCAGGGGCTCCAGACTGAGCCCGCTCGTACCGCGAAAGTCGTTATCGGTAAAGCAGATAGTCAGTGCTGCCGAAGGACTGCGGGGAGGCGGCGCATGAACCGGAGGTGTCGTGATATGAACCACGGGGAAACACTGATGGGGCATATGCCCCAAAGTCCACCCGCTTCAGCGGGGCTTTATCCTGGTCATGAACTGGTTTGGTTGCCCACACACACGAGGTGCCTGACATGAATCATTGCGATTTCCATTACTCTCATCTGCTGCCTAAGAAGCCCGGCATTCTCCCGCTCGAGGAGACAATGACCAAGCAGTGCCGCCGGTGCGGCGCGGATTTCGTTACGCGATCCAGAATAAGGAAACGCTGCGACGCATGCCAGTCGGTCGTGTCCGCGGAAAAGCAGAAGAAGGCCAATGAACGGCTGAAGGCCCGCCGCGCCGCCCGGCGGATGTGCCTGCTGAAGGCCAGCTAGCTGGAAACTCCGCCTGACGCTTAAGTGGTTTGGCAGACGACGAAAGCTTGGCGTCTATCCCGACGACCGGACGCCGCTCGCTTTATGCGCGCTTGGCTGCGCTGTGGGTCCGCGACTAAACACGACCGTCTGGCCAGCCCTTTTCGCCGATTGCAAGGTCACTGCCGGCAAAGCCGCCAGCGAGCTTGGCTGGGAGAGGCTGGCGTTCGTGGAATTGCTGAGGCACCGCGGCATCCCTACGTCATCTACACTCCGGAAGACTGGGAAGCGGACGCTAACTAACGCCATCGATGAATTCGAAGGACGACGCAAGACTGGGTAGCCTTTGGCCGTCTCCAACACCGGTCCTCGTGAAGCAGCACCCGGACAAGACGCTCCTCGGACGGCTCGAGCGGAGATCTACTTTTCCTGGCGATTGGATACGGAGAGAGAGGCGTGACTGGTGTTACGCCTTCGGCTTGGGGAAACCTTTCCAAGAACGTGTCGTAAGACTTCATGAGAAGGCTGCGCCGCCGGAGGAGAATCGGCGGCGCATTGGCCGATACGTTCTGCGCTGTTCTACTGTGGGGAGCCCGGGGTGGCCCCGGACGAGCGGACCTTTTCAATGGCGTCTTTCATGCCCGGCTCCCACTTTTCAATGGAAGCGTAACTGCCGATGCCTTTCAGCCGGATGACGCCGTCCGGGCCAACAATCCAGTTCTGCGGAATGACGTCGATCTTCAGCGTGTCGCTTGCATAGCTGTAGGCGGGCAGGACGGTGAGCGTGAGTTTTTGCTCCGCCAAGACCGGACCGATCAGCCCCGGGTTATCGTCCATGTTCAGCGAGAGAAACACCACGTCCTTGCGATCTTTATATTGCTCGATCAGTTTTTGCAGGCGAGGCAACTCCGCGCGGCAGATCATTCAAAAGGAGGCCCAGAAGTTTAGAAACACTACTTTGCCCTTCAGATCGGAGGGCTGCCAGGTCTTGCCCTGCAAGTCGGCCAACTGAAAGGGAGGCAGCGGGTCCTGGACGCTCTCCCAAGTGAGATGGTTTTGAGCTGCGATTGCATCGGCGCGGCGTGTGTACCAGAATTTCCAGCTCTCGTCCGAACCTCCGAGGCTGGCCCAAAGCCGGTGAGCATCCTGGGCGAGGTCGTCCTTTTCGCCGGGGGCAGGAACGCTCCCGGAATCCAGGCGGGCGAGCAAGGCGCTTTGGTAATATGCCATGGCATCGAGCTGGTGGCCCTCCAACTCCGCCAGGCGCGCCTCGGCGAGCCAATATGAGGATTCCTGACCGGTGTAAGCCTTTCGGAACTCGTCCTTGTCGTTGATCTGGGGTTTGAGGGCGCGTAGCGCCGCATCCGCCTGCACCAGAATTTCCTGCGCGGCGCCGGCTTGCTTCAGGCGCACATAGGCATCCGCCTGGTAGAAATACGCTGAGAATTTCCAATACGGACGCCAGAAAGTGCCATCCTCGAGAACCATCTTCGAGGAGTAGCGGTCGTCGGGGGGCCGCGCGAATTCTAGGGCGCGCTGCTCCAGTGCCTTTTGGGCGAGTTCAAGCTGGAGCTGGGGTTTGAGTTTCTTGTTGTAAAGGGCGAAGAGGAGCTGGTAATCCGTTACGGAGTCGAGGCGCTCAGGGCCCTTGTCAGCTTGCGCTAACGCAAGCATCTTAGTTACGCAGGATTCCACTTCCGCAGTTGGCGAATCGTCGAGATTGTCGAGAGCTTGCAGACGGTCTAGCCAAATAGCGTAGGAATTGGGGCGCTGCTTGATCCAGGCATCCGTTTGCTTCAGGAGATCGCTGTAATAAGTCTTCTTCCTGTCTTTTGGGGCGTCAGAGCCCGGATACGCATGATCCTGGTACCACTGCGTACGTTCCGGCAGGTTCGAATTGGAAGGGAAGCGGTGGGCGCTTTGATCGGTCGCCCAATTGGACTGCTTTTCGTCATTTGTGAGCTTGTAGCCTTCCTGAAGGGCGCCCCACCACTGGCGTACGTTTTCCAGATTCAGGGCGCGGAGATGCACCACGTCGACGGCAACCTGTTTACGCAGCGCGTCGTATTCGGCGGGAGGATGGGAAGCAAATTCAAGCGGCCAGAGAATGGAATACGCACCCAGAGCGTCGGCATCCGTGCGCGGCTGGATGATCTGGCGAAGTTGCGATCCGGCTTGGCGAATCAAATCGCTGTCGCCGAGCCCGCCAATCGTAGCGTAGCCCTCCAGGGCCGGCGGGCAGGCGGAAAGAAATGCTCTGGCGTGAGAAATGGCTTTGGCCTTGTCGAGGAAATTCGGCGCGGAGTATATGGAGACCAACTGCAAATGAGGCCAGGCGAAGCTCGGGGCCTCTCCGAGTGCGGCGGTGAGTAGCTTGATGGCCAGCGGTGTGTCTCTGCCCAGAAGAGTTGTGCCGTAAAGATACGAGATGTAGCCATCGTCAGGCCGCTGTTCGTGCAGGGCCTGGTACTCGGCGATCACTTTGAGGCGGTCCGCTGGAGTGTTCCAATTCGCTATGTCGCCGATGTACGCGCGCTGAACGAAAACGTTGCCGGGATAGCGTTGCATCAGGGTGCGAATGGCGGAGCGGCGCGCTTGCAGGAAATCGTACTTGGATTGGTCCGCTGTTTGGTTGCCAGGAACTTGGGCGAGCGCCGCTTGTACGTCAACTGAGGGAGCACAAATGGGCGTGCTCTGCGCACACGCCGGGGGAGCTAAAGCGGCTAGACCCGCGAGCAGCAGAAACGACGGCAGCGCGTATCGGTTCTCGGGCGTAGCGTTCACGCGAGCCTCCCAATAAACATACGCGATTGAACCCGAAACGTTTGCCCCCAGATTCCGCAAGCAGAAGACTACATCCGGCACGCTTCATTGCAACTAAACGACTACCGGCTGAAAGCCGGTAGGTTGGGCTGGCGG
>OKRF01000521.1:15928-41308 GCA_900290315.1 Candidatus Sulfopaludibacter sp. SbA3 | reverse complement strand
AAACCTGCTGGAAGCTATTCGCCTGAAAGGCGAAGGGATTAGACCCGGCGGTGGAAACTAAAAAATACGGGGCTCAAGGGAACCAGAATTTTCCATTTTCGCCCAGTAAGGCCCTGAACCAAGTGTACACCCGGAGGATCCCGCCCTTTTTTTTCACAGGTTCTAATCCTTGGCTGCGTCGCAGTCCGCTGGGGAATCGCTATCCCCAATGCTTCTGGGCGATGGAGCGGCGACTCTTAGCGGGAGTGGCGTAAACGCTTCTTCTCGAACGCCTGACTGAACTCCCAGCCACGAATGACTTGCCGCTGTCTCGCTGGAGTACGACGGATCTGGCGCGAGAGGGTTTGTCAATCAGGCTTGGTGGCATTCATCAGCGGCAGCACGCTGCGTTGGTTGCATCAAGATGCCATTCGGCCCTGGTACCACCGTAGCTGGACCTTCCCGCGCGATCCCAACTTTGCCGTCAAAGCCGGTCGCATTCTTGATGTGCATGCCCGCGCCTGGTATGGCAAGCCTTTGCGGGATGACGAGTTCGTGATCTCTGCGGACGAGACAACCAGCATTCAAGCCCGCCGACGCAAACACCCTACGCGTGCTTGCCGCCCTCGTGGCACGATGCAGGCTGAGCACGAGTACTTTCGGTATGGCGCCTGGACCTACATCGCCGGTCTGGACGCCCACAATGCCAGGATCTTTGGCCGCTGCGAGACCCAGAACGGCATCCAACCCTTTGACCGCCTCGTCGGGTAGGTGATGACTCGGCCACCGTACAATAATGATGCTCGCCGGCTCTTCTGGATCGTCGACAACTGTTCGGCTCACCGCGGCACCATTAGGCAGATGTGAACACTTTGGCGCGACCCATTGACATCAATCCGCAACCGATTTGTAATCCAGTCCAAACAGGCGCGTGCTAGCCTGAGGGACCAAAATGCGAAAGCTCATTTTCCTCTGCGTGTGTGCCGGCGCCGCCTTCGCGCAGAACGAGACCGCTGTTCTGGCGGGCCGCGTGGCAGACCCTACCGGGCTCGGCGTCGCAGGCGCGCAGATCAGACTCACCGATCAGGCCACCGGGGCCGTCCGCAACAGCCTCAGTCTTACGGAAGTCCGCAACAGCCTCAGTCTTACGGAGGGTGTATACCGCTTCGACCTGCTCCCGCCGGGTAATTACTCAATCCGCGTCACCGCCCCGGGTTTCAAAACAGCGGAGGATTCGCGTATCCATCTGGAAGTGGCGAAATCCGCTTCGCTGGACATCGCGCTCTCCCTCGGAGCGATTGCCGAGTCCGTGGAGGTGACCGCCGAAGTGTCCCCGCTCACCGCGGCCTCCGTCGCCGAAGGCACAGTGATCAGCGAGGAGAAGGTCAAAGCCCTGCCGCTCAACGGACGCCAGTTCCTGCAACTGGCGCTGCTCTCGCCGGGGACCAGCAGCGGCGGAATCGCGGTGCAGCAGAACTCTCTGCGCCAGGGCGAGACCGGCGGCCTGAGCGTGGCTGGCCAGCGCACCAACGATTCCGCATACCTGCTGGACGGCGTGATGAATACTGACCCCGATTACAACGCCCTCAGTTACGTGCCGGTGGTCGACGCCATCGCCGAATTTCAGGTGCAGGTGGCCCAATACAGCGCCGAATTCGGAAGAGCCTCCGGCGGACAGATCAACGTGCTGACCAAGTCTGGCAGCAACCAATGGCATGGCGCGGGTTGGGACTTCCTGCGCAACAACGTTCTGGACGCACGCCCGTTCAATCTCACCACCTCTCCGGATGTCCCGGAGTTCCGGCGCAACCAGTTCGGGGGAATGCTCGGTGGGCCCATCATGAAGAACAAGCTCTTCGCGTTTTTCACTTATGAAGGACTGCGCGTGCGGCAGGCAGCCGCCAACCTTACCACCGTTGCCGTGCCCGATAAATTGCAGCGTACCGGCGATTTCTCGGAAGAGATCGCCACCACCGTCATCTACGATCCCAGCATCGCCCTCGTAAACGGGGCGCGTACACCGTTCCCCGGCAACGTCATCCCCGCCGCGCGGATCAACCCGCTGGCGTCCGCGGCCATGAACGCTCTGCCTCTGCCGAACCTTCCTGGCAACCTGTTTATCGATACCACTGACGTGTTGCGGCAGACTAACGACAACACTTCGGCCCGCGTGGATTACACGATATCGGAAAAACTGCGCCTCTTCTCCCGCTACTCGGGAGCTACCGAGGACGCCGCGGTACCGGGCACGCTGCCCGGCCGCGCCGGCCTCGATAACGCCATCCCCCGCAATGCGGCGGTTGGGTTCTCGCAGGTTGTTTCCCCCAACAAGGTGAACGACCTGCGGCTCGGTTTCAGCCGATTGAACTTTCTGTATGGACTGCCGGAGCCGCAGTTCTCCAGTGGCGGGACTGACACGGCGCTGCCGAATTTCATTGTGGGCCAGCTCAACTTCGGCGGCGCAGGCCCTTACAACGCCACCGGCCCCGGCGGCATTGCGCAATCGCGCGACAACGTTTATCAACTCTGGGACATCTTCGCCTGGCAGTTGGGCCGCCACTCGCTGAAAATCGGCGGCGAGTTCGATGCTTTCCAGTATGTCCGCTTCGAATATGCCGACCCGCTGGGCTCGATGACCTTCACCCAGGGCTACACCAACGCCACCGCCGCGGCGCCGAAAGCCACGGACCATAGCGGCGATGCCCTGGCTTCGGCGCTGCTGGGACTGCCGCAGACTGCCGTGCGCACACTGGGCCCTAACCGCATCGACGGCCGCCAGAAAAACTACGCCGCCTTCGTGCAGGACGATTTTCGCGTGGCTCCCGCTGTGACTATCAATCTGGGCCTGCGCTACGAGGTCTCCCCGCCCCTGGTCGACATCCGCCATCAAATGTCGTCCATCGATTTCAGCACCGCTCCCTCACCTATGGACATCTTCGCCATGGGTAAGACGGGCGTCTACAGCCCGACACTGTTCGTCTGCGGCAGGGACGGATATCCGGCCCCGTGCGCCAACACCAATTGGAAAAACTTCAGTCCGCGTGCGGGCGTGGCCTGGTCGCTCAACAGCAAGACCGTGATCCGCGCGGGGGGCGGACTCTACTACGGCACTCAGGACGACAACACGCTCCTCAAACTCGCACAGTCCTTGCCCACTACGTACAATCAGACACTGACGCTGAACGCCTACGTCCCGCAATATTCCCTCACCAACGTTTTTTCTCCGGCCATTGTGGGCAGCGCTTCCATTCAGGCGGCGGCCATCGATCCGCACCAGGGCACACCGTATTCGCCGCAGTGGAGTTTCAATATTCAGCGCAGTATGGGCGCCGATACCGTGTTTGAGATCGGGTACCTGGGGACGTCGGGCGTGCACCTGGAGCAGAACGTCCAGGTCAACAATTCCCTGCCTGGGACTGTGGCCAAACGGCCTTACTTCGGCCTCACTCTGGCGCCCGCGCCCGCGGTGCAGGCCGCCCTGGCGTTTCCCGCCACCGCCACGGTCGTCCCGGTGACCACCATTAACTATTTCCCGCACTCCGCGCATAGCAATTACCACGCCCTCATGGTGCGTGGCGAGCACAAGTTCGTGTCCGGGTTTTCGCTGCTCAGTTCATTCACCTGGTCGAAGGCTCTCACCAACGCGCCCCAGTACCGCAATGCCGGCGGCATCACCGGCGATGAGAATTCGCCGCCGCAGAATTCCTTCAATCTCGCGGCCGACCGCAGCCCGGCTTACTTCAATACCAAATTGCGCTGGGTCACTTCCATGGTGTATGAACTACCGTTCGGCAAAGGCAAGAAGCTTCTGGCCAACGGCACGCCCGCTGCCATCCTGGGCGGCTGGCAGGTCACCGGCGTGCTCCAGTTGCAGACCGGCTTTCCTTATACCATCAACTACAAAGGCGACCCCATCAATATCGGCGGGGGCAGCGGCGGCATCCTGGTGCGTCCCAACTATGTGCTCACAGCCTCCGGCCAGAACACCGACCCCAACCTGCCGGCCGGCCAGCGGAGCACCTCCCGCTACTTCAACACCGCGGCCTTTGTCCAGCCGATCGCGTCCTTCGGCGACGTGGCGCGGAACAGCATGACCGGCGCCAACCTGGTGAACCTGGACTTCACGATTGCGCGAAATTTTCGCGTGACGGAACACAGCAACGTGCAATTCCGGACGGAATTCTTCAACCTGGCCAATCACCCGAACTACAACCTGATTGGCCGCATCGTGAACGATCCCACGTTCGGCATTGTCCAGAATCAACTGCCACCGCGCCAAATTCAGCTCGCGCTGAAATTCAGCTTCTGAAAAGTGTGAGTCCTCCTTAGAGGCACCCGGCGCCGGTTTCGACGGTGTTCGAGAGCTTCGAGTCTGGCGCGAGCATCGAAGAAGTTATGGAGTGGTTCGTCGTCCCGCCTTCCGTTCAGCTTCCAGTTCAAACGGTCGATGCTCATTCTTTTTGATCAAGGCACGCCCGCGCCTCTGATAGTGAACTGTTGAAAGTCATGGAAGAAAGCGGATGCGACGTACTTCTAACTACAGACGGTAACGCCGGCGATCTTGTCGCCGGTCGGCGAGTGCAACCGGTGGCGAGACCGCCGGCGCTACCAACCGCCGTTTTTTCATCCCGTTTTGCGGGGCGGTCGACATCCCGTTTCGGTAAGGCATGCTGAGACCTTCATTGCACGGCCAGCTCGCCGGAATTGCGTTCGCACTTGCGGAATGCGGCGAAAGGGAGTAAACGTGAATTCTCATGAGGCTTTCCACGTTTCGAACAGCCGTACTCTCCGCCGCGCTCTGTTGGAGCCTGGCGGCACAACCCGGCCGCGGCCCGGCACTCCGCTCCCCCGACGTGTCGCAGGATGGCAAAGTGACATTTCGCCTCCGGGCTCCCAACGCCAAGGAGGTTGCCGTTACCGGAATCGGGCAGCGCCTGGCGATGCAGAAGGACGATCAGGGCATCTGGAGCGCGACAACGGACGTGCTGAAGCCCAACATCTATACCTACTCGTTTTCGGTGGATGGCGCATCGTTCCCGGATCCCGCCAATTCGCAACTCAAGACTTCCTTCGGCAGCGTCGGGGAAAGCATGGTTCACGTTCCTGGCCCGGTAGTGTGGGAGCCCGCCGAAGGCCCGCGCGGCACCGTCGCGCATCACTTCTATCACTCTGCGCTCATTGGCGACAATCGCGATTTCTACGTCTACACCCCGCCCAATTACGATTCCAAGCGCAAAGAACCGTACCCCGTTTTCTTCGTATTGCACGGCCTGGGCGATGAGGCTGGCTCCTGGTTGAATGTCGGCGCAGCCAACGTCATTCTCGACAATCTCATCAATCAGGGCAAGGCTAAATCTATGGTCATGGTCAACACGCTGGGCTATGGCACGGCGGACGGCCCGCGCGGCGCAATGGGCGCCGGCATGATTCCCGCATTCGCTTCGGCGCTGGTGGACGAAGTGCTGCCGCAGGTGGAAAAGGCCTACCACGTTTCCAAGGATCGCAGCCAGCGAGCCATCGCCGGTCTTTCCATGGGCGGCGCGGAGGCGCTCTATACCGGCCTGCACAACATCGACCGCTTCGCCTACGTCGGTTCCTTCAGCGGCGCCTTTGTCATGTGGCCGCGTGCCGATCCCGCGCCGCCTGCTGAGGCCGGCCGTGGCGGCCGCGGCGGACGCGGCCGAGCACCCGTGACCGACGCCGATTTCGAAAAGAACTTCCCGGGCCTGGACGCCAAGTCCGCTGGCCCGTTGCATCTGGTCTGGATCGCCTGTGGCCTCGACGACGGACTCAACGGGGTCAACCGTCAGTTCAAGACGTGGCTGAAATCGAAAAACGTTCCGTTCACAGACGTGGAAGTTCCCGGCTACGCCCACGTGTGGCCGCTCTGGCGCCAGAATCTGGCGGAACTCGCGCCCATGCTGTTCCAGGCGAAATCAAAATAGCGCTTCGTGCCTGTGGTAACGCCGGCGATCTTGTCGCCGGTTGCCCGCCCACTCGGATGAATGGAGTTATACTGGCGCTCCCCATGCCTAAGGAACAGAAGACAGGGTTTGCTCTCTCCGTTGTCACCACAGTGTTCTTCATGTGGGGCTTCGTCACGGTACTCAACGATATTCTGGTGCCGCATCTGAAGGCGCTGTTCGACCTGAATTACACGCAGACCATGCTGATTCAGTTCACCTTCTTCTCGGCCTATTTTCTGATGGCGACGCCTTCCTCGCGCGTGCTGGCGCACATTGGCTACCAGATGTCCATCGTGGTTGGGTTGGGAGTGATGGGGTTGGGCGCGCTGATGTTCCTACCCGCGGCGTCCCTGGCATCGTACCCCCTGTTCCTGGCGGCGCTGTGGGTGCTGGCCTCGGGCATCACTCTTTTGCAAGTCGCGGCCAATCCCTACGTGGCGCAACTGGGACCGCCCGACAGAGGATCCAGCCGCCTGAATCTGGCACAAGCCTTCAACTCCCTCGGCACCACTATCGCGCCGTACCTGGGCGGCCTGCTGATTCTCTCCGATCACAACGGCACCGTCGCCAGCCTGAAATCCGCCGAAGCCGAAGCGGTGAAACTGCCGTACCTGGGAATTGCCATCACGCTATTTATTCTCGCCGCCGCCATCTCGCGCTTTCGCTTGCCGGCGCTCCCCGATATCGAAGAAAGCCACGGCATCAGCGCGGGCGACAGCATCTGGAAGCATCGCCACCTGGTGTTGGGCGCCGCCGGCATCTTTCTGTATGTGGGCGCGGAAGTCTCCATCGGCAGTTTCCTGGTGAATTATTTTTCGCAACCGAACATCGGCGGGCTCACCGAGCGCGCCGCCGCCGGCTACGTCTCGTTCTATTGGGGCGGCGCCATGCCGAGCGCGCCGCCGCCGGCTACGTCTCGTTCTATTGGGGCGGCGCCATGGTCGGCCGGTTCATCGGATCGGCAGTGTTGCGGAAGGCGCCTCCGGGCAAAGTGCTTGGCGGCGCGGCGCTGATCGCGTCTCTCCTGGTATGGACCACCGTCGCAACCAGCGGCAGCGTCGCCATGTGGAGCGTGATTCTGGTGGGCATGTTCAATTCGGTGATGTTCCCCACCATCTTTACGTTAGGCATCACGGACCTGGGTCCGCTCACAGGTAAGGGCTCCGGCCTGTTGATCATGGCGATTGTGGGCGGCGCGCTGTTACCCGTGCTGCAAGGCGCGCTGGCCGATTCCATCGGCATTCACACGGCGTTCGTGATGCCGGCTCTCTGCTACCTGTATATCGTTTTCTACGGGTTGAGGGGCTCACGCGTCGTGCGCGTTGTACCAAGAGGCTAATCCCAAAATGAAGAGCAACGGAACCATGATGAAGAGCTCGATAGTCGCCGCGCTGGGCGGGCTGCTATTCGGGTTCGATACGGCCGTCATCGCCGGAGCTACCGGAGCGCTGCGGCTGCAGTACTCGCTCACCGACGCCACGCTCGGGCTGACCGTTTCCGCGGCGCTGGTCGGCACCATCATCGGCGCGTTGACCGGCGGCATTCCCGGCGACCTGTACGGCCGCCGCGCCAGCCTGCGCATCACCGCCGTGCTGTACCTGATCTCAGCGCTGGGGTGCGCCTTCGCCTTCAACTGGTACGCTTTCGTGTTCGCGCGCTTCATCGGCGGACTGGGCATTGGCGCCTCGTCGGTGCTGGGACCCATGTATATCGCCGAAATCGCCCCGCCGCGCAAGCGGGGCCGCCTGGTGGGGTTCTTCCAGTTCAATATCGTCTTCGGCATTCTGCTCGCGTATTTCTCCAACTACATGGTGGGCACGATGGGGATGGGCGATGCCGAGTGGCGCTGGAAGCTGGGCGTGCCAGCTATTCCCGCAGCCATCTTTCTGCTGCTGCTCCTGACCATTCCGGAGAGCCCGCGCTGGCTGGCCAGACAGGGCCGTGTGACCGAGGCCGAAACGGTGCTGCGCGAGGGCGGAGACGAGAACTACAAACAGGACCTGGCGGAGATTGTGGCCTCGCTCGACGCGAGGCATGGGACAAGCGATGAGCCGCTCTTCCAACGTAAATATCGCCTCCCCATCTTCCTGGCGGTTTCCATCGGCATGTTCAACCAGTTTTCCGGTATCAACGCCATCCTTTATTACTTGAACGACATTTTCGCTAAAGCGGGATTCACCAAGGTGTCGGCAGATCTGCAATCTGTGGCAGTGGGGGCTACTAACCTGGTGTTCACGGTGGTGGCCATGTCGGTAATCGATAAGTTGGGCCGCAAGAAGTTGCTGCTGATCGGCGCAGTGGGCACGGCGGTGGCACTGGCGGGCGTGGCGGCCATCTTCCTGATGGGTGCGCATCAGGATCTGCTGGTCTGGTGCCTGGTGGGCTTCATCGCCTTCTTTGCCTTCTCGCAAGGCGCGGTGATCTGGGTCTACCTGAGCGAGGTGTTTCCCACGCGCGTCCGGGCCAAGGGGCAGAGTCTGGGCAGCTTTACCCACTGGATCATGAACGCCCTGATCAGTTTCATCTTCCCCATGCTGGCGGCGAAATCAGGCGGCGTGCCCTTCGTCTTTTTCGCGGTGATGATGGCGGTGCAATTCTTCGTCGTGCTGCTGTTCTACCCGGAGACCGCAGGCCGCTCGCTGGAAGAGATGCAAAAGAATCTGGGGATCGAATAGCCGTGGCAGGAATGACAATCGGAGTGGATATCGGCGGCACCAAAGTCGCCGCGGGATTGGTGGATGGGAGCGGCGAGATCACGCACAAATCGCGTGTCCCCATGGCGTCCACGGGCGATGCCGCAAGCGGGTTCGCCAGCGTGGAAGGCGCCGTCAACGCCATCTTCGCCGCCGTGCCTGAAGCGCGCGCCCAGGTGACCGGAATCGGAATTTGCGCGCCGGGACCTCTCGACCCCGCCACGGGCATCATCCTCAATCCGCCGAATGTGCCCTGCTGGCGCAATTTCCCGTTGGCGGCCGAAATCGAGCGGGCGTTCGGAGTCCCCGCGCGGGTGGATAACGATGCCAACGCCGCCGGACTGGCAGAGGCGCTTTGGGGCGCGGGCGTGGGATACCGCAACGTATTCTTCGCCATCCTGGGCACCGGAATCGGCACCGGGATTGTGTTCGACCGCAGGATTTACCACGGCCGCACCGGTAGCGCGGCCGAGGGCGGCCACGTCACTATCGACTATCGGGGACCCGTCTGCGGCTGCGGCAAGCATGGCTGCATCGAGGCGTACGCTTCCGGCCCGAACATCGCCAGGCGGACGCGGGAACGGCTGGCCCGCGGAGAGAATTCGCAAATTCTGGAGCTCGCCGGGGCACTCGAAGCCGTCCGGACAGAGCATGTGGGCGACGCGTTTCGAGCCGGCGACGCTGTGGCCAGCGAGATTTTACAGGAGACGGCCCATCTTTTAACGGTTTGGTTGGGTACTATTGTCGACCTGCTGGAACCGGACGTAATGGTGGTGGGAGGCGGCGTGGCGGAGCTGATGAGTTCGTTTTTTCAGTCGATTCGAGCCGGTTTTGAGCGTTGGGCAATTAACCAGAGGGCGGTGGAAATTCCTTTGGTATTAGCACGTTACGGGTCGGACGCGGGGATCGCCGGGGCGGCGGCCCTCTGCCGGTAGAGCCCCTATGGTAGTACTGTATCCCGCCCGGAACACTCTCAAAGATTGTGGAACTATTCCCGGTTTGCCGTGTTCCGTCGGGGGAATCCCTGTCGTAAAATGGTGTTGTTCATCACAGGGTGGTCTCGTCCTATGGGTCGCCACGTCGCCGTCCGAATTCGCTGTGTCTCGCTTTCCGTTTGCTGTTTAGCCCTCCTTCTAGCTCCTGTCAGAGCAGCTACTACGACTACTATTCAGGGTGCCCAGGGCCTGGTGGTGTCAGTTAATACTGCCGGGACTTATGACATTTCAGTGACGAATCCCGCCTGGCATTTCGGCGGTAACATCGGTCACACGCTTTCCAACATGATAGTTTCCTCGGGGCTGGATGGAGTGGGCCCCTACAGCGAAATTGCCTTTGATTTCACCGCCACTGTGGAGCGTCACGCGGCCATCCGCACCTATGCGAACGAAACCAGCGTGCTGTTCACCCTCAGTTACCCCGTCGCCACCACGAGTTTTCCCTTCCCCAGTCTGAGCCAATATCCAACCGGCTTAAAACACGTTGCATTCAGTGGCACCTTCGCGCCGCCCACATTCAGCACCCTGGCGGAAGAGAGTCCCTGGGCTTTCTTCGATTCCAACGCCGACACCTTCATCATTTCGCCGGCGGCCAATTTCATGGTGGCCAGCCTGTCGCAGACTTCGAGCGGCGCCATTCAGAGCGGACTCGCATGGCAGATCACGTCGGTGCCGCAGGGCTTCAGCCATCGCACGCTCCTCGCATGGCAGATCACGTCGGTGCCGCAGGGCTTCAGCCATCGCACGCTCCTGGTGATCGACCGCGGAATCAATCGCGCGTTCGGTACCTGGGGCAAGGCGCTGTCGGCCCTGCAGGGAAAATCGCGGCCGGCGAACGACAGCGACACCGGCCTGAACCGCCTCGGCTACTGGACCGACAATGGCGCCACTTACTACTACCACATGGAAGGCAAGCTCTCTTACATCGATACCCTCAGTGCAGTGAAGGCGGATTTTGACCAGCGTGGCATCGGTTTGGGATATCTGCAGTTGGATAGCTGGTTCTACCCTAAGGGCCCGCAGGCGCAATGGGCCGATTCGGCTGACGGATTTTATCAATACTCGGCTGATTCCGATCTATTCGGCTCCAGTCTGGCGGCCTTCCAACAGAGTCTGGGGATCCCGCTGATTACGCATGCGCGATGGATCGACCCGAGCAGTCCCTACCGCCAGCAATATGCCATCTCCGGGAATGTCTCCACGGATCCGGCGTACTGGAGTATGGTGGCCGGCTATCTGCAAAGCGCCGGTGTGACCACCTATGAACAGGACTGGCTTTCGGCGCAGGCGCAGACCGCCATCGATCTGGCCGACCCGGAGGCGTTTCTGGGCGGAATGGCCTCAGCCCTGGCGCAGTCCGGTCTCACCATGCAATACTGCATGCCCACCACACGCCACGTGATGCAGAGTTCCAAATATAGCAACCTGACTACCATCCGCGGCGCCAACGATCGCTTCAACCCCGACAAGTGGACCCCTTTCCTGTACTCTTCGCGCTTGATTGGCGCGGTGGGAGCATGGCCGTTTGCCGACGTGCTCATGAGCACCGAAACGTCCAATCTGCTCTTAGCCACGCTTTCCGCCGGCCCCATCGGGTTAGGTGACAGGATCGGCACGCTCAGCACCGCGAACGTACTGCACGCGGTGCGGCAGGATGGCGTAATCGTGAAGCCCGACGCGCCCATCACGCCGGTGGATGCCACCTTCCTGAACGACTCCGCATCCCTGCAGTCCGCGCCGATGGTGTCTTCCACTTATACGGATTTCAGTGGGCTGAGGGCGCACTATGTGTTTGCCTATCCGCAATCCGCCGCCAACAACCAGTTCAGCTTCGCCGTCTCAGACCTGGGCTGGAACGCATCCGCCTACGTGTACGATTATTTCAACAATAGCGGACGGGTGGTCTTGCCCACAGACGTCATTAACGAGACCATCACCGGCTCATCGCTCTACCTGGTGGTGGCGCCCATAGGAAAGTCGGGTATCGCGGTGATCGGGGATACCGGCCAGTTCGTAACACTGGGCAAGAAGCGCATTCCCACGCTGACCGACGATGGCTCGGTGCACCTGAGTATCGTATTTGCATCAGGCGAAGCTTCCCGTACGGTCATCGGCTACGCTCCGTTCGTCGCGCCCATTCTAACTGCGGTGACCGGCTCGATAGGTCCACTGAGTTACGACGACGCCAGCGGGCGTTTCAGTGTGGCCATCCAGCCCTCCGCGGACGGGACCGCCAGCATTCAGATTGATCCCGTGCCGGAGCCTGTAACTCCCAGGCTTCAGCAACCACCGTCAAAGCCCAGGAAGAGGTAGGGTGGCGTAAACGGACCGCGGACGCGAAACGGCTCCGTCAGATCGTCTTTTTCCATTCAGTCCGTTTACTTGTCATCGAAATCGGCACTCCGATGGACGCCGCAAGGTTCAGAGTGATCGCGCCTAACGACTTTGAGTCTTCGGCTGGTCAACTCCCAGGATCTCTGCTCAAACAGAAACTCTAGCGGTCTGACCCGTGCCGGCCGCATCTCGAGGAGTTCTCACAAAGATGGACGTGCCCCGTTTCGGCCCGGTCGAAATATCGACCGAGCCGCCGATCAACCGGGCGCGTTCCTTGATGCTGAGCAGGCCTAGTCCGCCCGAAGAGGACGCTTCAACCGATTCCATCCCCACTCCCCTATCCGCAATTGTCAGGCATAGACATTCGGCGGATTGCCGCAGGCTCACGCTAGCTTCTTCGGTCCGGGCATGTCTCGCGACATTTTGAAGACCTTCCTGCGTGATGCGGTAAAGATTTAGGGCGACAAAAGGCGAAATCCCATCGAAATGGCCGTCCGTTTCGAGTTTTACCCGAATACCCGTCAACGACCCAAACTCTTCGCAATATGCCCGCAGGGCCGATGCAAGTCCCGAATGCTCCAGTACTGCCGGATGCAGTTGGTGGGAGATGCGCCGAACAGCCTCGGCCGTCTGAACCAGCTTTTGTTGAATCCGGTCAGTCTGACCTCGTAACTCGACTTGGTTCTCAGGGACCTGGCGCTTCAGCGTGCCCATCGCGATACTCAGAGCAGCAATTTGCTGACACAGGTCGTCATGGAGTTCGCGCGCCAGTCGTCCACGCTCTTCCTCCTGCGCATTGATCAGGCGCGCGCTCAAGGACTCTATTTCCAGTTCGTGCCTTGTGCGCTCCGCCAACTCGGTCTCCAGCGCGGCATTGGCGGTTCGCAATTGTCGTTCTGCCTCCCGCCGGCCGGTGATATCGATGAAGGAGCCGGCATATCCCAGGAACAGCCCCTCCGGCGAATACCGAGGCAGCGCCTGGCCTATTACCCACCGGTACTGGCCGTCGAACCGCCGGATTCGGAACTCCGCAACCCACTCCCGCCGGGCCGCAACGCTGTCGAGAAACGTGGAGCGAACGCGTTTAACGTCATCCGGATGCGGAAAATCCGCCCAATCTCCTGAGAGGACCTCTGGGTCGGTGCCGAGAAACCGCGCCAAGGGAATATTGATGAATGAGTTCGCCCCTTCCTGCGTCGTCATCCAAAGGTAGGCCGGGGTATCGTTCGCCGCGGCGCGGTACCAGGCATCCCGTTCACGATGTATCCGCGCGTGCTGCTCGCGCCAGACCACTACCATCACGCATGCGCTGGCAATTCCGATGGAAGCCGCAATCAGCGCCATTTCCCAACCCAGCCGCCGCACGGGCGCGTCGACTTCGGCGACGTCAATTTTGGCGAGAAGCAACCAGGGAGACTCCGGAACGGGGCGAATGGTGCCGAGAACGAGAATACCCCGATAGTCCACCAACTTGAGCTGCTGTTCGGACTCGAGGGCATGCGCTGTGAGTCCGCTTGGTATAGGCCGCTGCCAGACTAGTGCCGCTCCTGGGTGGTAGCGCAGATCATTCAGATAAATGTATTCCCGGTCGTTTTCAAGCCGAACCAGAAGAGTCTCGGTGCTGCTGCCCGGTGCAGGTGTTGAATTCAGATAGGGATAGAGGAATCGGGACGGATCGATCTCAAGCACGATCGCGCCTGATCCGCGGACGGGAACGATGAGGGCCATGAGCGGCCGCTTCGCATGAGAGTCAAGGTAAAGATCCTCGAGTTTCACTTCGTCAGTCAGTGAACCAGTGCGGGCCCATTCCCCGAGGTGGGATGGCGCCTGGCGATCGGCAGGATACCGTAAAAGGACTCCGCCCTCGCGGTCCACCAGGAAAGCTCCCGAATAGAGGAATTGTTCCTCAAGTTGGCGCAGTTCAGCAACAAGATCCGCCCGATCCGAATCCGTTGCTGCGTGGCGTGCCAGCACCCGCCGCACAGTTTTCATAGTGACGGACGCCACAAACACACGGCCATCGCCTAGCCTTTCCCGGCGCCAGTTGGCGAGTTGCCGCGCCTTCGCTTCCGCCACTGCCGCAATCTGTCCGGACATCTCGCTCTCGATCGCGTCCCGCTGCCACGTGAAATACAGCCAGGTGACGCCCACCGTTAGGAGCGAGCCGAGGATGAGCAGCGCGATGATCGCCCGGGCAATCCAGGTGGAAGCGTTCCTAGCCGCCATACTTTATTCACCGATCAGCCTCAGCCGAATCGCATTTTGAACCAGTTCCGCTGTCGTCTGGACACCGAGCACTTGCATAATCTCGTATTTGTGGGATTCGGCGGTCCGCGGCGAGATGTTCAGGATTTCCGCTACTTCTTTCATAGTCTTTCCTTCGGCAATCAACTGCAGGACTTCTCGCTGGCGGGCGGTCAAAGGCGAGTCGCCACTCTTCGCGCGACCGCCGGCCTCGATAAGAACCGTGATCAGATCCTTCGACAGGAGCGAAGTGACATAGGCTCTGCCTTGCGCCACTTGGCTAATCGCGGCGACCAGTTCCTCGGCGGGAGAAACCTTCAACATGTATCCCAGTGCACCGGCTCGAAAGGCGTCCACAGCCAACTGCGTCTCGCGATGCATCGTCAGCACCAAGATTTTCGCGTTTGGGTCCCGTTGGCGGATCTGCCGGATGGCGTCGAGGCCATTCAACAGCGGCATAGAGATATCGGTGACCACAACATCAGGCCGTAGCGTCTCCACAGCCTTTAACAGAGATCGCCCGTCGTGCACGGTTCCGACAAGCTCGTAGCTCTGCTTGAGGAGAACCTCAAGCGCTTGCGCGACCACGGTGTGATCGTCCGCCAGCAGCACACGCGTTTTAGGCATATCACGAAGCGGCGCCAGGTAACGCCCTTACTATAGCGCGTGTCTCGCCGGGTTTGCGGGGTTATTCCATGCGCCTGCGGACACCGCTGGAGTGGTAGGTTCCCCCGGCGAGAACGCTGTTCAGCGCCGGAATTAGTTCCCCCCCGGCATCGATTTTGAGCACGTATCCACGTACCCCGGCTTGAATGGCCTTAGTTACCAGTTGTCCATCGTCATACATAGTCAAAAGAATCGCCGCGCCACACAAACCCTCATGAACGATTTGGCGGCAAGCCTCAAGCCCGTTCAGTCCGGGCATCCTGATATCAGAGACGACCGCGTCCGGCTTGCAAGCTCGCACCGCAGCGAGCAATTCCAGCCCATCGGAAACGGTGCGCAGGACCTGGAACTCCGGAGTCAGAAGCTGTCGTATTTCCTGCAGCAATTCCTGGTGATCATCCGCCAGTACGATCCGTTTTCGGTCCATCCATCCTTCCTTTTTGGAACCTCATCAAGCACTGACCTCTGTGCGGCACGAGGTCCATGAGTCCATTAAAAGGGATAGAACCACTGGACCGGTATCCGTAATACTACGGGTCGCGTGTCAGGGTAGACGCAGTCGATTCCGGAATGAAGCCACTTCGTTACGGATCTGAATCGGCCGCGATAGGGCTCTAGACACGCGAGGAGAGGGCCTCGCCTTACTCCAGTAGCCGCCCATGCCAAAACCCGGAGATTTTCGGATAGCGCCGCTGCGTGTGCCGGCTCAACAATCAGAATGTGGCGTGTAACCATATGTGCAGACAACGGAGAATCTCCCCACGCCGCAAGCCCCTCTCATGGAGTTTTGATGAAAATCCGGCGTAATCAGCAGTCCATACGCTCGCCACTTACCTTGCGAAACGTAGCAGCATTCCTGGTGTGCGCAGCCGGATTCGCTATTTTTTTCACTATCCGTCAACTGCCCATTGACCGCCGAGTGTACAGAATTGGCTGGCAGCTTGACCCGCCCTTTCAGACACGAAGCGCCGACGGACAGCCGACAGGACCCGTGGTCGAGTTGATTCGCGAGGCCGCACGACGACGCGGCATTCAGTTGCAGTGGATCCTGGAGAGCCATCTTGAGGAACACCTGCTCAACGATCGCTCGCTGGACTTGTGGCCGCTGATTACGATAACGCCTGAGCGGCTCAGAACCATGCATATTACTGAACCGTACCTGGAGACTGAGTTGTGCTTCCTTGTGCGCGAGTCGAGCCCCTACCGCCAAGCCGGAGACTTAGGCCACGCCACTGTGAGTCTCAGTGCCCAACCGATCGACTTGCATCATCTGCGTGCCCTGTTGCCCGCGGCACAGCCCGTTCCGCATACAGACGAACGCGATTCGCTACAAGACGTCTGCCAAGGGCATTCCGATGGAGTCCTGATGGAAACCAACTCTGCAGTGGGTGCATTGCTCCGTGGTGGAAGCTGTGCCGGAGTTCCGCTACGTTGGATCGCCATCCCCGGTCAGCGGCTGCGCCTGGGCATCGGCTCTTCATTCGTTTCCAAAGCGGTTGCCGACGGGCTGAGAGAGGAGATTGGTTCCATGGCGGCACAAGGCAAACTGGTTCCGGCCATCGCCCAATGGGAATATCTCTCAGGTGCCCGCCTGGACCAAATCTTGCAAGTCTTAAGCGCGCGACGACGCGAACGATGGCTGATCGGTGGGATCAGTTTCTCACTCTTCTTAATGGCGCTGGCCGTGTGGCAGACCGTGCGCTTTCGGAGAGAAGCGCGTCGCGCGCGGAGAGCCGAACAGGCGCAACGGGAGATCGAGCAGCGCCTGAGGTTGCTGACCAACGGACTCAAAGACATGGTGCTGGCCTTTGATATGGAGCGGCGCCTTATCTATTCCAACCCCGCGGTAGAACTATTGACCGGATGGACGGCGGACGAACTGCGGACGCGCGGGTTCATCCACTGGGTCCACCCGGAGGATCGGGAGCGCATGCAAGGATTCTGGGACCATCTGTTCGAAGGGGCCACCTTTCAGGACGTGGAGTACCGCTTGATGGACCAGCGAGGCGGGCTGAAGTGGGTCTCCGCAACCTGGGGGCCATTAATAGACGAATCAGGCCGGCAAATAGGAGTGCAAGGGTTAGAACGTGACATTACCGAACGCCGGTCGGCCGATACCGTGTTGCACGAGAGCGAAGAGCGCTATCGATCACTTTTCGAAAGGTCGCTCGATTGTGTGTTTCTGCTGGATTTTCAGGGTCAGCTTCTGGACGCCAACCAGGCGGCACTGGATCTGCTCGGATATCGCCGGGAGGAGATTGCCACCTTAACACTGGCGTCGCTGATGGTGGGAGATCAGCTTACCTCTGCGTTGCAGGAGATGGAGGAGATCAGGTTGACCGGGCGCCAGCAGAGCCGGACCGAGTACCGGCTGACCCGCAAGGATGGGTCGCCTGTAGTCGTTGAGATTCAATCTTCACTTATCTGCCGGGACGGGAAGCCCCATGCGGTTCAAGGCATCGCTCGCGACATTACGGGCCGCAAGCGGGCCGAGGCAGAGCGAGAGAAGCTTTGGGCGCAGTTGACGCAGGCACAGAAGATGGAGTGTGTCGGACGGCTGGCCGGTGGAGTCGCGCATGACTTCAATAACCTGCTCACGGTGATCAATGGGTATAGCGACATGGTGCTCAGCAAGCTGAGCCAGAGCGATCCCGTGCGCTCCAGCGTCGAGGAGATTCGCAAGGCGGGTGAACGGGCGCGGGGATTGACAGGCCAACTGCTCACCTTTAGCCGCAAGCAGGTGCTGAAATCCCGCATGCTGGACCTCAACAGCTTGCTGACGGAGATGCGGCCCATGTTAGCCCGTCTGCTGGGAGAGGACGTGGAACTGTCAGTCGACTGCGATGCCGCGGCCGCGACGTTATTCGCCGATCCACATCAATTGGAACAAGTAATCATGAACCTGGCCGTGAATGCGCGCGACGCAATGCCCGCTGGAGGCAAGCTGTTCATCCGGACCTACAACACCGAGTTGGATGTGGATTTCTCCCGACTGCATCCGGAGGCACGCGCCGGCCGTTACCTCCTGCTCACGGTGAGCGATACCGGTCTGGGTATGAGTGAAGAGACGCGGCACCACATTTTCGAACCATTTTTTACCACCAAGGAAACCGGCCAGGGGACTGGTCTCGGGCTGACAATGGTTCATGGGATAGTAACCCAGAGTGGTGGTCACGTGGCTGTGTACAGCGAGCCCGGCTACGGCACTACATTCAAAATCTACCTGCCCGTGATCGCCGAAACGGCTGCCGCTGTGACGGCACTGCCGGTGACTTCAGTGCGCGGAGGGGAGGAAACAATCCTTGTGGTGGAGGATCAGGCGGAGGTCCGCAACTATGCCGTCGAGGTGCTGAAGGAATACGGCTACCGCGTATCTCAGGCCGAGAATGCCGCAATGGCATTGGCCCTCTGGGAGCGGGAACCCGGAGGTTTCGACATCGTATTGACCGATCTGGTCATGCCGCGCATGAGTGGCAGGGAACTGGCGACCCGGCTCAAGAACCTCCGGGCAGGAATCAAGGTTTTGTTCATGTCCGGCTACAGCGACGACGTCATTGGGCATCGTGGCGCTCTGGAAAGAGGCGCGCAATTTATCCAGAAGCCCTTCAGCCGCGAGGAGATTGGCACGAAGGTCCGTTCGATGCTGGACGCGGTTCCGGCGCGCGTCCTGGTGGTCGATGATGAGCGGCCGGTGCGGAGTTTCCTGCGGGAGGCGCTGGAACAATCTGGCTACGAGGTAAGTGAGGCATCGGACGGTAGAGAAGTACTCCGCCAGGTCCACACGGGACAGGTGGACCTCGTGGTCACGGACCTTGTCATGCCAGAGAAGGAAGGCATTGAAACCATACTGGCTTTGCGCCGGAGTCTGCCGGGTGTGGGAATTATCGCGGTCTCGGGCGCCCGGGGCGGACGTTATCTCGATCTAGCCAAGATGGCAGGCGCTGATATGGTGCTGGATAAACCGGTGAGTCCGGATTTGCTGAAATCGGCAGCCGCCGAGGTGTTAAAACGGCGGTCGAAAACACGGGACGACCGTGGCTGATCCTGGCCTGGATGGCGATCAGCGCTAACGCTGCACCGTCTGGACTACGCCAGGCACAAGACAATCTCAACCCCGCCATCCCCCGGCAGGATGGCACACGAGCCCCGAGGGGATCGCCGTAGAAGGCCGGAGCGAGAGTCGAGGGAGAACGGTGTTATGAAATCGCAGATGACAGTGGCCAGAAAATTTGGCGCGGCTTGCACCATGCTGGTCCTGTTTACCGTATTGCTGGGCGTCGTGACCAGCTTGAACATCGGAAGTATTCAGACGAATCTGCAGGCAATCGTGGTCGATTCGCTGCCGGGCGTTTACCACATCAGCCTATTGGACTCTGAGGTATTCGAACTTAGAGGCAATTATTGGAAGCATATCGCCAACACCGATAAGTCGGAGATGGCCAAAATCGAGAAGGCGAATGAACTACTAAAGCAGAAGATCCGCGAGACGATGGAGGGATACGAGAAAACGATCTCGCAGGCAGACGATCGCCGCCTCTTTGCCAATATCAAGGCGCCCTACGAACGCTATTTAGCCGCATGGGAACAGATCGCGGCGCTCAGCCGGGAGGGCAGGACCAAGGAAGCGATGGCGAAGTATATGGAGTTGGCCGACCCCGCCCACGCGCAGCTCAAGGCGGCCATCCGCGCACTCGTCGATTGGAACAGGACGAATGGCGACCAAAATGCCGAAGTCGCGACGCGATCCGTTAGCCAAACCCGATTTTGGAGTTGGTCATTGTTGGTCATCAGTGCGCTCGCGGGCAGCCTGCTCGCCTTTTTCATCACGCGCAACGTGAATGGCGCTCTCACCAGGGTCATCACGGAACTCGACGAAGGAGCGGAACAGGTAGCCAGCGCGGCTTCGCAGGTTACCTCTTCGAGCCAGTCACTGGCGCAGGGTGCCTCGGAGCAGGCAGCTTCACTTGAAGAAACGTCGGCATCGAGCGAGGAGATCAACGCCATGGCGCGCAAGAACGCCGAGAGTTCCCGCGGGGCGGCGGCACTGGTCTCGCATTCGCAGCAGAAATTCGATGTTGCCAATCAGTCACTCGATCAGATGGTGGTGGCCATGGGGGAGATCTCCGCCTCCAGCGACAAGATCTCCAATATCATCAAGACGATTGATGAGATCGCCTTTCAGACTAACATCCTGGCGTTGAACGCGGCAGTGGAAGCGGCCCGGGCCGGCGAATCGGGCATGGGGTTCGCCGTGGTGGCCGATGAAGTCCGTAACCTGGCACAGCGTTGCGCGCAGGCGGCTAGGAGCACGGCGGAGCTGATCGAGGAATCCATCGCGAGGTCCAACGAGGGCAAAAGCAGGGTGGATCAAGTTGCCCGTTTTATCCGAGCGATTACTGAAGACTCGGCTAAGGTGAAGGTGCTGGTGGACGAAGTTAAACTGGGCAGCGAGGAGCAGGCGCGGGGCATCGAGCAGATCGGAAAGGCCATCCTCCAGATGGAGCAGGTGACGCAGCAGACCGCCGCCAACGCCGAGGAGAGCGCCGCGGCGGCCGAGGAATTGAGTGCGCAAGCGGAGGCTCTGAAGAACATCGCTGGACGTCTGACTACGATGGTGAGCAACGGCGGAGTCCGCCAGTGACAGCGGTGCCAGGGCTGGCCGCCTAAGGGTGCCGGGATATTACAACTGTTCTGTTAGCAGACAGACGGCCGGCAGCCGAACGCTGGCGCTACTGACTCGTCACCACCAGATCGATCTTCTGCTGTGTACTCGGCAGCACCTGGAGCTTGACCGCCTGCTTCTCGTAAGGCTTGCGGAAATCGGGATCTTGCGGCGCGCCTTGCGGAGCGTCTTCAAACGCCAGCAGGCGATATTCGCCGGGGGCGATGTCGCGGATTTCGAAGTGCCCTGCATCGTCGGCCGTGGCGGACCAGAAATCGTACGAAGGGTCCGCAGTCATGGTGACCACAGCGCCTGGCGCCAGTTCGCCCGCGGCATTCCGCACCACGCCTTCCACGCGCCCGCCATCGGTGGCCAGTTGAATCGTGAGCGGAGCGAGTACGCCGGTCAGATCCGCAGCAGGCGGTCTCCCAGCTTGATCGATTTCACGTAGACGCCTTTCGGTATAGTCCACTCCAGGCGGTAGCGGTCGGGCTGTACGTTCTGCAGCGTGAATGCCCCCTTCGCGTTGACGTTGGCGGATGAGTTAGTGCCGAAGGGTTCTTCGGGCAGCAGCGAAAAGTGGAGCTTTTGCGCATCTTCGGGCACGTCGGCGCCGGTGCGTACGGTGCCGGAAAGACTTACCGGCGCCGTGAGCGTTAATAGCACGCCGGTGAGATCGGCGTTGCCCAAGTCGACCATCTGACGCCCGGTCTTGGGCGTCCCGCCGCTGAATTCCTGGGCGTACAGTAAGTATTTTCCGGGCAGCAGATCGTGAATCGTGAACGCATCAGTAAGTTGCGGGCTGCCGTTGGAGAAGGTATCGGAGACGGTGCGGGCGCTGACATATACGTTGGCCACCGCCTGCCCGGTCTGGCCGTCCACCACCTTGCCTGTGAGACTGTGGAGCGCATCCCGGTGAAGCATGATATCGATGGAGCGCAGTTCGCCGCTGGGAGCAGCTTCCAGAAGGGTGGCCTGCGCGACGTCGCGCGTACCAGGAAAGAAGGTGGGGCCATATGCCCCCGCTCCGCCGGAGCGCATCGTGGCGCGCACATAGTATCGGCCGGGCGGCAGACCGAACAGCCGGTACTCGCCGCGATCGTTGGTGCGCATGTTGACGACGCTCCGGAGGGCTTTCTTGCCGGATTGGTAGCCGTACTGCAAAGCTTCCACGGAAACGTAGGAGATCGGGTCGCCATCCTGGTCGGCCACGCGGCCGGTAATGACGCTGGCGGGTGTCATAGGGATGACGATTTCCTGCACGCGCGCAGAGGCATCCACCAGGACGCGCTGGGTGCGCGTGCCGGCGTTGGCTCCGGATGCCATCCTGGTGAAGCCCTGCGCATCGGCGGCGGCGCGGTAGCGGCCCGGAATTACACGATCGAAACGAAAGCGGCCGGCCGCATCGGATTGAGCGCGGTAGATATCGACATCGGCAACCTCTTCTTCTTTAGCGACGCCGATCAACTGGACGGTGGCGCCGGCGACCGGCTTGCGGGTGACCGAGTTCAGCGCCACGCCCTGCACGGTCTGGGCGTGGGCAACGGCAACGAAGAGCAACAGATAGAGAAGGCGTGTCATGGCAATCACCGCAGCCTGGCTTTGGCGGCTTCCATCTCCGCCGCGGTCACGACTTTCAACGAAACCGTCTCGTGGCCCTTCGAGTGAACGGTCACGGCGGCTGCGCGGCTCTCGAACTGCTTGCGAAACTCGGCATACTCCGTCAGGCCGAATTCGCGAGTGTCCCACGCCAGAACCGAGTAGTCTCCCGGCGCGAGGCCGCGCATCAGGAAGGTGCCCTCAGCGGTGGTAAGCACGGCGCCCGGGCTGTCGCTGAGTGAACTGGGCGATACCGCGGTGACATAGACGTTGGCGGCGGGTTCTCCCGACGCGGTCTGCACGGTTCCACCCAGTTCGCCGGCATCGGTAGCAAAGAGCAGTGTCAATGGTCCCCCGGCGGAGGGCACCTGAATCCGCCCGCCGGGCATATCGCGCCCGTTGAAGCGGACCCCTTTGAGGTACATGCCGTACAGGTTGAGCGCCACCACCCGGTAGGTGTCGGGTTGTACGTTCTGGATGGTGAACGTGCCATCCGGGTGCAAGCTGCCCGATCCCACGCCGCGGCCGTGTTCCTCCGCCGGCATCAGGCGAATGGGCATGGGCTGGACGTTCGTGGGAGTCGCGCCATCTACCAGCACCTGTCCCTTGATTTCGGCGGTGGGCAATGCCGTGAGTGTCACATTCTCTATATCACGATCCGCCACCGTGACTGTCTGGTTGGCGTAGACCCCGTGGGTATTGTCGTTCATCTGGTTGATGATGGCGCACCAGGTCCCGGGCACGATTCCGAAAGCGTCGAAACTGCCATCCTGTAAAATGGGCGCGTACAGCCCGGAGGCGCCCGGCATCAGATCGGAAGGGTCGCACATCGACAGCCAGACAGTGCCATCGATGCGCTGCTGGCTGCCGGGAGCGAGTGCCTTGCCACGAATGTGGTACACGCGGGTCCGGCGCATGCGGATATCGATGCCGCCGAGTTCACCGCCGGCCGCCAGTTCGTTGGCCGCAGCCTGCGATGGCTCAGTCACGCCAGGAAACCAGGTGGTCACGTAGGCTGTTTCCCCTTGAGCCGCATGCAGCCGTCCATTGGGACTGACCAGCAACGAGGGGTTGGTCGCCATCAGATAATAGCGTCCCGCCGGAATATCGAAGAGGCGGTATTCGCCGCGATCGTCCGTGTTGGCCATGCCGCTGTTGGTCATTCTGCGGCCATCACGGCCATACGTCTCCACCAGCGCCTGCACGGAGATCTGTGCCATGGGGTCGCCGTTTTCGTCGAGCACCCGGCCGGTGATCACGCCCAACGGCCGCAGGCGGATCGGCACGTTCTCCACGCGCTGGTCTTCGGCCACGCGGATGGGCTCGGGACGGACTCCGGGTGTTCCCAGCGGTTGGAAGCCGGCGCAATCGGCGCTGGCGAAGTATGCTCCCGGATTGACGCCCGAGATGACGAAGGCGCCCGAAGCGTCGCTAGTTGCGGTGTAGCTGGCGTCGCCGGCCCGCAGCGTAATATGCGCTTTGCGCACCGGCGCTCCCGTTACCGAGTTGGTGACGGTGCCCGAGACGCTGCCGGGTTTCGGACTCTGCAGGAAGAAGAGGGCGAGAATCACGTGGGTGAACGGCATGCCGGTGGCCCCCTTCAGGATAGCGCCATGGAATATACTTTGACGCATGAGAACATCGCTGCTTGCCACGTTGCTGGCGTTTTCCTCCCTCGTCTGGGCGCAAGGTCCTCCTCCCGGCGGCCGTGGAGCCGGCCGAGGCGCGCCGCCTAAACCGTCGTACATCGTGCAGCCCGACCGCACCGTCACGTTTCAAGTGCGCGCCCCCGATGCCGCCACCGTCAAACTGACCGGCGATTTCATCCAGGGCGCACAGGACATGCAGAAGGGCGAGGACGGCTACTGGACTATCACCGTCGGGCCGCTCAGGCCCAACGTCTACAATTACAAGTTCTCCATCAACGGGGTGAGCAACATCGACCCGAATAATCCCATGGTGAAAGAGGGCGACCGTTCGTCGGAATCGATGTTCGAAGTTGCCGGCGATGCTCCCGCGGTCTGGGACATCCAACCGGTGCCGCATGGTACCGTGCACGTCAACCTGTACCAGTCGAAATCGCTTGGGGTCACGCGCGGCATGTGGGTCTACACGCCGCCAGGGTACGAGGCCGGCAAGGGCAGCTATCCGGTGCTGTACCTGCTGCACGGTTCGGGCGACACGGAAAACGGCTGGGTGACGGTGGGCCGCGCCAACCTGATTCTGGACAACCTGATCGCGGCCGGGAAGGCGAAGCCCATGCTGATCGTGATGCCCTACGGACGTGCCACGGCCGAAGTGACGCTGGTGCCGCCCGCGCCGCCCGCACAGGGAGTCCAGCCCGACCGTAACGCCTTCGCCAACGACCTGCTGCAGGACGTGATTCCCTTCGTCGAAGAGTTGTACCGCGTGAACGCCAAGGCGGATGATCGCGCCCTCGCCGGCCTTTCCATGGGTGGCGGGCAGACTCTGCAGATCGGACCTACGCACCCGGACACATTCCACTACATCGGAGCGTTTAGCGCGGGCGGCGGCGGGTCGAATTACGAGGAGTTGTATAAGGACCTGTTTGCCAATCCGGCAGCCGCCAACAAGAAGATCAAGCTGTTCTACATTGCCTGTGGGAAGGCCGACGGGCTGTTCGCCGGCTCGCAAACGCTGCACGAGACCTTGGACAAGCACCAGATCAAGAACACTTTCAATCCATCCGAAGAAGGCCACGTGTGGAGAAACTGGCGCGATTACCTGGCGGATCTGGCGCCACAGTTGTTTCGATGAGCGGAGACGGAGATTTTGGGCTATGGATGAAGACAGATAGACACGGATAGCACAATGCTTTCATCTGTGTTTATCCGTGTGCATCCGTGGCCAGTCTAGATTTTGCCGGGAGGGAAGAGGAACCATGAAGAGAGTACTCTTTTTGCTGCTGTCAACAGCAGGCATGGCGATGGCGCAGGGGCGAGGCGCGCCCAGTGCACAGGTGATTGCGGCGCACAAGGCCACCGAGGAAGAACTGCAGAAGATCGCCATCGTGGAGCGTAAGGTGATGGTGCCCATGCGCGATGGCAAACGGATGGCCACCGATATTTATCGTCCCAAGGACGCCTCCAAGAAATATCCCATCATTTTTGTGCGCACTCCCTATAACTTCAACTTTTGGGACGTGCGCAACGGCGCGCCGCGAGATATGACCGCCGAACTCGATGCCGTGAAGCGCGGCTACGCGTACGTGGAAATGAACG
>OKRF01000521.1:14312-15918 GCA_900290315.1 Candidatus Sulfopaludibacter sp. SbA3 | reverse complement strand
CACGGCGGAATGGCAACTGGGCGTGGCGGCGCAGGGCAATCCGGCCTTCGCCGCCATGATTCCGCAGGGATTCGGCGCGGGTGTGGGGCGCGTAAAGCCGTATTACGAACAGGGCAACTGGTATCGCGGCGGCGCGGTACAGATGCTCTTCATCGCCTGGATCTACGGCGAGCAGAACCAGGTGCGGCCCATGTTCCCGCCCAACACCTCGCAGGCGGATTTGATTCAGGCATCGCGCATGTTCGACCTGGCACCCCAGATGCCGCCGGTGGATTGGTCGAAAGCCCTGCGCTACCTGCCCGAGATGGACATCATCAAAGCCGTGAACGGGCCGCAAGGCATCTTCGCCGACCGCATGGAAGTCTCCACCGGCGGCGCCATGATCAAGCGCAAACCCAACGATGCCGATTGGTACCGCGGCGGCCTGTGGCACGACGATATGAAGGTCAACGTGCCGGGCTTCTGGTTTATGTCCTGGTACGATGTCTCGATCGGGCCCAACCTGGCGGCGTACAACTATGTCCGCAAGACGGCGCGTCCCGATATTGCCAACGAACAATACGCCGTGATCGCGCCCACGCTGCACTGCGGCTACAAGCGCGCCACGGAAAACACCGTGGTGGGCGAGCGCAGTATGGGCGATGCGCGCCTGAATTACGACGAGCTCACCTACGGCTGGTTCGATCACTTCCTGAAGGGCGAAGCCAATCAGATCCTGGAAAAGACACCCAAGGTCCGCTATTTCACCATGGGGATGAACAAATGGCAGACGGCCGACGANNGCAGTCCATGACCTTCTACCTGGCGGGCGGAGGCAAGGCCAACACCCTGAATGGCGATGGATCCCTGGCGGCGTCCGCGCCGGCCGAAGACAAGCCCGACGCTTTCACCTACGATCCCATGGACCCCGTGTCCAGTTTCGGCGGCAATGTCTGCTGCACCGGCAACGCGGTGACGGGCGGCGCGTTCGACCAGCGCAAGATGGAGGAGCGGCCCGACATCCTGGTCTACACCTCCGAGCCGTTCAAGGAAGGCGTGGAGGCTAGCGGGCCCATCGATGTAACCCTCTTCGTGGGGTCGGACGCGAAAGACACGGATTTCACCGTCAAGTTGATCGACGTGCAGCCCGATGGCACGGCTTATAACCTGGATGAGACTATCCAGCGCGCGCGTTATCGCAATGGGTACGACCAGCCGCTGGCCTGGATGGAAGCGGGCAAGGTGTACAAGTTGACGCTGCAGCCCATGACCACCAGCAATTTCTTCGCCGCCGGGCATCGCCTGCGCATCGAAGTATCCAGCAGCAACTTCCCGCGCTTCGACCGCAACATGAACACTGGCGGCAATAACTACGACGAATCCAAGGGAGTGGTCGCGCATAACACGGTGCATCACTCGCGGCAGTACGCTTCGCAGGTCACTCTGACGGTGGTGAAGCGGTAAGGCGCTGCTAACCGTACGCTCTCGCAAAGGGTGGAGCGCCGGCGGTCTCCGCCGCCGGTATAGCGGGCGAGGCGAGCCACAAAACCCCGACCCCAATCCCTGGTCTGTGACTCCTGCGAAACCTGGTAACGCCGGCGGTCTTGCCGCCGGTCAAACTCGCGAT
>OKRF01000521.1:7604-14302 GCA_900290315.1 Candidatus Sulfopaludibacter sp. SbA3 | reverse complement strand
GGTCTGTGACTCCTGCGAAACCTGGTAACGCCGGCGGTCTTGCCGCCGGTCAAACTCGCGATAAGTCCGAGTCACAGCCCCGTCCAATCCGGCGCAGCCGCTGGCGTTGCTGGCCCCCGGCCCCATTTTCATCCCACCGGGTGAGCATCGCCTCAATAGCCGACTTCCACCATTTGTCACTCACCGACGGAATTCGTCACCCGGCGGCAGCACCGCTTCAATCGCCAGCAGGAAGCGATTCAGCGTCTGCATATCGGCGTTGGGAGATTGCGCGACGCCAAAGAATCGTCCCTTGTAGAAAGCCATCATGCCAGCCTGCGTCTGCCACATTTGAAACGCGTCGAACGCCTTGGCCGGCGCGGGCATTTCCAGCAGGGTGAGCCGGATGTCCCTTGCGCCGGCATAGGTCGCCCGCCACGCACGCAAGGCGCCGGAAGTGCCCCGCCACGGAGTCCACGTGAGCGGCACGGGTTGCACGGGAGCGTTGGGTGTCTCCAGCGTCTCACCGGCCGCCGTCTCCGGCAGTTTCACCGCGATGGGGGCGCTCGAGCACGCCGCCAGCACTACGACAGCGGTGCACAATAGAATTCGAGGACGCACGCGATTCCATGCTACAACAAGCCACCTTGCAGGATGTCGAGACCATCGTCGAACACCGCTGGGCCATGTTCCGCGACATGGGCCACGGGGACGAGGCGGCATTGCAAATGATGGCCACGGCGTTCCGTCCCTGGCTGTGCCAGAAGATGGAAGAGGGCGAGTATCTGGCATGGTTCGTCACGGGCCCGGATGGCACCGTGGCCGCCGGCCTGGGGCTCTGGCTGATGGATTGGCCGCCGCACATGGTGGGGCCGGGATCGCGGCGAGGCAACATCCTCAACGTCTACACCCGCCCGGAATGCCGCCGCCAGGGTATGGCGCGAGCTCTGATGCAGACGGCCCTGGCGTGGTGCGGGGCGAATGGCA
Source organism: Candidatus Sulfopaludibacter sp. SbA3 (assembly GCA_900290315.1). Taxonomy (GTDB): domain Bacteria; phylum Acidobacteriota; class Terriglobia; order Bryobacterales; family Bryobacteraceae; genus Sulfopaludibacter. The sequence goes on along the minus strand of OKRF01000521.1, from coordinate 13,336 downwards.
TCCGCGCCGTGATTCTCCACGCCAGTGACGAAGGCCGCGCTTTGTACCAGAAGCTGGGCTTTCAGGCCACCAACGAGATGCGGATCATGCTGGGGTGACGCGGACCGGCGACAAGATCGCCGGCGTTACCGGAGCATCTCTTCGGTGAGCCAGGCGCGCGCCAGCCTCCAGTCCCGCATCACGCTCTGAGGCGAGATCTTCAGCACCTCGGCCGTCTCCTCCACGCTCAGTCCGCCGAAAAAGCGCAGTTCGACGACGCGCGCCTTCCGCGGGTCGAACTGCGCCATGGCCTCCAGTGCATCGTCCAGCGCGATCAGACTCCTGCTGCGCAGAGGCGCCGCGTCGATGGATTCGTCCAACTTGACGCGCGCCACGCTTCCCCCGCGCTTTTTCCGCCCGCGCGCCCGCGCGCTTTCGACCAGGATTCTGCGCATCAATTGCGCGGCCACGGCGAAGAAATGCGCCCGGTCCTGCCAACGGACCCGTGCTACGTCCACCAGCCGCAAGTAGGCTTCATTCACCAAGGCCGTCGCCTGGAATGTGAGCGCTCGGTGCTCGCCGCGCATGTAGCGGCGGGCCAGCCGGTGTAGCTCGCCATAGACCATCGGGATTAGCAGCTCCAGGGCGGCCGGATCGCCGCGTCCCCACGCCTGAAGCAGCCTGGTAACTTCCGCCGGCGCAATTCCACTCACCCTCCGATTGTAGTTTTGCCCACGACCCGTCGCCTAGACCCGGCAGGAGGGTCGCATGAAAGGCGGGGCAATCACCCTGATCTTAGCGATCGCGCAATCCGCCGCACGGCAAAAACCTGCGCCGGACGTGTCGGTCTATCTGACGGCGTCGGAAGCAACGGTATCGTATCCCGCCAAGGCCATGGCGAGCTCGATGTTTCAGGCCATCGGCGTCGAAGTCGCGTGGCTTTCCGGAGAGCCGAAGGCTGCGCCATCGGGCATCACAGTTCGCATCCACCTGGCCGTCGATACGCCCACCGGCGTCAAGCCGGGCGCCCTCGCCGTCTCCCGCCCGTATGCGGGATTTGCAAAAGAGATCACCGTGTTCTACGACCGCGTCCGGCGCCTGGCCGAGGAAACGCGCACGCCGGAGCGCATCCTGCTGGCGCACGTGCTGGCCCACGAGATCACCCACGTCATCGAGCAGATCGATCGCCACTCCGAGACGGGCTTGATGAAAGAGCGCTGGAGCCGCGAGGACTATACGAACATGGCCCGCAAGCCGCTGCCGTTTTCGCCTGACGATCTCTACTGGATTCGCCAGCGGCTCAACCCTTCGGCGTCCACACACAAATAGACGCTACCGCCGATTCAAGAGACTGGGCCAGTTGAGAATGATTTCGATTGGTCCGCGCGTGTCCGCCAGCGCAGTCACAATGAAGAAGCGCTGGCCGTCCGGAGACCCGGTGTACCAGTTTCGCCCTTCCGGGCGCATTTCCGGCAGCCGGAAGAGTTCGTGCGGCGTGCCGATGCCGGCTTCCGATCCGGTAGCCTGGAAAGGCACAGCCATCAGGGAGCCGGCGCGGTCGAAGTAGATCTCGCGGCTGTCGCCCCGCCATGCCGCCTGGCGGCTGCCGCCGGGCGATACCTGCCACTCCCGCCCGTCCGGAGGAAACGTGCGCAAAACAATCTTCCCCTGGCCGCGCTCGTAGGCCCGATACAACAGCCAGTGGCCGTCCGGAGACAGACTCGCCCAGTCCTGGCGCACGGTCGGCTCTAAAAGCCGCGACGCCCCGCCCGGGCGCCCGTCCATCGGAAGCCGCCAGAGATCCCGCTGCGTTTCGGCGTTGGCGCTGTTGTAGACAATGGATTTTCCGTCGCGCGACCAATCGAGGGGATTGATATCCACGCCGGTTCTCTGCAGCGGCCGTTCCGAACCGTCGCCTGCCGAGGACCGTACGTAGATGTCATGGTGCCCCTCATGCTCCGCACTGTATGCGATCTGAGTGCCGTCGGGAGACCAGGTGGGATTGTTATTGTCGGGCGAGTCGAAGGTCAGGCGCACGTTGCTCTGGCGCTCCAGGTCAAACACCCAGACGTCGCGGCTTCCACTAGTCGCACGAACGCTGACTGCCAGGCGGCGTCCATCCGGCGAGAGCGCCGGATTCACGTAATCGCCAAGTTCGCCGACTTGTCCCAGCACCGTTCCGCTGCGGCTGAATATCGCCACCCGGGTCGATTGCGGCTGAGGCCGGTCCGGCAGAAACGCCAGGACGCCGTTCTCGGATACCGTGAAAATGCCCTGCGATGTGGGAAGATCGCGCGCCACGCCGGAAACCACGTTTCGTGGGTCGCCGGCCGGTTCGGCGCGATGCAAGTCGAACGCCTGGGCGACCAGCGCGTCGCCCACCATGTACAGCAAGTAGCCGGGGGCTGCGTAGCGTGCCGGGTTTGGCAGCAGCAGCTTCGGGCTCCTCCCGTCCGTCGCTCCCGCCCAGGTCTCCACCGACTTCTGCTTATGGACCCAGAACAGGAACGTGCGGCCGTCGGGAAGGGCCTGAGTGACAATGGGCTGCGGCTTGCCGGGTTTCGCAGGGACCACCAGTTTCCGCGCTCTGCCGGGCGGCGCCCAGAACAAGCCGCGCCCGGGAACGCCCAGGATATAGGAGCCATCCGGCGTCCCGGCGACGGAAGTCAACGGTTCCCGCAGGACCTCGACTTGCGCGCCTGTTGTGCCATCCATGCGCAGCAGGCGCTCGGATCCATAGACCAGGAACGAATCCCCGCTGGGGGACCAGGGGCCGTACGCCCCGTCCGGCGGGTCGGCCAATTCCGATGCCTCACCCGTCGAAAAGTGATGAATTCTGCGATGGATGTCGCCGGCCCCGAAGGCGGTGTACAGAAGATTCCGTCCATCGGGCGACAGCCAAATCGGCGTGGCGAAGGAAAAGTGCTGCCCGCGAGGTGGCTGGATGGCAAATCGCACCACAGCCGACTGCGGCGCCGGTTGGTGCGCGAAGTAGAGTGCGCCGGCGGCAACCGCGATCAGTCCCGCTGCCGCCGCGATGCCTGCCCAGCGCTTGGGCGGCCGTGTGGCGGCATGGTTTGTCGTGGACGCGATCCATTCCAGTTCCAGCTTCACGTCGCGCATCGATTGCCAGCGGGCGTCAGGATCTGTGGCGAGGCAACGATCCACCAGATGCTCGAGAGCAGCGGGGTGCAGTTGCCCGGAATCCCGCGCTTCGGAGGCCCGATGGCCGGTGAGCAGTTCGCACAGCGTCGCGCCGAAGGCGAAAATGTCCGTGCGCGCATCGGCGGAGCGGCCTTCCACCTGTTCCGGCGCCATATACGAAGGTGTGCCGGCGATTCCGCCTGTCGGGGCCGCTTCCTCCTCCTGCACTTGCGCCAACCCGAAATCGAGCAGCTTGGGGCCGGATTTTGTCAGCAGGATGTTGGCGGGCTTCAAGTCGCAATGGATCACGCCCCCGCGATGCGCCGCGTCCAGGGCACCCGCCACCGCAATCGCGATTGGCAGCGCCTTCGAGACGGGCAAAGGACCCTGCAGCGGCGTCCCTTCAAGGTACTCCATCACCAGGTAGTCGGGCCCGATATCGTAGAGCGTGCAGATGTGCGGATGGCTGAGCGCGGAGATGGCCCGCGCCTCCCGTTGAAATCTCTCGCTGAACTGCGATTTGGCGATCTTGAGGGCCACCGTGCGGCCCAGGCGGGTGTCTATGGCCTTGTACACCCGGCCCATGCCCCCCGAGCCAACCAGTTGCAGGATGCGGTAGGGCCCCAGCGCCGTGCCGGTTTCGAGCGCGGTACTCTCCAGCAGTTTCCAAGGGAGCTCATCCAGTGGACTGTGGGCCGATTCGCTGCGGCGGATGAGCGCCGCCACCTCACGGTTGAGCGCAGTGTCATCGCCGCACGCGCCGGCAAGATAGGGAATGCGGTCCTCGGGGGACTTTTCGAGGGCCGACTGATAGATCTCCTCCACTCTGCGCCATCGCTCAGGGTTCATCGCCAGATACCTGACTGTATAGACGTTCGCGGAGCGGATCTGTTGAACAGTTGACTGGGGTAGTGGGTTGCACGAGTTCTGGGGGCCGAGGTGACGCAGATGCCGCGTTGAAGGCGGCCTGGGTACCCGGAAATGCCAGGGGAAGCTTGCCAGAGAAAAGAAAACCGAAAGGCGACCAAGTCTTTTGGAATGTGGTAGGTCCGAGCTGATTCCAACGGCCGACCTTGCGCTCCGGAGGCTTTGATTCAAGCTTATCTGATTGATTGTACGGCCCACTTTGCAGCGTGCCAGCTACTCTCCTGCCGGCCTTTCCGGGAAATTGCAGGGGAAATTGCTAGTGAAGTTCCGGTTGGAATGGCTGGTCCGAGTTTCCCCTATTTTTGAGGCCTTCGATGCGGGCTTCATCGAGAGATGGAGAGTATCGACTCATCTTCGGCGCCTCATCGTTGTTCCCCCCTGCCGATCTAACCGGCGGAAGAACGACGCTAGCAGGCACGTCCCCCAGACTTCATGCAGCTCTAACGAAAGGACACTTCGATTGACCTCGAAGCCGGCCGACAGTTCATGAACCTGTGCGAATACCGTGACACTTTGGACAACTTGACGCTCAGCAAGGCAGCCACCGATTCGGCGTTCCAGAATCTGACAAAGCCGCTTGCGAGCGCGGTTCACGCTAACGGACTGGCGCTTAGCTGGTATAGTCGCGCGACGTTCTCAGCGTTGGCGGCAATTGTGTCAGCCAAAGCCGCCAATCTCAAGGTGTCCGACCCTGGCAGCCCGTGGGCGATTTCGTTGAATCGGGTCAGCGGCGAAGCCTTTCTGCGTTGGTGGCAGTCGGAATGAACCAGCCTTTTGGGCCGGACGTGCTTCTAATGTAGGGTCACGATTGAATTCGGGCAAGTAACGGGGGGCGTCCAGACGGGCAGCTCCGCAAGGTGGCACGGGAGGCCGATTAAATTGCTCCGGCGCTCCCCGCGCGAAACGATTTTACGAAGGACTACTTTTCGGAGAGGCTGGGACGGAGCGTGACAGCGATTCGCCGGGAACCAGTAAAAGGCCGGCCGCCTTAGGTTGAGGGGCTGGAGCGTCTGAAAAGTCCAATGATCTGCGCGATTTAGGACCAACCGGATCGCTTAGATGGATGGCCAAATATGGCGTGCCGCAAATTTCCTTTTTCACATCAGACTGTGATATCTTCCCCTTAATCCCCGCTCGGAAAGCGGGCAACTTCGCGTCTTAAGGAGCCACTTACTATGCGCCTCCCCATCACTCAGATTGCAAGCGTCCTCGCTGTTCTTTTCCTTGCGCCACTATTCGGACAGGAACAGGATAAAGCCTCAGCTACCGTACCCCGTATGGTACGCCTGACAGGTACCTTTCACCCCACCAATGGCCTGCCGGTCGGATCGACAGAAAATGCGACGTTGTCCATCTACCGGGAACAACTGGGCGGCACACCGCTCTGGCAGGAGACGCAGAACCTCGTTATGGATCCCAGTGGCCAATACAGCGCCATGCTCGGAGTCAGTCAGAAGGATGGGGTTCCACTGGATCTGTTCTCTACAACGGAACCACGTTGGCTCGGTGTCCAGTTCAATCGCAGCGGAGAGGTGGAGCAACCACGCGTGCAACTGGTCAGCGTACCCTACGCTCTGAGAGCCTCCGATGCAGAGACGTTGGGTGGCAAACCAGCCTCGGCATATTTACTGGACCCCAGTGCGCCTGCAACCAGCGCCCCCGCAACCGGCGGGACAGGCTCG
>OKRF01000521.1:0-7596 GCA_900290315.1 Candidatus Sulfopaludibacter sp. SbA3 | reverse complement strand
CCAGTGCGCCTGCAACCAGCGCCCCCGCAACCGGCGGGACAGGCTCGGCGCCGCTACCCTATCTGAAAACGCTGAAGCCGTTTGCGAACGGCGCGATGAACTACATCCCCTACTTTACGGACAACAGCAACGATCTGGGAAATTCGGTGCTGTATCAGAGCGGGGGCAACATCGGGATTGGAACTGCGTCCCCGACCGCCCCACTCACTTTTGCCGATCCATTAGGCAATCGCCTTCAGCTCTACACCGGGAACGGGACCAATCGCTGGGGAATGGGAATCCAGAACTGGACGTTTGTGCAATACATGGACGGGGGTAATCCGGGTGTCGGCAAGTTCAGTTGGAGGATATCACCTGCGTCTGGGGATGCGTCCGCTGGAACTGAGGTTGCGAATCTGTATACGGTCGGCAATCTGGACCTGGTGAGCTCAACGAATGGAATGCTACGGGCCTTCGGAACCGGCAATAACTACTTTGCGGGCAATGTCGGCATCGGCGCCCCGGCTCCCTCCCAGATGCTCGAAGTCAACGGAATGGCGAAATTCGACCGGGGAATCATGTTCGGGGACGGGAGTACCCAGACCACAGCGGCTGTCGGTGGTGGCGGAGGAGGGGGGGGCAGCATCACATCGGTGGTTGCGGGAACGGATCTCACCGGCGGAGGAACCAGCGGAGCTGTTACCCTCAACGTGGACACGACCAAAGTTCCCACCCTGAACTCGACGGTAAATAGCTTCACGGGAATCGTGCAGGCAGGGGGCTTGCGTGTCAATGGGACAGCAACAATCACGGGGACGCTGGCGCTGCAAAATGGCCTTTTCTTGCAGGGCTCCATACTGGGTCCGAACGGCAACATACTGACCGACCCCACCGACGGCTCGAACAACTTCGCGGCGGGCTTTAACGCCCTCGGCAACGTTACTTATAATTCCGGAACAGGAGCAGGCGGAAACAACGCCGCATTCGGCGATGGCGCGCTGCAATCCGACACAACCGGCGCAGTTAACGCCGCTGTTGGTGCGAATGCACTACAGCTTAACACTACCGGGTCCAACAACACCGCGGTTGGGTATGAGGCGATGCAGCAGAATCTGACCGGCAGCGGCAATACCGCGATCGGCGGAACGGCGCTCCTGAACAATAACGGGTCCAGCAACTCGGTATTGGGATTCGCCGCCGCGTACAACAACACCACCGGTAGCAATAATACGGCCGTGGGCAGTCAGGCCCTTGGTGCGGGCACGACCGCTACGGGCAGCACAGCCATTGGCGCCAGCACACTTTTCTTCTCGAGCGGCACCGGCAACGTTGCAGTCGGATATAACGCGGCTGGGTTTATGGGCATCGGCAGCGGCAATGTGGCGGTCGGTAATAACGCACTTACATCGGTGGTGGCTGCCAGCAACGGCACGAATAATAATAATGCTGCGGTCGGGAGTTACGCGCTGCAAACACTTACCAACGGCACCGGTAATGTTGCGGTCGGGAATAGTGCCCTTTCGTCGCTCACCAGCGGCACGAATAATATAGCCCTGGGACCGGGCATAGGATCAAACATGGGATCGGGCAGTAATAATATCTACATCGGCAGTTTCGCTGGGGGCTCGGAGTCCTCGGTAATCCGCATTGGTGACACGCACCAGACTGCAACCTTCATTGCGGGCATATGGAGCACAAACCTGGTAAACGACAACACGATGCCCGTAGTGGTCGATCAAACCGGCCGCCTTGGTATCTCCAACTCGTCCCGCCGGTTCAAAAAAGATATCCAGGACATGGGCGGCGCCTCCGCCGGTATTATGCGGCTCCGCCCTGTCACTTTTCGCTACAAAGAGGCATTAACCGATGGCTCCGAACCCATGCAGTACGGCCTCATCGCCGAGGAAGTCGCAGATGTCTACCCGGAATTGGTAGCGCGATCAGCCGATGGTCAACCGTACGCCGTGCGGTACCAATACCTCGATTCTTTGCTCCTCAACGAAGTGCAGAAGCAGGAGGGCCAAATCCGCAGCCTGGAGCAACAACTCGCAAGCGAGCACCAACAGAATGCGGGTCTACAAGACCGCTTGGCCCGATTGGAAGCTGCGATGGCAAAGTTGAACCTGAGCCAAGGAATTCAGTGAGCACGGTAGCCGGCAGGCGTTTCAGAAATCGGCCTTCTGCCCCTCCTGGGTGCAGGAGGCGCAGGGGGTTTTAGGCGGATTTAGGCGTTCGCCGCTGCGTTTTGCCGCGCAATTCTGCGTTCCGCACAGTGCGATTCGCTCCTAGGCTGTCGTCGATCGCCGATCAGCCCCCCGCACTCCCCGCTCGTGCCAAGCCCGGTTCGCTGCCGTGCGCCGCAGGGGTGGGTCAACTTTCGGGGCCGCCTTTTGCTTGCCCCCTTGTCCCTGGATCAGCAACCTCCAACCTTTTCTACCAGGGTAAAGGAACTTGACGATATCCGCCGGGCGCTCCTGCAAGCTCTTCACATTGGCATGATGCGGAGTCGAGAGGTCTGAAAAAGAGCGTTGAAGCTCATCTCTCGAAGAAAAGAGATACGGATTCCCGGATCAATCGAGCGGTATACCAGCATCCGCCAGTCGGCTTTTGAACAGGTTCCAGTCGTCACCCTCCCTCGCCAGTACCTGAGCCACGTCGAACCAGTCATTTGTCGTGGGCGATTCAGATTTCAACTTTTCGACATTCAAGCCCGCTTTGGAGATGATCGTCCAGTAGTCGCGGAAGCCGCGGAATGGAGCGACGCGGCTCGGGAAGCCGACGCTGGCCTCGCCAATGAGAGAACGAAGAGTCTCCTCCGCCGCAAGCAAGCACTCAAACCGGAGCATAACTAACCCCACCTTTACGCGCTAAGCTGAAAACTTGCGGCAAATCACTTTCGAAGTGGTGGCAGAGTGCCCCCGGACGCGCGCCCGTGCCGGCCTGCTGCACACCGCGCACGGCACCATCGAGACCCCTGTTTTCATGCCCGTCGGAACCCAGGCCACCGTTAAAGGCTTGACCCAGCGCGACCTTGCCGAAGACCTCAACGTCTCCATCCTGCTGGCCAACACCTACCATCTTTTCCTTCGCCCGGGGCACGAATCCATTCGCAAGATGGGCGGACTGCACCGCTTCATGTCCTGGCCCAACGCCATCCTCACCGATTCCGGCGGGTTCCAGGTATTCAGCCTGAGCGGCCTCCGCAAGATCACCGACCATGGCGTAATTTTCCAGTCGCACCTCAATGGGGACACCCACACTTTCACCCCGGAATCCACCGTGGATGTCCAACTGGCCTTCGGCAGCGACATCCTCATGGCGCTCGATGAATGCACCGAATATCCCGTCAGCCACGAGTACGCCCGCCAGAGCATGCAGCGCACGGTGCGTTGGGCCCGGCTGGCGGACCAGCATTTCCGCGGGCGCATCGCCCCGAGTCCCACGCGCCACGCCTTGTTCCCCATCGTGCAGGGCTCCATGTTCGCGGATCTGCGCCGCGAATGCGCCGGCGCCCTGCTCGATCTGGATGCCGACGGCTACGCCATCGGTGGTCTCTCCGTGGGCGAGCCCCGTCCGCTAAGCATGGAAANNCATGCCCGCGGAACTTCCGGAATATGTGGCCAGAGGGGTCGATATGATGGATTGCGTTCTACCGTCCCGCAATGCCCGAAACGGCTATCTGTTCACATCGGAAGGAAGAGTGATTATCAAGCATGCACAGTACAAGGAAGATGAACGGCCCCTAGACCCGGCTTGCGGATGCTATACTTGTAGTACATTTTCCCGGGCCTACCTGAGGCATCTCTTTCTGTCCGGGGAGATTTTGTATGCGATGTTGGCCACAAGGCACAACGTCCGGCGGTACCTTGACATCATGCGTGGGATCAGGCACGCTATAATATCGAAATCATTTCCAGAATACTTGAGGAGTGTCCGCTCGGCGTGCGTTGATGCCGGGTGACCCCCTTTGGTCAGAACGTGCCCTTTAATCTGTATATTCAAGCGGCGTCGCCCAATTCGTCCCTGCTGGGATTCCTCCCCATCCTTCTCATCTTCGGAATTTTTTATTTCCTCTTATTCCTTCCCATGCAGCGCCAGCGCAAACAAACGCAGAAAATGCTGGCGGCACTCAAGAACGGCGATGTGGTCGTGACCAGTGGAGGCATCATCGGGGCCATTGTGGCCATCGAAGGTGACGAGTCTCTGGTATTGCGGGTGAAGCCGGACAACGTTAAGATCCAGGTCTCGCGCAGTTCGGTTTCGAGCCTGGCCGGCGGTGAGGGCAAGAAGTAGACGCAAATCTAGCGATTGGCAGCCTGTATACTCCCATGAAAAAGAATTTGAAGTTTCGGACCGTGTTTATTGTTGTGACGATTTTGGTCTGCCTGTTCGGCATCTTCGATATTCCGAGGTCGTTCGGTGATCTCAAGAAGAACTTCTCGGACAACATCCGTTTGGGGCTCGACCTGAAAGGCGGCACACACCTGGTACTCGAAGTTCAGGTGCAGGATGCCGTGAAAGCAGATGCCGATCAGGCCATCGAGCGGCTCAAAGAGGACGTGAAGAAGGAGAACATCACCTGGACCGACATGCAGAGCAGCGATGTCAAGACAGTAGATGATGCCTCCAGTGTGGCCGCAACTATCAAGGGCATCCCGGTCACCATGTCGAGCGCCTTCCGCAGCCTCGTCGCGGAGCGCTATCCCACCTACAACCTCAAGGTGCTGAACTCCACGGATTATCAGATGCAGTTGAAGCCCACGGACCTGCTGGCCCTGGAAGGCGACACCGTCACGCGCACCGTCGAGACCATTCTGAATCGCATCAACGGCCTCGGCCTCACCGAACCGACCGTGACCGCATACGGCAGCAACACGCACGAGATTCTGGTCCAGTTGCCCGGTGTGGACGATCCGGCCCACGTCAAAGATCTGATCGGCAAGGCAGCCGTGCTGGAAATTGACGATGTGAAGGACGGTCCGTTCGCGAACAAGGACGCCGCGATGGCTCAGCATGGCGGAGTGCTGCCCCTCAACACCACTCTCTACAAGTCTATGCCGCGTGCCGGCATGGAGGGCGAGCAGTGGTACCTGGTGACCAAGAACCCGGTGATCACAGGCAGCGTGATGCGCAATGCACGCCCCGGCCAGGATGAGTTTCGCAAGTGGGAGACCAGTTTCACCCTGTCCCCGGATGGCGGCAAGCGTTTCGGCCGCTACACCGAAGCCAACGTGGGCAACAAACTGGCGGTGGTTCTGGATAAGCAGATCGTCAGCGTGGCCACCATTCAGTCCAAGATCGAAGATTCCGGCCGCATCACTGGCTTGGGCAGCGAACAGGAAGCCGAAGATCTTTCGCGCTACCTGCGCAGCGGCTCCCTGCCGGCGGGCGTGGTCTACAACCAGGAACGCACCATCGGTCCCTCTCTCGGCGCCGATTCCATCAGGGAAGGTATGATGGCCGGTGTTGCCGGATTGGCGGCGGTGATCGTGGTCATGCTGATGTACTACAAGCGCAGCGGAATCAATGCGGTACTGGCTCTGTTGTTGAATACGGTAGTGCTGCTGGCGGCGCTGGCCTATTTCCACGCTGTGCTCACTCTGCCCGGAATCGCGGGTGTGATCCTGACCATTGGTATGGCGGTGGATTCGAACGTCCTGATCTTCGAGCGCATCCGCGAGGAGTTGCGCACTGGGAAGTCGATCGTGGCCGCGGTGGATACCGGGTTCAACAAGGCGTGGTGGACCATCGTCGATACGCACGTCACCACGGTGGTGTCTTGCGCCTTTCTCTTCCTGTTCGGGGAAGGACCGGTGAAGGGTTTTGCGATAACATTAACGATCGGGTTGATTGCCAACATCTTTACGGCGGTTTTCGTGTCTAAGACTATCTTCGACTACGAACTGTCGGGCAGGCGCCGGCTTGAGACCCTAAGTATTTGAAAAGATTGGGCATAAAGATCCCAACTGCGGGAACAAATTCAAAAGGGCTGGTGTCAAAGGTATTGTAGGGCACCAGCATGGCAAGAGTCGATGGAATTATTCAAGAACACGAATTATGACTTTCTGGGCAAGAAGTGGCCGTTCATCATTGCCTCGCTGGTATTGACCGTCGCCGGATTGGGAAGCATTTTCTTCTGGCACGGCATGAATTATGGAATCGACTTCAAGGGCGGCGCGATGATGACCGTGAAGTTCGCGGCTCCCCCGGACCTGCAGAAGATCCGCTCCGTGATGGAGCATTCCATCAAGGGTGAAGTGAGCGTCGTCGATTTCAAGGGTGGCACCGCGGTGAACAGCGTTTCCATCGGGACGGAACTGCAGGAGGAGAGGCTGCTCAATCAGAACCGCGACGTCATGCAGAACGTCCTGAACACAACCTTCGGCCAGCCCAACAATGGCAAGCTGGATTTCAATAATACCAGTGCTCAGAGCGTGTCGGAACGGCTGCGTGACGCGCTGGCGCGCGCCGGTGTACCGATGACCGAACAGCAGTTGCAAAAGCTGTCGGCAGATCTGATGACGTTCCGCGACAAGCAGTACTCCGGACTCATCACGGATTTTAGCCAATTGTCACCCGCACCGGGCATGAATCCTGGTATTATGAACACTCTTAAACAAGAGTGCTACCTGGCCCCCTTCCACGTCGGCGAAGTGCAGATGGTTGGTCCGAAGGTGGGCAAGGAGTTGCGGCAGAAGGCGGTCCTGGCCACCCTGTACGCTTTGGCCGGTATGCTGGCGTATATCGCCTTCCGCTTCGAGTGGATCTATGGGTTGGGCGCGGTGATTGCGTGCTTCCACGACACCATCATCACGGTTGGCGTATTCTCCCTGTTCAACGAGCAGATCTCCATGACGGTGATCGCGGCGCTGTTGACCCTCGTTGGCTACTCCATGAACGATACGATCGTGATTTTCGACCGTATCCGCGAGAATTTGAAGATCTCGCGGCGCGAGCCGCTGGAAAATGTAATGAATCGGGCCGTGAACCAGACCTTGAGCCGGACCGTCATGACATCAGGTTTGACCTTCCTGACGGTCATCGCCCTGTTCCTGTTCGGCGGGCCTGTCTTGCACGGATTCAGTTTCGCCCTCGTTTGCGGCATTATCGTAGGGACTTACTCGTCGGTGTTTATCGCCAGTCCGATTGTCTTGTTCTGGCACAATTACGCCGACCAGCGCAAAAAGACGGCTCCGGTATTAGCCACCGCGCCGCGGGCCGATGTAGTTCGTAAGAGTTCGCCGAAGGCAGTCAAGTAGCGCCGGCGATCGGTTTGTGTTGCCGGTGGAATGTGGCCGGTGGACGGTAGCGCAGAGTGATCGGTTTCGGTCTTCTGCGGAGGGTTCGTTAGAATAGCGCAGGCGATGGGCATTCGCCGCCTGTGCTCGACGGAAAGGAAGTCGCATGTTCGAACAGACGTTTGTGCAAACCGGAAAAACAAACAAGACCTGGACGGTGGTTGTCTCCACCCTGGTGCAGTTGGTTCTGATCGGCGTCATGGTGATCCTGCCGATGTGGTATTTCGACTACCTGCCCACTGCCCAGTTGACCAGTATGCTGGTGGCGCCTCCCCCGCCTCCTCCCCCTCCTCCCCCGCCTCCCCCGGCAGCCCCCACG
>OKRF01000524.1:5443-19036 GCA_900290315.1 Candidatus Sulfopaludibacter sp. SbA3 | reverse complement strand
GATCAGGTCCGCCACTTCCTGCGGACCGCCAAAGGTGGGCCATCCGATGCCGGCTTGCTGCATGCGGTTCAGCATCTGGGGCCCGTGCCGCCACAGCGCCGAAATAATGGTCACTTCCGAGAACTTGTGCGCCTGTCCGGGGAGTTGCGGTGCGCCGTGCGCCCCACCCGCGTGGCACTCGGCGCAGCGCCGGTCTTCGAACACCTTCTTGCCGCCGGCGATACTGCCGCCGGGATACACAAACTGCCGCATCCACAAATAGCTGAGCAGTTGGGCTGAGCAGTTGACGCATCTCTTCGGGAGTCAGGGTGGGCGGCTGTTCGAGCATGCGCGGCGCATGATTCCACATGTCCACCGCGATATCCGTCAGGGTCATGTTCTTGAGCCTGTTTTCCAGCGCCAGTGGGCCCACGTGGCAAAAGCTGCAGCCCTTGGATACGAAGACCTTCTCGCCTTCCTGCCCGCTCGTATTGGAAAACCGCGCCACCAGGTGGCCGGTCTCGGGCAGCGAGCGCAGGTAAGCGAGAATGTCGTCCAGTTGACTCGAAGTCAGCGACTGCCACTCGAGTTTGCGCCGCGCAAAGGCCTGCCGCATGTGGAAGCTGTGGTTCCACATCTGCTGCACCAGCAATACCGGGTCCGCCAGCGATTCCCACTTGGCCACCGCGGGCGCCCCTTCCGCCCGCGAATCGGTAATGCCGTGGCACACGCCGCAGCGCCGTTCCTCGAATGCCGTCTTGCCCGTAGCCGCCTGGCCGGGCTTATCGAAGAACCGCGCCGAATAGAAGAAGGCGAAGAGATCGGCGGCGTTTTCGGGGCTCAATTTGGGAGTCTGGATGCCCGCCGCCTTGATGGCTCCGAACATCACCGGAGCGTGATTCCACATGGCGCTGGCCAGTTGCGCCGGTGTGTAGCCGCGATTGACTGAGCGGCCCAGGTCGAGCCCGATTCTGCCGCCTCGCCCATTCACCGCATGACACCGCACACACTGTTCGCTTTCGAAGATCCTGGCGCCGCGCGCCGAATCGCCGGGAATCACGGGCAACACTGCGGCCCTTGCATGGCACAGCAGGATGCCGCCGGCAATGACTGGCAGAAGCTTCCGCATGAAGACCGCTTTGACTCGCATTGACTCGCCCCGGGAGTCAGGCGCTCTTCTTCAGTTTGTCACCAGTGACCGCATTGACTCCCTTGCGGCGGGCCACGGCCCAGCGCTTCTTGGCTGCCGCCGAAATACGCTTGCGCCCAGCCTCCGACAGCCGGCTCTGTTTGGATTCCCTGGCTTTCGCGGGAGCCTTCTTCGGCGGAGGAGTCACTTCCAGATCCATTGCCGCGCGGGCCTGTGCCAGCGACGTCTTGGCCGAGTCCAACAGCTCCTTTAACCCGTTCTTGCCGGCAGGATACTGGTCGATCACGTTGGTCAGCAGTGTCTCGGCTTTCGCCAATCTCTTGAGGGCTTTCTTTACCTTCATTACAACTCCTTCACAAAGGATATACTATTGAGGCGCGAAAAACCGGCGGCACTGAGCAGACCGCGACCCTCCCGCACCGTTCTCCCCCGTGAGTAGCGTGCCGTCCGTCTGCTCTCGAAAATCCTGAGCCGCGAACCCGCCGCAAACCGTGCCAGGCTCGAAATTCACGCCTTTTGGCGAATCTTCGTGCCTGGCTCGAGTTTGCCCCTCCGCGAATCTCGACGCCTTTTCCCCGCCATTTCATCCCACCCCCCTCCGCGAATCTCGACGCCTTTTCCCCGCCATTTCATCCCACCGGGTGAGGCATCGCCTCATGCGCCGACTGACAACAATGTCGGCGACTGCGAAACCGCAGTTCCTCTCCGGTATGGACGGAATGCTCCCGGCAGTTCCTGAGCTTACCTTCTTCCCCCCGGGTGTCCGCTCGCTCGGGCAGAAAAGAGTTCATTAAAAACCAAATCCAGAGAATAGCCCTTCCCGCGGACACGGTGGCGCCCTGAAGCGCCATGGACAGCTTACCCTACCTGTACCGCCGGACATCTACTCCCGGTCCGGGAAGTCATGCTCGTGCCGGGGACTTCACGCAGGCGGTAGGATAGTTTCACATATCTGGCCAATCTGAGCCTGTTTTTGTCCATCTTCCCCAAAACGGCCGATGGCGCGCTCGTATCGTTATAACAGAGTCAGTGCTGGATAAGAAGATACAGCCCGTTCTCTGCGGCCTCAAAACCCGCGTCGAGCGGTTTCCAAGCCATCTGCGCCTCTACATTCTAAGATCCCGTTCGAGGCGGAAACAGCGTCTAAGTCTCGGCGTCTCGAGGGTGATTGTGTTTCTCCGCGCTTCCTCCGCGTCTCCGCGCCTCTGCGGTGAGTTCTGTCTTTGGCCGGTAAACGGTCACATATCCTGGCAGGATTTTTCACGAACTGTGGCGCCGAGTCCGGGTTTGCCCTTTGCTCTCACGGCCGTTTTCTGTCAACCTGCAAAAGGCGTCCGCACAAGATTGACTGCTTCGCCCCCAAAAACTGCGTCCTTCGGGTGACATTCGTAATACCCTGGGAAGGTCATGCAATTCGAACAGTTTTATCTGGGATGCCTCTCGCACGCCTCTTATCTGATCGGTTCCGGGGGAGTGGCCGCCGTGGTCGATCCGCAGCGCGACGTGGGGATCTACATTGCCTACGCGGCGGAGCATGGATTGCGCATCGAGTATGTGATCGAGACGCACCTGCACGCGGATTTCATATCCGGCCATCAGGAACTGGCGGCCCTGGCAGGGGCCACCATCTACGTGGGCGCGGAGGCCGGCGCCCGCTTCCCGCACGTCGCCGTTCACGATGGCGACGAAGTCCGCTTCGGCGACTGCGTACTGCGTTTTCTGGAGACCCCCGGGCACACTACCGAGAGCATCTCCATCCTGGTCACCGACACCGCCCGTTCCGCCCAACCCTTCGCGGTGCTCACCGGCGACACCCTGTTCATCGGCGACGTGGGACGTCCCGACCTTTCGCCGGACCACACCCCGCAACAACTCGCCGGCATGCTTTACGACAGCCTGCACGATAAGCTTTTGACCCTGCCGGATTCCGTGCTGGTCTATCCCGCGCATGGCGCCGGATCGCTGTGCGGCCGGCAGATGAGCGCGGAACGCAGCTCGACCATCGGGCAACAGCGGCTGGAGAATTACGCGCTGCGGCCGAAATCCAAAGATGACTTCGTACACCTGCTGACCGCGGAACTTCCCGAGCGGCCCGGGTATTTTGCCCTGGATGCTGAGATGAATCGCTCCGGCCCCACGCCGCTGGCGGACCTGCCGATACCGCAAGGCCTCTCGCCGCAGACCGTTCTCGACATGCAGCGGAACGGCGCGGTGGTGCTGGATACGCGTCCCGCGGGCCAGTTTGGCGGCGCCCACGTCCCGGGCGCCATTCACATCGCGCTTGCCGGTCAGTTCGCCTCGTGGGCTGGGCGGATCATCGGGCTGGAGCATCGCATCATCCTGGTCGCCGAAGACCGCGACGCCATGCTGGAAGCGCGCACACGGCTGGCGCGCGTCGGCATGGAAAACGTGGCGGGCTACCTGGAAGAGGGCATGGCCGCTTGGTTCCGCGAGGGACTCCCGGTAGATCAGGTGCCGCAGGTGACGGTGCAGGACGTGCATCGGGAAATGGAACATCTGCAAGTGGTGGACGTCCGCCAGCCGGGCGAATGGGAACAGGGCCACATCGCGCAGGCGGTGCTCAAGCCGCTACCCAAATTGCTCTCCATGCTGGGGGATTTGGAGCGCGGCCGCCCGGTGGCGGTGCATTGCAAGTCGGGATACCGCAGTTTCATCGGGGCCAGCCTCTTGAAGCGCGAAGGCTTTGGGAATGTGATGAGCGTGATCGGCGGCATCGACGCGTGGAAGGCCTGCGGGTTGCCCGTGGTGTGACCTGACACAGGCGTGGGCTGCGGGACACGGGCGAGCGCGTCCCATTGCGGAGAATGAAGGCTTTCCCCCACGGCCTTCGGCATGCATGCGTCTGACACACAGGAGGACTATGTTCTATGCGGAACTGGACCCGCCTTTCCGGTGTCTACTGCAACATGCTGCGCGTTACTCTGATCCTGGTTTGTTCGTGGAGCGCCCTGGCGCAACTCTCGCAGTGGCAAAACCCTATGAATACGGCCCTGCAGGCTGTCTGGCAGGCGCGCAATGAGGGCCGCTTCGCAGAAGCTGCTGCCGCGCGGGAGCAGGCCCGTGCCCTGCTGCAACGGGTAGCGGCCGATTCGCCAGGGTTCGCCGGCTGGGCGCAACAGGTAGCGCAGCTTTATGCCAGTTCGAGTTTGAACGGCCAGGCGCGCGTCATTCTGCAGGATGCGCTGGCGCGGACGGCTCCCTTGGGAGAGACGCCTCCATCCCATATCGCCATGCTCAGCGCGTTGGGGGAATCCTGGAGGCAGGATGGCAACCTGCTAAAGGCGGTGGGATACCTGGAACAGGCGGCTGCGGCACAGGCCGCCGCACCTCTACCCGCGCCCGGGCAAAAGGACCAGCGGTCGATGGTGATCATGGGCGTAATCAGCGGCAGTTTTAGAAGTTACGGCGGTTATGGGGGCGGCGCCATCTACACTTACTCCCGCCTGGCGGACCTCTATCGACAACTCGGCCGGCCGGATGCCGTCGCGGCGGTCGCGATCAAGATCCGCGCGCTCAGCGCCAGCGATCCGATGGCGCTGGCGCAGTTCTACATGCAGCAGGGGAGGCTGCCGCGATCTACACGAAGCTGGCCGAACAATCGCCGGACCCGCAAGCCAAGTCGAATGCCTGGCAGTCTCTGGCGGATCTCGATGCCCGCCAGGAGCGCTTCGCCGACGCCGTCGACGCCATGCAGCAGGCCATCGCGGCAGCGCAATCGTCGGACAAGCCTGGTATTCGCGAGCAAGCGGTGTGGATGCGCCAGAATCTGGCGGGCTACATGCGCCAGGCCGGGCGGATCGAGCAGGCCGACCAGGTCTATCAACAGCTCGTGCAGGAGAACCGGGACCCGCTGCAGCAGTCGCAACTGCTGAACGCGTATGCGCAACATCTGGCCGAGACGAAGCGCGGCGCGCAAGGGGAAAGCCTGCTGAAAGATTATCTCGACAGTGGCGGCGCGACAGAACCGGAGCAGAAAGTGAACGTTTTCTTCGGACTGGCCAACCTGGCTCGCAGGACGGGAGACAGCAAGAGCGCCGAATCGTATCAGCAGGCGGCGCAGGCATTGATCCCGCCACCGCCTCCACCTCCCGCCACTCAGATTCACATCGCGGATGACCTGCAAGAGATGCAGACAGCAATGAACAAGCGCCGGTGGGAGAATGCTTACCACCTGGCTCTGGCGGCCATCGATATGGCTCCGCAGGCCGCTGATGGGCAGCAGGTGCAATGGCTCATTCCCCAGATCGCCCAGACGTTGGCCGCGAACAAAGAGCCGGCCAAGGCAGAGCAGCTTTTCCAGCGCCTGTTTTCGCTGGCGCAGGGCTGGCGGGTGGAGAGTATTCAACCGATGATCGGCGTGTCGCAGAGTTATGCGCGTTTTCTCATGAGCCAGCCGGGCCGCGCGAGCGAGGCGCCCAACGCCTTCGAACGGTATCGCAGCGTTCTGGCGGATGCCAATGGGCCCGACAGCGCTACTGCGACGGAGCCTTTGCGGCTGAGACTCGAGTTTGAGCGCGGCCAATCGCAATGGCAGAAGGCGGAGGGTTCGGCGCGGGACCTGCTGGAGTTACAGGAGTCGCTCAGCGGCAACACCAGCGAGCCTTACCTGAACGATCTGCAGAGCGCCGCCCTTGTCTACCGGAGTGCCGGGGACTCCGCCGGCGCGCTGCCGCTGCTCCGCAAAGCGGTGACGATCGCCGACCTGGTCTCCTCGTCGAACAACGACTGGCGCCGGTCGCAGATTCGCATGGATACGGCTCTGGTGCTGGCGTCCCTGGGACAATTCGACGAAGCCGAGACGCTCGGTGAGCAAGCGGTGGCGCTGCAGGCGCCCGCACGGAATGCGAACCTGGCTCAACAACTGGAACAGATTCGACAGATGAAGCGGAATGCCGCTAACGCCAGTGCGAGCCGGCTTGCTCGCTAGGGCTGCAGCCTGAGAGCAGTTTTTCCGGCGGGCCCATTGTAGATCAGTTCGATGGACTGGAGGCTCTTGACCTTGCCTCCATAGCGGAAGAAAATCAGTCCGGCCTGGGGAAGAGCGCGGTCGCCTTCCGGCAGCGCGGCCTTCTGAACCCGCTGCGCCATGGCACGCTGCACCTCAATCGGGATATGGACCGGCGGAGGCGGTGAGTTGTCGCCAGGATCGTTTCCGCCGCTGTTCAAGCTGGTTTTCGACTTCGAGGGCGGCGTGGGTGGCTCCCACTCGGGATCCTTGACGTTCCCGATCACCAGTCCGTATGGCTGGCTGGCCAAGGCGTTCTTCTTCCCGTTGAGACGCAGGGTGAAATCGTCCTGGGAAATCTTGAGCCGTTCCCCCGCCGCGCCGAACAAGCCAACTTCGATCACTACGTAGTCTTCCGTGTTGAGGGTGCCTTGCAGCGTGATAATGCCGTGGCCCGTGAATTCGGCCGCAAGCGTCACCGTGCCTGCATGCGTCTGCGCCTGGTAATCGGCCGGAGTCGCGCGGGGCGGCATGCCCTTCACTTCGGGTGCAGCATCCTTGGGTGGCGGCGTTTGAGCTGGGGGTGGCGGCGTTTGAGCTTGCACGCACAGGCAAAGGGTGGCGATAGGAACACCGAGCCTCAACACACGGGAGAATTGCATTTAGCTAAAAAGTTAGCACAAACGGTACGAGAATGGGACGATGACCGGCGTGAGGGTGGATAAATGGCTGTGGGCGGCGCGATTCTTTAAGACTCGGTCGCTCGCCGCGCGAGCCTGTGAACTCGGCAGGATCCAGTCCAACGGACAACCCGCCAAGCCAGCGCGCGAAGTAAAGGTGGCCGATCTGCTGCTGGTGAAAAACGACAGCGGCGATTTTCACGTGGAGGTTCTGGCGCTCAGCGAGATGCGCGGCCCGGCGGCGGTTGCCCAGACGCTCTACCGCGAGACGGAGGCGAGCCGGGAGGCGCGGCGGAAGCTGGCGGAAGAGCGCCGGGCGATGCCGCACTTCGAGGCGCTGCGGGAGGGCAAGCCATCGAAACGGGACCGCCGTGTCATCGATCGGCTGCGGGGCAGAGGCTAAGCGTTCGCCGTTTGGTCACCACCTTGCCGCGCACGGTAAAGGGCAGAGGCTCATAGTGGGAATGGGCCTAGCAGGCAAGACAGACCACGCACTACGATGGTCTGTCCTACTACGATGGAAGGATGCACTCACACAGGCGCCTCGGCGATGCCGGGCCCGAAGTCTTCCCTCTCGCCCTCGGTTGTATGGGGATGTCCGGCATCTACGGTCCCACGGAGGAAGCCGAGAGTATCGCTACCATTCATGCCGCGCTCGAACGCGGCGTCACGCTCTTCGATACCGGCGATTTCTACGGTCACGGCCATAACGAACTGCTGCTGGGCCGCGCACTGAAGGGCCGGCGCGATGCGGCCCTGCTCTCGGTGAAATTCGGCGCGATGCGCACACCCGATGGCGGATGGATGGGATTCGACGCGCGCCCCGCCGCCGTCAAGAATTTCCTCTCGTACACGCTAGTGCGGCTGGGCGTCGACCACGTCGACATTTACCGGCCGGCACGGCTGGATGCGCAGGTGCCGATTGAAGACACGGTGGGCGCCATCGCGGATCTGGTTCAAGCGGGCTACGTACGGTATATCGGGCTGTTNNCAGTCGCGGACCGGAAGCGGCGATTTTCCCGGTGCTTCACGAATTGGGAATCGCGGTCACGGCCTACGGGGTGCTCTCACGCGGTTTGCTGAGCGGCTCGATACCCGCGGAACGAGGCGATTTCCGTGCGCATTTTCCGCGATTCCGCAGCGACAATCTGGCGCGCAATCAGGCGCCGATCGGCGAACTGCAGCGGCTGGCCGCGGACAAGGGCGTCACTCCAGCTCAGCTTGCCATCGCGTGGGTGCTGGCGAAAGGCGACTTCCTCGTGCCGGTGCTGGGAGCGCGCAAACGCGGCCAACTGGAGGAATCGCTCGCTGCGCTGGAGGTGGCGCTGTCGCCGGACGAGGTGGCGCAAATCGAGGCATTCATTCCGCCCGGCGCCGTCGCGGGCACCCGCTACGACGAGCGCCAGATGCGCATGCTGGATAGCGAGAAGTGAATCTTGGGGCAAAACGGTGACAGTCGCCTCATGAGGCGGGATGAAAATTCGGTAGCTCCGTAGGACAGACGATCGTTTTTTGTCGTCTGTCTGCTTCGGCCCCAAGCGGGGTTTTCGAGAGAGGCGCCGCAGTCAGTCAGAACTTCTGCCGGTCCAGAAACTCAATCAGCAGGCGATTGAAGTCCGCGGGCTTTTCCAACATAAGGAAGTGGTCCGTTCCGGGAATCTCGTGATACTCCATATGCGGGAAATGATCCTTCATATAGGCTCGATCTCCCAAGCCTGACTTATCGGCATACAGGCCGAGAATCGGCATGGACAGCACGTCGTTCTTCCAGATGGCCGGATCGTACAGTGTGCGGATGGCACCCGTGGCGGCGGAGTCCGAAGGCGCCAGCATCATGTGCTCGATTTTGGCGCGCAGTTCGCCCGTAGTGGCGGGAGTGAACATCCTGCGCACCATGTTCTCGCGGGCCTGATGCCCTTCCTCGCCCAAGAACGACGGCCCGGGCGCCTTTCGTCCTCCCTGAGACATCAGCCCGTCCACGAAGACCAGCGCGCTGACGTGCCGGGGATAGAGCCGCGCGTACTGCACGATCACGGGTGTCCCCATGCTATGGCCCGCCAGCACCACGCGCTCAGCCCCGATTTCGGCGCGCACGGCTTCCACGGCGCGTGCGAACAGGTCCATGGAAAAATTCCCGTCGGCGGGCAAGGCAGTTTTGCCATGGCCGGGAAGGTCCAGCGTGACTGCGCGATAATGCGCCGCCAGTGCCGGCACCTGCTCGCTCCAGGAAGTTTCGTCGCACGTCCAGCCAGGCACCAGGATTACGGTCTTCGGGCCGTTACCGGTCACGGTGAAATGGATGGCGATGCCGTCCACGGTGGCCGCGGACGCGCAAGTTGCAAAGAGCAGAATGGTGAGTAAGTGTTTCATCGGAGTGGGGGTGTGCTCACGGGCGGACGGCGGTGATGCGTCGCCTGCTCGTAGGCGTACGCAAACTTAATGAGAGTAGGCTCGCTCCAGGCACGGCCGAAGATGGTCATACCCGCGGGCAGTGTGCCTCCGCGCGAGTAGCCCATCGGGACGTTGATGGCCGGGAAGCCCGTGGTGGGCGCGTAGACCTGGCTGTTGTCGCCATGCGGCGTGTTGAGATCGCCGATCAGGCGCGGCGGATTGCTCCACGTCGGATAGACGTAGGCATCCAGCTTGAGCTTGTCCATGCTCGTCACCACGGCCTCGCGAAATTTGTCCCGATAGGCCGTGTCCGCCTGGCAGCCCGGCGACTCGGGGCCGTTCTCGGGGCCCTTCTCCGCGCTCTCCAGGCGGGCTTGGTTAGAGGGATGATAACGGCCTGAGCGGATAATCTCAGCGAGGCTCTTCACCGGCACGCGGCCGCCCTGCGCCGCCAGATAACGATTTAAATCGTACTTGAATCCCATACAGGGGCCGGCGTCGCGCTGGCGGCGAATGGCATCGAGTCCTTCGACCGGCGCGGGGTCGACGATGGTGGCGCCGGCCCGGCGCAGGTCGTCCACCGCGGCCATGAAGATGCGGACGATTTCGGGATCGGTGGTAGGCCGTTCGTAGGCTTGGTGCAGCACGCCGATCACGGCGCCGCGCAGGCCGTTGCGATCCAGAGCGGCGGTGTAGTCCTGCGGCAGATGCGCGCCGGCCCCGGCAGTCACCGGGTCATTCGGGTCTTCGCCCACGATCACCTGGAACACTTTCACGGCATCCTCCACCGTGCGGGCCATCGGCCCCGCGATATCGGCCAGCAGACTGAGCGGCAGAACTCCGGCGCGGCTGGTCAGCCCCATCGTGGAGCGAATCCCCACCAGCGCCTGGTGCGAGGAAGGGCCGCGGATGGAATTGCCGGTATCGCTGCCGAGCCCCACCAGGCCCATGCTGGCGGCCACGGAAGCCGCCGTGCCTCCGCTGGATCCCCGCCGTGCCTCCGCTGGATCCGGCCGTGACGCGGTCGAGCGCGTATGGATTGCGCGTGTACCCCGGCAGAATGGAATTCACGGTCTCGTACGGGCTGAAGGCCCATTCGGCCATGTTGCTCTTGGCCAGCACGATGGCGCCCGCCTCCTTGATGCGCTTCACCTGGAAGGCGTCCTTATCGGGAAGGTAGCCGGCTAGCGCCAGCGCGCCGTCGGTGGTCTGCAGCCCTTTGGTCTCGAAATTGTCTTTGACGATGACGGGCACACAATGCAGCGGCCCGCTGAGGCCGCCTTGTGCGAAGCGGCGGTCCAACTCGTCGGCCTGCTTTTCGGCGTCGGGGTTGAGCACCACCAGGGAATTGATCGCGGGACCGTTCTTGTCGTACGCCTCGATTCGTTTCAGATACTGCGCCACCAGCGCGCGGCACGTCAGCCGTCCGGCCTTCATGGCGTCATGCACCTGGGCAATGGTGGCTTCCTCCACCTCAAACGGAGCAGCGCTTTGCCCGGAAAGCAGAGCGGCGAAGGCGATCAGGCACGCAAGCCAGCGAGTCACCCCACTATTCTAATTCNNACCAGCACGATTCTGGACGGGAAAGGCGGCACCATCCGGAACGCGCAGATCGTGGTGGAAGGCTCGCGCATTACGAGTGTGGGACCAGGGCGCGCGACGGCCGATTTCGATTTGCGCGGCCTCACCGTGATGCCCGGGTGGATCGACACCCACATCCACCTCAACTGGCACATGGACGAGAAGAACAAGTCCGTGGCCAACACCCAGAACCAGGCGGACAACGCGCTCTACGCCGCGGGCGACGGCTGGATGACGCTGCAGGGCGGCTTCACCACCGTGCAGAGCGTGGGAGCGGCCATCGATGGCATCGTGCGCGATCGCATCGCGCAGGGGCTGCTCCCGGGACCTCGCGTGCTCACTTCCCTGCGGCAGATTCAGGCCAACGCCGGCGACCCTGAAGCTTTACGCGCGCTGGTCCGCAAGACCAAGGAGGATGGCGCGGACGTGATCAAGCTGTTCGCCACTTCCGGACTGGGAGCGGGCGGCGGCCAGACCATGACCGACGAGCAGATCCAGGCGGTGTGCGGGGAAGCCAAGGCCGTGGGACTGCGCACCGTGGTGCATGCCATCGGCGATTCCGGCGCCCGCGCCGCGGTGCTGGCGGGGTGCACGTCCATCGAGCACGGCACGTTTATCACGAATGAAACGCTGGACCTGATGGCGCGGCACGGCAGTTACTTCGATCCGAACCTCCTGGTGCTGCACAATTACCTCGAAAAGCGCGACAGTTACACCTTCACGCAGGCGCAGCTCGACACCCTGGAAAAGGGCATCGCGCCGACCATCGACGTGCTGCAGCGGGCCCGGGCGCGGCACATCAAAATCATCTTCGGCACGGACGCAGTGGCGGGGGCGCACGGCCGCAATGCCGAGGAGTTCGTCTACCGCGTCCGCGACGCGCACGAAAAACCGATGGACGCGATTGTCAGCGCCACGTCCCTCTCGGCGCAATCGCTGGGGATGGGCGGCAAGATCGGCACGGTAGCGCCGGGGCTGGAAGCGGACCTGGTGGCAGTGGCGGGCAATCCACTGAACGATATCACGGCCGTGCGGCGTGTGGTGTTCGTGATGAAGGGCGGGAAGGTGTATCGCAACGTGCATAAGTAAGCAGTAAACTAATCGAGAGGTCTGCTATGAAATACGCGATTCTGCTTTTGGGCTTCTGCCTGACCGTTCCGGGGGCCACGTTGCACCTGCTGCAAAAGCCTGCCATGAACAAGACGGAGATCGTTTTCTCCTATGCGGGCGACCTGTGGACGGTCAACCGCCAGGGCGGCACGGCGCAGCGGCTCACCACCGGCCAGGGCTCCGAGACGGACGCGGCGTTTTCGCCCGACGGCGCCACCATCGCGTTCAGCGGCGAATACGACGGCAATGTCGACGTGTTTACGGTGCCGGTGACGGGCGGGATTCCGAAGCGCGTGACGTACCATCCCGGCGCCGACCGCGTTTCGGGCTGGACGCCGGACGGCAAGCAGATTCTCTTCCGGTCAAATCGCGACGCCTTCTCGCGGTACACGCAGCTCTACACGGTCTCCATCGAGGGTGGCCTGCCCACGGTGCTCCCGCTGCCCATGGCATACACGGGGAGCTATTCGGCTGATGGCACGCGCCTGGCGTACCAGCCCCTGGATGGTGGGCAGTTCGTCAATGAAGGTACGAATTTCGTTTCGTGGCGGCGGTATCGCGGCGGGCGCGCCAGCTACATCTGGGTGGTGAACTTCAGCGACCTCTCCATACGCGGCGGGCGCGCCAGCTACATCTGGGTGGTGAACTTCAGCGACCTCTCCATAGTGAAACTGCCGCGCACCAACTCCAACGATTTCGATCCCATGTGGATCGGCAACAAGATTTACTTCCTTTCCGACCGCAACGGCCCAGTCACGCTGTTCAGCTACGATCCGCAATCGAAGCAGGTGGCGAAGCTGCTCGAGAACACCGGCCGCGACATCATTTCGGCCAGCGCCGGACCGGGCGGAATCATTTACGAGCAGTTCGGCCAGATCCATATTTACGACCTGGCGGCCGGGAAGGAGCACCCTGTTCCAATCGAGATCGCGGCCGATCTCACCGAGGTGCGGCCGCATTTCCAGAATGTTGCGCGCGAGATCCGCGAGGCCAGCATCTCGCCCACGGGGATGCGGGCAGTATTCGAAGCGCACGGCGAAATCCTTACCGCGCCGGCGGAGAAGGGCGACATCCGCAACCTGACGAACTCGCCGGGAGTGATGGACCGGACGCCCGCCTGGTCGCCCGACGGGAAGTCTATTGCATACTTCTCGGATGAATCGGGAGAGTACGCGCTGCACATCAAGGCGCAGAGCGGCGAGGGCGAAACGCGCAAGATTCCGCTGGCCGGCAAGTCGGCGTTTTACTTCGGCCCCAAGTGGTCGCCGGACAGCAAGTACATCGCGCTCGCCGACAATCAGCTCAACCTGTGGAATCTGGAGTTGGCATCCGGCAAGTTGAACAAGGTGGATAGCGACTACTTCTACGAAGGGCCCGTGGAGTTTTCGTGGAGCGGCGATTCGAAATGGATCGGCTACTCGCGGACCTTGCCGAATCGTCTGCACGCCGTTTTCGTTTACTCGTTGGACACGCAGAAGTGCACGCAGGTGACCGATGGCATGAGCGATGCGCGGCATCCGGCGTTCGACCGCGACGGGCAATACCTGTACTTCACGGCCAGCACCAACTACGGGCCCTCTTCGAGCGGGCTGGATATGACCAGCGATCAGTTCGAAGTGACCAGCAGCATCTACTTGGCGGTGCTGCCCAACAACATCGCTTCGCCGCTGGCGCCGGAGAGCGATGAAGAAGGCAACGCCCCGCCGGAAGCGGCAGCAGGCGGCGGGCGCGGCGGT
>OKRF01000524.1:0-5433 GCA_900290315.1 Candidatus Sulfopaludibacter sp. SbA3 | reverse complement strand
GCGGCAGCAGGCGGCGGGCGCGGCGGGCGTGGCGGAGGCGGAGCAGGCGCGGCAGCCAATACGCCGCCCAAGCCGGTGCGCATTGATTTCGATAAGCTGCAGCAGCGCATCATCGCACTGCCGCTGCCGGCGCGCTCTTACCAATCGCTGACCGCGGGCAAGGCCGGTATGCTCTACATGGTCGAGTCCGGCGGTGGCGGTGGACGGGGCGGGGGTGGCGGCGCCACGCTTGCCCGGTACGACCTGAAGGCGCGCAAGGAGGAGACGCTGGCTAGCGGCGTCGCCGGCTTCGACCTTTCCGCCAACGGCGAAAAGATGCTGCTGCGCATGGGCGGCGGTGGCGGCGGCCGGGGAGGCCGCGGGGCAGCAGCGGGCGCTCCCGCGGGTCCGCAGTACGTGATCGTTCCGGCGGGCGCTCCGGTGAAGCCGGGCGACGGCGCGCTGCGGCTGGCCGACGTGGAAGTGAACGTCGACCCCATCGCCGAGTGGAAGCAGATGTATCACGAGGTGTGGCGGATCGAGCGCAGCTACTTCTACGATCCGAATCTGCACGGCGTCAACGTGGCCGATTCGGAGAAACAATACGAGAAGTATCTGGATTCCCTCGGCTCGCGCGCCGATTTGAATTACATCATTCACGACATGATCAGCGAGATCACCGTGGGGCATCTGCGCGGTGGCGGCGGCAACATTCCGCAGGCGAAGACCGTGCAGGGCGGCCTGCTGGGCGCGGATTTCGAGATGGCGAACGGCCGCTATCGTTTGAAGCGTATCTACACGGGCGAAAGCTGGAATCCGCAATTGCAGGGGCCGCTGGCGGCTCCGGGTTTGAACGTGGCGGCGGGGGACTATCTGCTATCGGTCAACGGGCAGGAACTGACTGCCAAGGACGACATTTCGCGCCTGCTCGAAAATACCGCGGGCAAGCGCGTGACGCTGCGCATTGCCGGCGACGCCGCGGGCGCGAATGCCCGCGAGATCACGGTGATTCCGGTGGCCAGCGAGACGGCGCTGCGCAATGAGGCATGGATCGAAGGCAATCGCCACAAGGTGGATGAGTTGAGCGGCGGCAAACTCGGCTACGTCTATATGCCGGACACGGCGCAGGGCGGCTTGACGAATTTCAATCGCTATTACTTCGCGCAGGTCGATAAGCAGGGCGCCATCATCGACGACCGGTACAACAGCGGCGGCCAGGCGGCGGATTATGTGATCGACGTGATGGATCGGCCGCTGCAGGGCTGGTGGAGTCCGCGATACGGCGCGATTTATCGCACGCCGGCAGCGGCAGTGCTCGGGCCGAAGGTGATGATCACCAACGAATTCGCCGGGTCTGGCGGCGACATGATGCCGTGGATGTTCCACCACAGCAAGACGGGCACGCTGGTGGGCAAGCGCACGTGGGGCGGACTGGTGGGGCTCTCCGCATATCCCACGCTGATGGATGGCGGTACGGTGACATCGCCGAATTACGGCTTCTTCAATCCCGATGGGCAGTGGGATGTGGAGAATAAGGGCACGTCTCCCGACATCGAAGTGGAGCTGGATCCGAAGAGCGTGCATGACGGGCACGATCCGCAATTGGAGAAAGCCGTCGCGGTGGCGCTTCAGCAGTTGAAGGAGCATCCGGCGCCGGAGCCGCATCGTCCGGTGTATCCCAATTATCAGCGCCCGGCGACGGGTGGCGGGACGGTGAGCGGCGGCGGGAATCGGTAACGAAAGAGGGGCCGGGGGCCAGCATTGGGAGTGGGAGTGGGACAGACGATCGTTTTTTGTCGACTGTCTTTCTCGCGCTATGCGGGCATTTTCGAGAGAATGGCGCATGAGGCGATGCCTCACCCGGCGGGTTTTGTGGCTCGCTTCGCTCGCTACACCGGCGGCGAAGCCGCACTGTGCTACCAGTACACCTTGGTGTCGTAGAGCAGCGTGACGCGGCCTTCCACCTGGTGCGCGGCGAACAGTTCGGCGAGTGCGTCCAGCATCTCCTGATGACCCGGCCCGCCGGGCAGCGGCGCGTAGGAAGAGGATGCGAGGCGCCCCTGCAGTCCCTCCAGGTCAAGTTCCTGACGATTCTCGAACTCCGCCAGGCGCCACACGGGGCCGCCGAACACGCAATCGATGGCATCATGCTGGATGCGGCTGATCTCGGGGGCGTAGCGGCGCACCAGGGTATCGTAGTCCGCCTGAAATCCCGGCCCTTCGGCACGCTCATTCCATACCAGGACCAGGTGGCCTCCGGGCTTGAGGATGCGCGTGAACTCGCTCCGCGCGGCGGCGGGGTCGAACCAGTGGAACGCCTGCCCGGCGGTGACGAAGTCCACGCTCGCATCCGGGAGCGTGGTGGCTTCGGCGCGGCCCTCCACGGCGTGGAAGCGCGGGTAGTGGGCCAGCAACCGCGTTCCCGCCGTGCGCATTTGCGCGTTCGGCTCAACTCCGAAGAGCTCGCAGCCCAATTCCAGAAACCGTTCGGCCAACAGGCCCGTGCCGCAGCCGATATCGGCAACACGCGAGCCGGCAGTCATGCCGCACTCCTTTTGCAGCAGCGCGGCGACTTCCGGCGGATAGGATGGCCGGAAGCGCGCGTAGTCGCCGGCGCGGTAGGTAAATCGGCGAGTGGGGTCGGTCTCCATGTAATGATGATAAATTGGTTCACCTATGAGCAGCGAGCCCCACATCGTAGTTGTTGGCAGCGCGAACATCGACCTCACCACGTTCACCGACGAATTTCCGCGGCCCGGCGAAACGATTTTCGGGCGCGAGTTTCACTTGGGATTCGGCGGCAAGGGCGCCAATCAGGCGGTGGCTCCGCGTCTGTGCGGAGCGCGCGTCTCCATGGTGGCCCACGTGGGCGACGATCTGTTCGGACCGGCCACTATCCAGAACTTTGCCGCGCGCGGTATCGATACCAGTCACGTGCAGATCACCAAAGGTGTCTCCAGCGGGGTCGCGCCCATCTTCGTCGATAGCGCCGGCCAGAATCGCATTCTGGTGGTGAAGGGCGCCAACGACGCTCTCCTGCCGGCCGACGTGGATGCCGCGGCGGACCTGCTGCGCACCGCGGACTGCATCGTGATGCAACTCGAAATCCCGCTGGAGACTATGTACTACACGCTGCGCCTCGCCCGCGAGCACGGCATCCGCACGATTCTCAATCCCGCGCCCGGCCAGATGCTCGACCTGGAGCAACTCGCCAATGCGGATTATGTGATTCCCAACGAGACCGAAGCGGAAACGCTGAGCGGTCTCCCAGTCACCAGCCTGCACGAAGCACGCGCCTGTGCCGTCCACCTCTTGCGCAGCGGACTGCGGCGCGTCATCGTTACGTTGGGAGCCAACGGCGCACTGCTGGCCAGCGCGGAAACGGTGGAACACATTCTGCCGTATCGCGTGGAGGCGGTGGATACCACCGGCGCGGGCGATGCCTTCATCGGCAGCTTCGCGCGCTTCCTGGCGGGGGGATCCAGCGAGACGGAGGCCATCCAGCGTGCCAATGTTTATGCGGCGCTCTCCACTTTAGGCATCGGAACCCAGTCGTCATTCGTCACCGCTGAGCGGTTCGCGCAGGCGTGGGCGGAGAGATAGGCTTGTGGTGCCTCGCGGCGCGCCCTACCCCATGAAGCCCAAAGTAGCCGGCAAGCCCTGACTGGTGAAGGCTGCCAGGCTGGGGAATACCGTGGCCGTCACCGCGGGATTCGTCATGTCCACGCCGAACCACTTGCCCAGCGTCGCGGCGAATTGATCGATGGAAGTGGATGGCAGCCACGCGCCGCGTGCCGGAGTCGAGGGATTGGAGTTGGACAGGCAATCGTCGGGGCCGCCCAGTGCCATTTCCGGGTAGCGGCCGTACAGATCGCCGCCTTTCACCGCGCCGCCCAGCACCAGGTGATGATTGCCCCACCCGTGATCGCAGCCCGATCCGCTGGGCTGCAGCGTCCGGCCGAACTCCGACTCGGTGAACTGCGTGACCTGGCCGGCGATGCCGAGATCGTTGGTCGCGCTATAGAGCGAGAGCATGGCGTCGGCCAGTTGCTGCAATAGCGAGAACTGCTGCCAGCTTTGGCCCGAGTGTGTGTCGAAGCCGCCCAGCGAGGCGAAGAAGATCTGCCGGTTCAACCCGATGGAAGGCTGCAACTGCATGATCTGGGCCACCTGCAGCAGTTGCTGCCCGATGGTAGTCTGCGGGAACGGCCTGGTGAACGGCGAAGCCGGGGGAAGGCTGGCGAGCATGTTGCTCAGGCTCACTGCGTCCTGCCGCACCTTGTCGGCGGCCTGAATCATAGTGAGGCCGCTGTTGAAGGTGAGGATGTTCTGGTATTGCGCCTGGCGGGCCTGGCCCACGGCGGGCTGCCATGTGGAGAAGCCGTTGAGCTGCATGTTGAAGCCCGGAATCAAACTGGCCGATTGCACGATGTTCCCCTTCGAGAACAGCGCGGGCCCCGAGACGGAGACCGATGGCGGGAACGAAGTGCCGGCATTCTGCGACGCCACGGCATCGGCGACGCGGCCGGCCCAGCCGGTGGACGCGCTGCTCGAGGGGATTCCGGCCTGCATCTGCACCTGCTGATCGGAATGCGAGAACAGGTTGGTGGGCAGCGGCACCGCCGACCCGCCCGTGATGGTGGCCTGGTACTGCGCCTGGGTGGTGGGCTGCACCAGCAACCCCACGTTGGCCACGGCAGCCAACTGGCCCGATGCCCACAGTGGTAGAACCAGCTTCAGTCCATCGTTCAGCGCGTACGGAGTTCCATTTTTTGCGGTGATGTTCATGCCCACCAGCGTGGCGTTGGCATCGGGCAGCGCGATGGAGCCGCGGATCGTCTGGTAATTCTTGAACTCGCTGGTGCCCGGACCGGGGACGATCATGTTGTTGCCATCGTTGCCTCCGAACATGAAAATGCACACCAGCGCCTTATAGTTGGGGCTCACGGCGGCGGAGGCGTATGCGTTCATGGCGCCGAATCGGGCCAGCGGGGCCAAACCAGCGATCTTGAGAAATGTTCTGCGATCGGTCATTAGGAATCTCCAGGAACTTAGAACTGAACTTGATACTGCCCGGCCAGCACGGCCAGGTAAACGGCTGTGAAAACGCGGCTGGGGTTGTCCGTATTGGCATCGATGGC
The DNA here is from genome assembly GCA_900290315.1 of Candidatus Sulfopaludibacter sp. SbA3. Classification (GTDB taxonomy): domain Bacteria; phylum Acidobacteriota; class Terriglobia; order Bryobacterales; family Bryobacteraceae; genus Sulfopaludibacter. The sequence goes on along the minus strand of OKRF01000524.1, from coordinate 313 downwards.
GGTGCCGAGCGCCGTGCGGAGCTGCGCCGGCATGCGGCCGTAAAAGAACTTCTGATCGCACAGATCGAGCAGCGTGGGGGTGCTCGCCACAGCGGCATTGAACGGCGAAAGATCGATCGAAGGGTCGCTGTTGGGCATGGAGATGATGGTCTGCAGCATGTTCGCCTCTTCCACCGATTCAGTGGGGGTGTAGATCTGGAACTCCGGCCCGTTGAGAGCGGGATTCAGCGGCAGGCGGTACAGCGGCGACCAGTAGCCAAAAACAGAGGGCGGATTGTTGACCTGTTCGCCCATGGCCACGAAGCTCCACGGA
>OKRF01000525.1 GCA_900290315.1 Candidatus Sulfopaludibacter sp. SbA3 | reverse complement strand
GCGAGTGCAACCGGCGGCGAGACCGCCGGCGTTACCCGCCGGTTTTTCATCCCGTTTTGCGGGACGGAACGCCCATCACGACAGACGACAAAACCGATCGTCTGTCCTACCCGGGTTACTCGCCGAATTCGAGCTTGTTGGTGGAACCGCCTAATTCGATGGCCTGGATGTGGTCGGCGCCATTCTCTTTGGTGGTGTCCACAGCGGTCTGTTCGAATTTCTTGGGAGCCTGTTCGACCTTCACCGGCACGGTAATCGCCTTGTCGGTATTCTCGTCGGTAAACGTAGCGTTGCCGCCCTCCACCTTCACGCGGTAATTGCCGGCGTTCAATTGCACTTTGCCGGCCAGCGCGGGTGAGGCCAGGGCGATTTCGTACGTCTTGGCACTGGCGATCAGGCTGAAGAGAGCCAGAGATCCTACCAGAATGAATGATTTTTTCACGGCTTGAATTCTCCTTACAACGAATTGGATGATTGCCGGGGCCCGTTGGTGACTACCGTCCGCAGGGGATATCCGGCCCGGGCAGGGGAGTATGATGAACCAAAGGCACTGGGATGCAAATCACACGAACACCGCAAGTATTCGATGTAGTCGTCATCGGCTCTGGCGCAGGCGGAGGCACCGCTGTGAAGGTCCTCACCGATTTGGGCATCCACGTCGCCCTATTGGAAGCCGGGCCGATGCTCAATCCCGCCAAGGACTTCAAGGAGCACGTGCTGCCCTACCAGGTGGATCATCGGGGCGCAGGCACACATTCCGAGCTGTACTTCGGACGTCAGCAGTGGGGCTACTTTGCCGCTCCGGTAGGGTATTGGGACATCCCTGATGAGCCGTACACGGTGTCGCAGGGGGAAGAATGGCGCTGGTTCCGTTCGCGGATTGTGGGCGGACGCACCAATCACTACGGCCGTATCTCGCTGCGCTTCTCGGATTACGATTTCCAGCCGGAAGATGGCTTGAGCGAACCTTGGCCGGTCACCTACGAAGAGATGTCGCCGTGGTACGACAAAGCCGAGGGCTTCATCGGAGTCACCGGCACTAAAGAAGGACTGCGAACCGCGCCTGACGGCAACTTCCTGCCCTCCATTTCGCCGCGCGTACACGAAGTACTGATTCAGAAGTCGTGCCAGAAGCTCGGCATTCCGTGCATCCCTTCGCGCATGGCGATGCTTACCAAATCCATCAACGGACGGGCTGCCTGCCACTACTGCGGGCAATGCGGGCGCGGCTGCATCACGGCGTCGGCATTTTCCTCCAGCCAGGCGATGGTGTTCCCGGCGATGAAGACGGGGAAGCTGACGCTCATCACCGGCGCCATGGCGCGCGAACTGGTGACGGACAGTGCCGGCAAAGTGACGGCGGTATCGTACGTGGACAAGGCCACGCGCTCCGAAAAGCAGATTCGCTGCCGCGCGGTGGTGGTGGCGGCCAGTGCTTGCGAATCGGCGCGGCTGCTGCTGAATTCCAAATCGGCGCGATTCCCCAACGGCATCGCCAACTCGTCGGGCCAGGTGGGGCGCAATCTCACCGATTCGGTGGGCTACAGTCTGAGTGGAACGGTTCCGGCGCTGGCCAACCTGCCGCGGCACAACAGCGACGGCATCGACGGCATGCATGTGTATGTGCCCTGGTGGCTGCTGGACGATAAGAAGAAGAACTTCCCGCGCGGCTACCACATCGAACTGGGCGGCGGCTTCCATATGCCCATGCTGGGGAGCTTTCATGGCCAATGCGCCCGCGCACAGGGGTACGGCAAGAAACTCAAGGACACCATCCGCGAGCAGTACGGCACGTCGGTGGGGTTCGCCGGCCGCGGCGAGATGATTCCCAACAAGGATACCTGGTGCGAGATTGACCCGGCCCGCGTGGACGCCTGGGGCATTCCGGTACTGCGCTTCCACGCCAAATGGAGTGAGTACGAGATCAACCAGGTGCGGCACATGCACGAGACGTTCACTGCCCTCATCGAAGCCATGGGCGGCCGGGTGACGGGCGGAAGGCCGGACCCCAAGACCGCGGGCATATCCACACCCGGCACCATCATCCACGAAGCCGGCACGGTGAAGATGGGGAACGATGCCGCCCACAGCGTGCTCAACAAATACTGCCAGGCGCACGAGGTGAAAAATCTGTTTGTGTGCGACGCGGCTCCGTTTGTCAGCCAGCCGGATAAGAACGTGACGCTGAGCATCGTGGCGTTCGCCTGGCGCGCGTCCGAACACCTGGCGGAAGAAATGAGGAAGGGCAATGTCTGACGCTTCTGAATATTCCCGGCGCGACCTGCTGCGCCACATCGGGATCTCTCTGACGATGGGTACGGCGGGTGAGTACGTTCTGGCCGCGCAGGACGTGCAGCACGTACACCAAGCGGTGGCGCAAGAAAAAGCAGCGCAAAAGGGCCGCTACATGCCCAAGGGCCTGAACGCCCACGAATACGCCACCCTGCAGCGCTTGAGCGATTTCATCATCCCGGCCGATGAGCATTCGCCCGGGGCCCTCGCCGCCAATGCCGCGGACTTCATCGACTTTCTCTGCTCTGGCAGCGACGAAATGAAGCTGATCTACACCGGCGGCCTCGCGTGGCTGGATGAAGCCACGAGGCATCGCTACGGCGGGAAGGAGTTTCTGGGCGCGGACCCGGCGCAACAGACGGCCATGCTGGATCTGATTGCTTACCGCGAAAATCGGCGCGCGGATCCGTCACTGGGGCCGGGAATCGACTTCTTCAATTGGGCTCGCAAGATGATAGCCGACGCGTATTACACCAGTCCCATCGGCATCAAAGACCTGGGCTACATGGGGAACACTGCCATGACGCATTTCAGCGTTCCCCAGGAGGCCATCGACTACGCAGTCAAGCGCAGTCCGTTCGCGTAGGGCGGGCCACCCTAGAAGTTCACGCGGACCACGAACTCCAGAATGCGTCCGCCCGGATCGACCGCGTTCGACGTATCGCGATAGGCCGACGTGATCTGGCCGAACGAAGCGCTGCTGGCGGACGCGCTCCCCAGATAGAAGTTGGTAATATTCAGGACGTTGAGTGCCTGCGCGCGGAATTCCAGGTTGATTGATTCCCGGATCCTGGTCCGCTTAATCAGGCTGACATCCAGGTGCTTCTGCCAAGGGCTGCGAACATAATCGAAGTACCCCAATTGGCCGGGAGCTGTTTGCGGGCCAATGTAAGGAGCGCTCGGGTCGAGCGTAAAGCCACCATTGTTGAAAGCAGCTTCTGTGTTGTGGATGAAGTCTATCGGCAGATCGTACAGAACGCCTACGCCGTTGGAGCCCGTGGTCTTGTAGACGCCGATCTCATCCTGCAGTTGCTGCAGAGAGATGTTGTGCAGCACCACACCGCCTTCCTGGCCGTTGATATTGCCCCGGCCGCTGGTGAACTTGGTGGGCTGGCCCGACTGAATTCGGGTGGTTCCGGCCAGTTCCCATCCTTCGATGGCCTTGCGGACGAACGGATTTCTTGCCGAACTGAGCATCGGGCGGCCCGGACCGAACGGCAATTCGTAAATCCAGTTGGCCTTAATGGCGTGGCGGATGTCGTACGTGGGGCTGATCTTGTCCAGGCCCAGGTTCCGCAGCGTGGTCGGCTGAGAGGCGTCGCTGGAACTGCCCCCGGTTGCGCCATCCGCAAGCGACTTCCCCCATACGTAGCTGGTCTGCATCTGCAAGCCACGGGCCAGGTGGCGCCGCACTTCCACCTGGAAGGCATCGTAGTACGAAAAGCCCCAATTGGTCATCAGCCAGGTTCCGCCACTTCCCACCGCAGGGTTCACCTGGAAGAAGTTGGACGGGTAGCCCGCGGCAATCAGGTTATTCAGACGGCTTGCGTTGGTGGAAATCGAGGTCGCCACGCTGCCCATGGAATTGTGCGCCAGATTGGTGGCCGTGGTCGCGTCCGTGCAGCAGGCGGTTCCTAACGCGGTCTGTAGGATTTTGAGGTTGGCTTGTCCAGGAAGACCCTGGTTGCCGAAGTTGTTGCTCTTCAGCGTAGCCATGAATGGCAGTTGTGCAGGCGTGACGCCATTGGCGATCGCCAGGTTCTGCTGGGCGATCATCTCCTCACTCAGAAAACCATTCTCGTAGATGTTGGTCTCGTCGAGGTTGACCTGCCGCCACTCGTGTATGCCGTGATTTCCGGTATAACGGAATTCCACCACCGTGTCGTGCGTCAGCTCTCTCTGCCATCCGATGTTCCAGCTTTCCACATAACCCATTTTCAGATTGGGATCGAAAGCATTCAAGGAGTCGGTGAATGTGGGAGTGATGGGGAACTGCGGCGCGGCTGGAGACGGTTGCGCGGGGAAACTCGGGTCGCTGAAATATACGCTGCCCGCCGGTCCGAAGTACTGCGGGTAGTTGACGCGGTCTGTCGAAGTGTTGTAATAGAGTCCCTTGTTTAGGCCATAGAGGCTCTGGAAGTTGTATCCGCCTGCCCTGACACTGGAGATGGAATACCCGCCGCGCAGAACGGAGGCGCCGGAGTGGTGTCCGGTCAGGAATCCGAGGAATCCATTGGCAGCCGGCAACTGGTAAGCCAGTCCCAGAGACGGCAAGACTTGGGCCGGTGGATTGTACGCATTCTTCCCATTGAATGATGTGAACGTCGGATTGATGCCCGTCAACACGCCGGGCTTGAACAGATTGCCGATGCCGGAAATGCCGTAGATGTCGGCCAGTGAGTTGTAGGTATAGGTCCCATTCAGGTTGACGAACGGCGACTGATACTCCAGCCGCGCGCCAATGGTGGCCGTCAGGCTGGGAGTGATGCGCCACGTATCCTGGGCGAATCCGCCGGACTCGCGCATGCGGTTCCGGTCGATGGCAGGGTTATGCGCATACTGGTGCGAAGTTTCGTCTTCCACCACCTGCGAGGTAGTGGAAGAAATGCGCCCCGTCAGCATGGCATACATGGTCCCGGCGTTGGACAAATCGGTGCTGGTAATGCCAGGCAAATTCGCGGCGGTGAGCCACGCGGTAGAACCGGTGGTAGCCGGATCGCCGGTCGCCATGCCAAACGTGGCGGTCGGTAACGTTTCGCTGCCCACGGACTGCTGCCAGGTGTTGATTTGGGTGAAAGTGCCGCCAAAGCTGAACTGGTGGCCGCCCTTGACCCAGGAGAGCGTTTCGGATACGTCTTTTACCGGAGCATTGCGGCGCGAGTTACTGGTGGAGGTGGTAACCCCGGATACATAGCTCAGGCCCGGGACATAGCCCTTCCACTCCGAGTACGCCGCCGGATTGGTGGCGCCATCGGCGAAGAGCACCGTGCCCCCGGTGAGGCCGAAACGCAATTCATTGGTCAATCGCGAAGTAAGCGTGGAACGCAGGGCAATGCTCCCTTCGAACCGACGGCTTCGCTGCCCGGCGTCGATGTTACTGTTCAGCACGGTACCGGTGCCCGGGAATACCGGGTAGACACTATTGAGCAGGTCGGGGACCGCAGTATAGAGATCGTAGTTCATCGTGTACGTCAAATGCTGCTTCTCAGTAAGGTTGTAATCGACACGGGCCGTCCAGAAACCGCGCGAGTCGATGCTGGTGGGCTGCTCGCTGTAAGTCTCCCGGTTGTAATCGTTGCTGGTGATGATGTTGCTTTTGATGTTGCCAGCACCCGCGAAGCCCCAGATTTGATTGAGGGTCTGCAGGATGGTCGGGTCGGCGGCGGTTTTATAGGCGCGCACACCGGCCGGCAGACTGGCATTTGCCGCGGTGGCTAACGTGAACAGGTTGACCGTATTGATGGTCCCGCTAGATTCCTTATAGGTGAAGGCGCCGCCGTAGATGTTGGAGCCGTTGTAGCCCGTAGGCGGGAGGACCGTGCGGGTGAAGGTGGCCGAACTGGGCAGTTTGCGGATCTCGTAGTTCAGGAAGAGGAACAGCTTGTCCTTCTTGATTGGCCCGCCCACATGGAATCCGGCCTGGTTCAATTTGATGATGTCGCGCGGCAGTCCGTTGATGTTGTTGAAGTAGTAGTTGGAATCGAAGAACGTGTTGCGATGCTGCCAGAACACGCCGCCATGATAGGAGTTGGTGCCGCTCTTGGTGACGAACTTGAGTTGGGCGCCACCCTGCGACGTGGAATCCACGCCGCCGGCCGAGGTGCTGATCGTGACTTCTTCCAGGGAATCCACCGAAGGCATGATGTAGCTGAAGAAACCGTCGCTGGACTTCAGCCATTGGTCGCTGGTGGCAACTCCGTCGATGGTGACATTGATCGATTCCAACGGCAGGCCGTTGACGTAGGACGCCCGGAAACCAGTGGTGGTCTGGGTTCCCGGAAGCTGTACGAAGGACTCCATGCCGTTGCGGGTGGCCGTGGGCAGTTCATTGATCTGGCGGCCCGTGATGGTACTGCTCAATTCTGCGTTGGTGGTTTGGACGAGCTCCGCGCCACCCTGCACCACGACAGTCTCGGTGGCCTGACCGATTTCCAGTTTCACGTTGACGGTCACCGGTACGCCCGCTTCCACCACGACGCCTTCTTTCACCTCGCTCCGGAAGCCGGTATTAGAGAAGGCGACGCGGTAGGTTCCCGAGGGTACGGATGGCACCACGTACTCGCCCTTTTCGTTGGTGACGGTTTGGATCGCCTGGCCCGTCTCCGCATTCGTAACGGTGACGTGGGAGCCTGGAACCGCTGCGCCCGACGGATCTAGAACGGTCCCGCTAATCAGGGTAGTGGTGCCCTGTCCAAACGCGGCGGTGGACAGCAGCGCCGCCAGTGCCAATAGAACTAGGACATTTCTCACGGTTTGACTCCTCTTAGCCGTTAAGGCGAATGATGAAATAAGGACTGAATGACTCATGTTTTGAGACCCCTTTCGACGATTCGGGCTCCTTTCCAGAGCCTGCGGAAGCCAATCGACACAGAGCGGCTGTCCATTCTTTCGACAATCCACCCAGCGCCCGAAGCGAGGCGCTAGGGCGAAAATCCACACGGGTGATTCTGGGAGTATGCCACAAGCAGGTTCAATTTTCAAGCTAAAAAGGTTCTATTAACTTTTATTATGAACCCACCGGCAATTGGTGTTGAATCCGGGGGATGTCCTGGCGGCCTGATGTCTCAGCCACTTACCCGCCCGAGCCGCAACGGTCTGCGCTTCCTCATAGAAAGCTCGGATGGCCCTCATAAGCGGACGAAGATCTTGCGGGTGGAACCTTGGAACCTGTTCAATAGTGTGGATTTTGCGAAATCCGAGCCTGGCGATTTCCAGCCCGTCGACGTTCGGCAAAATCAGCGGAGTCGTGAACAATCCGCGCCTGTTCGCGCCCTTCGGTTCAAGTGGTAGCTTCCAGGTAATTACGCGAAACAGAGGGTCGCGCTGGCTGCCTTGTGTGTGCCCCAAGGGGCCTGATTCCCAGTGGAGGAAGAACCCACTCGAACAATTGATGGTTAGATTCGATAGCTGGCGAGCGGCTAGAGTACTACCCTTTGTAGCAAACCGGAAAGGAGACTAGACTTGAGATTTGGCGGCCAGACCACGAAGCCGAAGCTCCNNNNTAGCAAACCGGAAAGGAGACTAGACTTGAGATTTGGCGGCCAGACCACGAAGCCGAAGCTCCAGGATCATGGCCCGTTCAAAGATCTTCTCTAAGAACCCGGCGCCGAGCACATTGGCTACCTCGAAGGCAGATCCAATTACCGCGCCTCGGTGAGCACCGTTACCAGTGCTAGTGAAGCCGGCCGGAAGGCTGGATGCGGAAATCCGCACGTCCAGTTTGACGAGCGGGGATGGGAAACTGGACGGCCTCACGGTCAGCACCCGCGCGCATCCTCGACTTATCGCGGTCATCTCAACACTTGATATCCATGAACGTGGAATGGCGGTCGGAGCCATGTTCCAGCGCGATATCCCGGCGGACATAATCCAGGTGCAAAGCGGACACGATCATCAGCGCATTCGGCACCTGCATACGGAGCGTGAAGGGATGCGCCGGGTCGCTTTCGAGCCCCGGAAAGAGTTCCGAGAGCAAAAAGTGGCGGCAGGCCAGCGGCGGGAAATCGCCAAGCGGCTTTTCGGCCACCAGTCCGGTGGGGCCGAAGACCTGGAGGCGCGGCGTGCCGGTGAAGTTGTCTTCGAATTCGATGTTCATCACCGCCAGCAGGCAGTCGCGTTTCCGCGCCGCGGCGGGACCAATGACATGAGCACCGGAAACGATGTAGTCGCTCGCCAGAGAGCCGCGCTCTTCCACCTGGCGGTAGCTTTTGGCGATCGCGCCGCCGGGGCGGAAATGGGTGAACGCCACGCGTCCCCAATTCACCGCACGCACTTCAATCTTGTTCAGCGAGTGTGACGTCTTGGGGATGCACGCGGCGCCGAAGCCCGATGCGGCAACTTTGAAACTCGGTGAGGCGGACCACGCCCTGATCGGTGAGCGCGGAGGGTTGCACGCGAGTGGAAAACTGATCGTCACGATTGGACACCCAGGCGATCCGGCCATCGTCCGTGGTCACGAAAGGCAGCTTCCAAAGCGCCTCTTCCACCCAGTGGCTGGAGCTGAAGTATACCCGCGACTCCAGTTCCACGCCCCCGATCTTGAGCCCTTTGAACAGCATGGGAGTATAGATCAGAGCCTGCGCCGGGAAAGAGCGATTGGCCCCGTAGGGCGTGGATCGGGCCGGCTTCATGGGCGCATCGGCGGAGAAGTGCAGCGGGTGCTCCACCGTGAAACTCTCGCCTTGCCGTCCCTTCATGAGGGTATAGGCGTACGGGACGCGTTCGCTTTCATTGCGCACCACCACCACGCCGCCATCCTGCAATTTCGCGTCAGCCAAGGGGCGGATCGCCAGGGCCTCGCCTGCCGTCTCGACCGGTTTCAGATCGGCCAAAGTGTGCAGAGTGGTCTGATGCGGACTGAGGCGGAACTTCCGTTCCACCGCTGTGCGGCCCAAGCGATCCACCACGCGAACCGTGCCGTAGCTCTCCTCCTCGTTGGGGTTGAACAGGGCAAAGGCGCAATGGTACTCGCTCATGGCCGGAAACGGCATGGAGTAGTTGTAGCGGCCCGCCGCCAGCAACGGAATGGCCGGATGGGCATGCACGTTATCGAAATTAGTGGGCAGATTCCAGCGTACGAATCCCGCGCTGAACAAGTCGCCCGCGCGGGAGACCTGGTGCGCGGAAGGGGCCACGCGCAGTTTGGCGCCCCCCACGAAGACATCGCGCCCGGTGAGATCCTTCATGTTCAGCAGGGTCGGGCGCATGGCTGGAATGGAGAGCTTGCCAGCATTGTCGAGCCGCATCTCCTNNTCTTTGTAGCCATCGATGCCGGGAAAGCACGTGGCGGTGAGCAGCAGTTCGGTGCTGAGTTGCTGGGTGGGGTCCACCACGATAAACGGTGCCGCCACGTCCAGCCAGCAAGCGCCCGGGGACAGAACGTTGGAAGTCGGAGCGGCGGCG
>OKRF01000528.1:5756-16122 GCA_900290315.1 Candidatus Sulfopaludibacter sp. SbA3 | reverse complement strand
CCCCAACAGGCTCGAAATTCGCCGCCTTTTGGCGAATCTTCGTGCCTGGCTCGAATTTGCCCCTTCGCGAAATGCCGACGCGTTTTCCAGCCATTCTCATCCCGCCGCGCGAGCCTTCGCCTCATCAGCCGACTCTCGCGAAAATTCCGAGCTGCGGCCCCGCCGCAAACCCGTGCTACCCGCGAAAATCTCCCCCATTTTCATACCTATCGTTGCCCGCGTGCGGCGCCCCAACAGGCACGGAATTCGCCGCTTGTTGGCGAATCTGCGTGCCTGGCTCGAGTGTGCCCCTTTGCGAAACCCCGCCGCGTCGTTTCCGTCAGCCACCAGACGCGCTCCCCCCGGTCAGAAGTTCCGCGGTGAAGAGCGAACTTGATTGGCAAGTACCCCAGCTCCAGGAACCAGTTGTTCCGCAAAGGCGCCAAGCCGCAAAGCCGCAAAGAATACCGGGGAATTGAACCTGCGAGCCGTAGCGCAAGCGAACCCGATTCGGCCTCGTGACGCTGATGAAGGTGGCCAGTCTGCCTAAGATAATGAAGCCTGTCATCGGCGGGGAAGCAATGAGCACCTGCCGGACCTCTCGGGGTGGTTGGGGACAGCGTGCAGGAATAGATCAGTCGAGGAATCTAGGGAGACCCGGCAGGGCGGGGAAGGTAGTGAGCCCCAACGGCCCAAGGGAATACATAACCAAGGGGCGGCCCTGGCCGGGAGTCGGAGAGGCCCATACGAGCGAAGAAGCGGTAACGCCCGTGGAGCAAAGGGGCCTTACTGAAAACCTTGCTGCTGTGAGAGGGAAGGAGAACCGGTTGGACGAAAATCCGATTACGGAAGAATGGGAGCTAATCGAAGCCCTGAGGAAACAGGCGAGTGGAGACGGACTCGAAGCGGTACGGACTCTTCGACGTACTCATCGGCCGCCCGATGCGCCCGCGCCTTGCTCCCCAGTTGGAAGTATCCTTTCCAGCCTCTCCGTTTCTGATTCGGCCGGTCCCTCACTTCCTCCCAGGGTTTGGTATTGCCGGGCCTCCGGTAATCTGTCCCATTCCGCTTCATCCCACTCGCGCTCTTCTTCGATGGACTGTATCCCAGGTACTTCCGCCTGGTCCGCCGACTGAAGTGTGGCCCGAATGTATAGCCCGGAAAATCGCATCGGCCGGCAATCGCCTTCGTTACCGACTGGCCTGTCCGCGATTTTCAACCGTACTCATTGCGCCCTGTTGCTCGCAAGTGACATGATGGATGACCAATGACCACCGCTGTCACCGAAAAGACCGAGCAGGGCTTTGTTCGCGGCCTCAACCTCTTCGACGCCACCATGATTGTTGTCGGAGTGATGATCGGCTCCGGCATTTTCATCGTCTCCGCCGACATGTCCCGGCTCATCGGCAGTCCCGGCTGGATGTTGATGGCCTGGGTGCTCACCGGCGTTCTCACCATCACGGCCGCGCTTTCCTACGGAGAACTGGCTTCCATGCTGCCCCACGCCGGCGGCATGTACGTCTATCTCCGCGAAGCTTTCTCGCCACTCTGGGGCTTTCTCTACGGCTGGACATTCTTCACCGTCATTCAAACCGGCACCATTGCCGCCGTCGCCGTGGCCTTCGCGCGATTCCTCTCCATCGTCTTCCCGCCCGTGTCCGAGAGCTCTTACCTCATCGCGCCGCTCCACATCTCCGAAGGGTATGCTGTGTCGCTTTCCACCGCGCAACTGGTGGCCATCGCTGTCATCGCCGTGCTCACCTGGACCAACTCGCGCGGCCTGGAATACGGCAAGATCGTGCAGAACCTGTTCACCAGCGCCAAGACCGTGGCACTCGCGGCGCTCATCCTGGCGGGATTGTTCCTCGGCTGGAACCGCGCCGCCGTGCACGCCAACTTCACCGGCATGTTCACCCTGGGCAGCTTCGATTCGTCGCTGGGCGTGGCCGCGGCGAGCGCGTACGGCTTGATTGTGGCCCTCTGCGTGGCGCAATCCGGATCGCTCTTCTCCGCCGATTCCTGGCACGATGTCACCATCATCGCCGGCGAAGTGCGCAACCCGCGCCGCAATCTGCCGCTCGCCATGGCGCTGGGCTGCACGGCTGTTATCGTGCTGTATATCCTGGCGAACGTAGCGTACCTGGTGGTGCTGCCGCTGCCCGCCATTCAACACGCGCCATCCGACCGCGTGGCCACCGCCATGCTCCAGGCCATTTTCCCCGGCTACGGACCCACCCTCATGGCCATCGCGATCATGATTTCCACTTTTGGATGCGTCAACAGCCTGGTGCTGGCTGGCGCGCGCGCCACCTACGCCATGGCGCAGGACGGGCTCTTCTTCAAACGCGCCGGGGTGCTGAATCGCGCTCACGTACCCGGCTGGTCGCTGATGGTGCAGGGACTCTGGGCCGCCGCCCTGGTGCTGCCCCGCACCTACGACGTCACCAAACACGAGTACGGCAACCTCTACAGCAATCTGCTGGACTACGTGATTTCCGCGGCGCTGCTGTTCTACATCCTGACCATCGCCGGAGTCTTCCGGTTGCGCCAGACCAGGCCGAACGTCGAGCGGCCGTACAAGGTGGTGGGCTACCCCTTCGTGCCGGCGCTCTACATTCTGGGAGCGGCGACGGTGTTAGTGATGCTTTTCGCCTATCGCCCCGCCACCACCTGGCCCGGCCTGATCATCGTGGTGATCGGCGCGGCGGTCTATGCCGGGGTTCGGAAGCGGTAGGCGCTATACCGTAGCTCCATTGGTGATACATTGGAGTAACGGACATCATGCTTAAGAAACTGACCAAGCACGGAAATAGCCTGGCGCTCGTGATCGATCGTCCCATCCTCGATCTCCTGAAAATCGATCCTGACACGCCGCTGGACGTCAGTACCGACGGCTCGCGGCTGATTATTGCTCCGCTCGATCCATCTGCACGGCGAAAGAAGTTTGATACTGCGCAGGAGTGGGCGCACAAGCGATACGGGAAGGCGTTTCAGAAGCTAGCTGAGTAGGGTGAGAATCGCTGCTCATGGATCCTCTCTTCCTCTCGTTGGATGAAGTTCTTGAAATCCACGAGCAGCAGATCCAACGATACGGCGGTTCATCTGGCATTCGAGATGCCGCTGCGCTCGAATCGGCGATAGCCACACCCCAAGCGATGTTCGGTGGGCAGTACCTGCACCCAACAATTCCTGCCATGGCGGCCNNTCGTTCTGGCGGTTGCCGCCGGGCAGATGACGAAGGCCGACTTGACGCAGACCTTCGAGTCCCGATGCGTCCCGCTGGAATAGGATCCTGACTCCCGTGCTACCGCTATCGCCCGAAAGCCCCCGGCCGCCAGTCGACCTTGTGGCCGGAGCGGGCTTGATGCGCGAATTTCCTTCCGATGGCTAGACCGACCTTTGCGGAAGACTTGAGGTGGACGGCCGGAAACACCTTCTCTGCCAGCACCACATCGTCCTCAGTCCTCATCATTCTTGCCTGGCGCAACACCTGCGCGAACTCCTTCTCTGTGCCCGGATGCGAAGCACGCATTTCTTCAGTGACGGCCCGCCACGCAGACCAATAGTCCTTGAGGATCGCGCGGCACTCTTCACATTCAGGGAGTCCCATATCCATTCCGATTCTACTCCCGCGCCAAACTCCCAATTCTTGCCGGGAATACCGGGGGCCGCACCGATTCCGACTTCCATCCCAGCAGGAATTCCACCGCTCCGCCGCACACGCGGCCCTGGCACGGACCCATGCCGCAGCGCGTTTGTAGCTTTGCCTCGCGCCAGCCCGAGCAGGCGCGCACTCTTCCGAGACTCACGTCCTCGCAGCGGCACACCAGGGTGTCATCCTGCGCCACGTGCTTCAATTCGTCGCGCAGCGCAAATGCCCGCTCGAGCGCGTCCGCAAATCGGCGACGCGATGCCCGCGCGGCGAACCGCGACTGCGCTTCCCTCACGCTGCCCGCCGCCGCGAATCCCGCGATTTCGCCTTCGACCAGCGAAAGCTCCAGACCGCCAATGCCCGTGGCCTCGCCCGCCGAGTAGATGCCTTCCACGCTGGTCCGCTGATACTCGTCCACCGCCACGCCGGTCGCACTCATGCTGCAGCCGAGCAGCGCCGCCAACTCCAGATTCGGCACCAGCCCGAAGCCGCACGCCAGGTAGTCGCAAGGTTCGCTCCACGTTTTGCTGGCACGCCGCAGCATGACGCTCTCCAGTTTTTCCGTGCCCATCGCCGCCAACGGCCAGCAGTCCGTCAGATACGGAGTGCCCAGCAAACCCGCCCATAATTGAATCGCCTGCAACAGCTTGCCTGGGTGCCCCGCCAGCCCCATGCCGAAGCGCAGCAGCGCGGACTGCGGCGCCTGCTCGGCAATCAACCGCACCCTGGCGCCGTGATCGCGCATATATTTCGCCACCGCCAGCAACAGGGGACCGCTGCCCGCCACCACTACCAGCTTGCCTGCGATATCGAATCCCGATTTCGCCAGCGCCTGCAGTCCGCCTGCGCCCATCACGTTGGGCAGCGTCCATCCGGGGAAGGGAAGGAAGCGCTCCCGCGCGCCCGTGGCTAGAATCAAGTTGCGGTAGGCGATCTCGCGATTGCCCTCGAACTGCTCGATGGCCAAAGTGCCCGGCACGGGCGCCGCTGCCCGGCACGGGCGCCGCGAAGACCCGCGCTCCGGAAATCCACTCCACTCTGTGCTGCTCCGCCTTGCGAATCCAGGGCGCCGCCGGACCAACCGCTTTGCCCGCACCGGCCCGCCAGATCTGCCCGCCGGCCACTGTATTATCGTCCACCAGCGCTACCCGCGCGCCGCTCTCTGCTGCCCGGCACGCCGCCGCCAAACCCGCCGGACCCGCGCCCACCACCACCACATCACGCGCGTCAGCCATCGGTCCGGACCTCCATCTCCGCGGCGCACGGAATTTGGCAGCTTCGGCAATGCTCGCGCCCGTTGATAGTCACGCGGCATTCGAAGCAGATTCCCATGCCGCACAGAGGACCACGCGGCTCACCCGTCACTGAGCGCCGATACAGGCCCACGCCAGCCGCCGCCACCGCAGTCGAGACCATCGTCCCTGCCGCCACCGTGACCTCGCGGCCATTCACCCGTAGGATCAGCCCCTCAGCCATGATGCGCGTCCTCCACTTTGCGGCCCGGCAGATAAGGCTCCGCCGGAATCGCCGGTGCCCGGCCGGTGATGAGATCCGCCACCAATCGTCCCGTGGCCAGTGATGTGGTGATCCCCAGTCCCTCGTGTCCCGTCGCCAAATACAACCGCGGATCCGCGAGAGTGGGTCCGATCAGGGGCAGCTTGTCCGGCGTCGCGGCGCGAAATCCCGTCCAGGTACGGATCGCTGCCAGTTCGCCGATCTCCGGCATATACTCCTGCGCGCGCCGCAGCATGCGTGTCAGGATGTGGCTCTCGATGGCCGCCGTCTCCGACCCGAACTGGCGCGATGACCCCAGCAGCACCTGTCCCGTGCGCCTCGGCTGCGCGTTGAACGCCACCGAATCCGCCGTGGTGGAATGCGCACTCTTCAGGTATCCCAACTCCACCAGCACGTGCGTGACGAATCCCGGATACCGGTCGGTAATCACCAGGTGTCCTTTGCGCTTGCGTACCTCGATGCCCGGTGTCAGCTCCGGCGCCCACGCCCCCGTGGCGTTCACCGCGATGCCCGCCGCCAGAAACGTGCCGTCGCGCAGCCGGATGCCCTGCCCGCTCACTTCCGCCGCCGCCTGCCGCCGCACATCGATGCCTTGCAGAAGATGGCGCGCCGCGCACGGCGGATACAGCACGGAATCGTCCGGCACGAGCAGCGCGCCCGCCAGTCCACGCCGCAAATGCGGCTCCGCTTGCGACAGCGATGGCGCATCCACCACCTCCGTGCGCACGCCGATTCCGTCGTACAGCGCCTTCTTGCGATGCACTTCCGCCATCTCTTCTTCGTCGGCCGCCACCCACAAGGTGCCGCACGGAAGATACTCCACATCGGAGGGCAGTGACTCTCTGCGGGCGATCCACAGGTCGCGCGACAGCCGCGTCAGGGCGATCTGCGCCGGCGAATCGTCCATCACCACGATGTGTCCCATGCCCGCGGCTGTGGCTCCGCCGCCGATAGGACCGGGTTCCACCACCACCACTCTCAGGCCGGCCGCCGCGCAAGCCTCCGCACAGGCCGCGCCTACGATGCCGCCGCCGGCGATGGCTACGTCGAAGCTTTCGCCCATGATTCGCGGATTCCGTAACAGAAGGGGTCGCGCTCGTCCAGAATCAGGTCGGCCTCCGCGTTCACGAATGCCGAGCCCGTGATCTCCGGATAGATCTTGCCGCCTTCCACGGCCACCGTGCCTTCAAACACGCTGCCGACAATGCTTTCCTGCCGCCAGACCTGGCCCGGCTTCAATTTGCCGTCGGCGTAGAGGCAGGCCAGCTTGGCGCTGGTGCCGGTGCCGCAGGGCGAACGGTCGTAAGCCTTGCCGGGGCACAACACGAAGTTCTTGCTGTCGGCGCCGTCCACTGTGGGGTGGCCGAACAGCTCAATGTGGTCGATCTCGCCGCCGTTCGCTCCGGTGATGCCGTGCGCCTCCAGACCGCGCCGGATGCGCCAGGCAAAGTCCGTCAGCTCCTCCACGCGCGCCAGCGAGAGCTCCTGTCCGTGGCCGCTGCACAGAAAGAACCAGTTGCCGCCCCACGCGATATCGCCGTACACCCGCCCTATGCCCGGAGCTTCCACCGGCACGTGCGTGGCGCTGCGATAGCTCGGCACATTGCGGATGGTCACCGTACCGTTCCGGTTGAGCCGCGCTTCCACCGTGCCCACCACCGTTTCCAGCCGGCAGGTGCCGCTGCCGAAGCGGCCCATGTGTGCCAGGGTCGCCACCAGTCCAATGGTGCCGTGGCCGCACATATTCAGATACCCCACGTTATTGAAGAAAATCACGCCGGCATCGCAGGTTGGGTCGGAAGGCTCGCACAATAGGGCGCCCACAATCGCATCGTTGCCGCGCGGCTCGTTCACCACCGCGGAACGGATCCCGTCGAACTCGCTGCGGAAGCGCGCCAGCCGTTCGGCCATGGGTCCGGTTCCCAGGTCCGGCCCTCCACCCACCACCACGCGTGTTGGCTCGCCGCCAGTATGAGAATCGATGATTCGGATTTTTCGTGCGCTCAAGCTATCCCTCAAACCACTGCAAATGGTCGTCCGCGAATGTCTGAAACTTCTCCTTCGCCACCTTGCGAGCTTTCCTCTTGTCGCGGCTCAGGATCGCCTCCGCAATCTCCACGTGCGCCGCGGCGGAATCCTTCATATCGATCTGCAGATGATTGCGCAGATTGCGTATGAACAGAAACGCCAGCAGCGGCATCAGCGCCTGGGCCAGCAGGCGCGGCAGCAGACTGTTCCCGCTCAGCCGCCACAGCGTCTCGTGAAACTGCACATCCAGACCGAAGAATTCCCGCACGTTGCGCTCCGCGGCAGCCCGCCGCATGGCATCGGTGACTCCCAGAAGCTTGCGCACATCCGCATCGGCCGCGCTCTCAATCGCCAGCTCGATCGCCAGCGTCTCCAGTTCCGCACGAATGCGCAGAATCTGGCAGATCTCCGCCCGCGTCAGCGTCGTAACCACGCAGCCCTGATTGGCCTTCCGCACCACCAGTCCCTGATGCTCCAGGGCCACCAGCGCCTCCCTCACCGTGGGCTGCCCCACGCCGATCTGGCGCGCGAATCGCGATTCCACGATGCGATCGCCGGGATTCAGTTCGCCCGCCACAATCATGTCCCGGATCGATTCGGCGATCTGGTCCGCCATCGGCGCGCGCCGCCCCAGGCTGTTCGAAAGCGCCTCCAGCCGGATGGTAAAACGGGTGTCAGCGGCTTGCATGTAACTGGGGCCGCGTGGCGATGGCCTGCCGGATGATTCCCAAAATCTCTTCCCGCTCGGCGCCTACAATCTGCAGTCGCGGCGCCCGCGTCTTCTCCGATCCCAGGCCCGTCTCCGCCATCGCCAGCTTGATGTACTGCACCAACTTGACCTTGGTATCCAGGTGCAGCAGGGGCGTGTACCAGCGATACAACTCGCGCGCCGCGTCCCACTGTCCCGCCGCCGCCAGGTCCCACAGCGCCCGATTCTCATCCGGGAACGCATTCACCAGGCCCGAAATCCATCCCTCCGCGCCCAGCAGGATGCTCTCCAGCACCAGGTCGTCCACGCCGCCGAAGAGGATGTAGCGATCCCCCACCACGTTGCGCAGGTCAGTGATGCGCCGCACGTTCTCCGACGATTCCTTGATGGCCACCAGGTTCGGCACGTCTTCCAATTGCCGGAACATCTCCGGCGTGATATCCACGCTGTACGAGACCGGGTTGTTGTACGCCATGATCGGCAGACCGGTGGATGCCGCTACCGCCCGGTAGTGCGCCATGGTCTCGCGGTCGTCCGACTTGTACACCATGGCCGGCAGCACCATCAGGCCATCCACGCCCACGTTTTCCGCATCGCGCGCGAAGCGGCACGCCAGCGCCGTGGTGTATTCGGCCACCCCCGTTAGCACCGGAATCCGGCCGCGCACCGCCTGCTTCATCTCGCGCAGCACTGCCAGCTTTTCGTGATACTCCAAGGCCGTGTTTTCGCCGACGGTGCCCAGCAGGACCACGCCGTGGATGCCGGCCTGAATCATGGTTTCCAGATGTTTGGCAGTGGCCGCCAAGTCGATGGATTCGTCCTCGCGGAATTGCGTAGTGATGGCGGGATAGACGCCTTTCCAGTTGGCTTTCATGGTTAATCTATAATCTATAATCGGCGTCCGCGGGCTGTCAAGCCGTTTGTAAATGTTCGTAAAGGTAAAGCCGTCTATCTCATTTATTTTCAATGGCTCTGTCATCTAATATTCAGACGATAGACTCCATAAATATTTTGAATTTGGTGCCCGCTGCGGCGCTTGATAACCTGGATTTGTAAGCGCAAACAAACTTCGGGTTTAACGGATTTCTCCCCGACCGAGAAGATCTCAGCCCCAGAAAAAAACATTCAGGAGAAAACACAAACACTATGAAAAAATCGCTCATTCTCGCGGGAGCTTTGTCTCTCAGCGCCATCTGTTTCGCAGCAACCAAGAGTTACGACGTCGTTCTGTCCGCCCCGGCCAAGGCTGGCAGCATCACGCTGGCCGCTGGCGAGTACAAACTCCAGGTGCAGGGCAGCAACGCGGTCTTCACCGACACCAAGACCCGCAAGACTTTCACCACCCCGATCAAAGTGGAAAGCGGCGCCAAGAAGTATCAGTACACCGCCGTGGATACGGCTGCCGACCAGGGTTCCGAGAAGATCACGTCCATCGAATTGGGCGGCTCCACCACCCAGATCGATTTCTAAGTCGTATCCGACCGCACTTCCTGGCAGTGCGGGAAGCATGCGGGTTTGGGGTCAGACCGCTCTGTCCACTACGGCGCAAAAGCGGCGCCGCAGGACAGAGAAGTCTGACCCGCGGGCTACCACCTGTGGTGCACCATCGCGCGAATCCGATCGTCGTAGATTTCGCGAATCGCGCGCATCGTGGCCTCGGGTAAGGCGGGCAAATCGGATACCGCGCAGTTTTCCGCGGCCTGCGATGGGCGTTTAGCGCCCGGAATTGCACAGGTCACGGCATCGAACATCAGGATCCAGCGCAGCGCCAACTGTGTCATGGTAACGCCTGGGGGCAGAAGTTTCCGGATCTCCTCCACTGCCCCCAGTGCGACTTCATAGTCCACTCCGGAAAAGGTCTCGCCCACATCGAAGGCTTCTCCATGACGGTTGAAGTTGCGATGATCGTCCGCGGCGAACTCGGATTGCGGCGTCAGTTTTCCCGTCAGCATACCGCTCCCTAGCGGCACGCGGGCCAGAATCCCCACCTGCTTCTTCTTCGCCTGCTCAAAGAATAGCTCCGCGGGCCGATGCCGGAACGCATTGAAGATGATCTGCACCGTCTGCACATTGGGATACTCGATCGCCTTCAGCGCTTCTTCCACGCGTTCCACGCTAACTCCGTAATAGCGAATCTTGCCGGCCTCCTTGAATCGATCGAGTACGCCGAAAAGTTCCGGCCGGTAATAGACATCGGTGGGCGGGCAATGGAGTTGCACCAGGTCCAGACAGTCGGTTGCCAGGTTCCGCAGGCTGTCTTCAATGAAGCCAATCAGGTTTTTCGCGTTGTATCCATCAGCAGTATGCGGCGAGAGACGCCGGCCCGCCTTAGTCGCCACCACGATCTCGTCCCGCCGCCGCCGCTTCAACTCAGCGATCAGGCGCTCACTGCGTCCCATACCGTAGACGTCGGCCGTATCGATGAAGTTCACGCCGCAATCAAGGGCCTTCTCGAGCGCCGCCATGGACTCCGCGTCATCCAT
>OKRF01000528.1:1255-5750 GCA_900290315.1 Candidatus Sulfopaludibacter sp. SbA3 | reverse complement strand
AGTTCACGCCGCAATCAAGGGCCTTCTCGAGCGCCGCCATGGACTCCGCGTCATCCACGCTGCCCCACGCGCCGCCGATGGCCCAGGCGCCAAAACTGATCTCCGACGCCTGCCAACCCGTCCGCCCCAAGGCGCGATAGTTCATAGGCCGATTCTACCGCGGCAGCAAGCGAGCGTAGTTGGCACGGCAGGCTACCGTCTTCGGGTGTTGGGGACCGAGAGATTTCTCGAAGATCCCGAGGGCGCGGCCATACAGCCGGGCCGCTTCTCGCCGATCCCCCTGCGCTTTCTGCAGGACCGCCATGTTATTGAGCGTGGTCGCTACGTCGGGATGGTCCGGCCCCAGCCGTTTCTCCTTGATCGCCAGCGCACGTCCGTAGAGGCGGAGGGCCTCGACGCGATTGCCCTCCGCATACCGCAGGGCAGCCAGGTTGTTCAGCGTGACTGCCACTTCGTAGTGATCCGGACCATAAGTGCGCTCCAGGATGCCGAGAGCGCGAATCATGAGGGCCTCGGCCTCCTGCCGCTTGCCCTGCGCATCCAACAACGGAGCGAGAGCTGCCAGGTCCGCCGCCACCTCCGGATGGCCGGGGCCCAGCAGCTTCTCCCTGATGGCAACTGCACGGCGCGCGAACGGCTCGCCCGCGGCATAGCGTCCGCGGGCGTGTTCCAACCCTCCGAGGTTGTGGTACAGAGTCGCCATCACCGCGTCATCCGGACCTGCCAACGCCACGGCGCGATGGTAGACCTGCTCCGCTTCGTCGAATCGACCCATGGACTTGTACAGCACGCCGAGTTCGTTCCACACCCCGCACGTTTCCGCAAGTTTGAGGGCGCGCCGCAGCAGCGCTTCCGCTTCGCGGTAACGGGCCTGGTCGCGCAATCTTCCTGCTTGCGCGCACAAGTCCTCCACCGCCGCGGGCTGGACCGCGTGCGGTGGACTGGTCATCAGAATGAGCGTCAACGCCAGCGCCGTTCGCATCGCCGGGCCCTACTGCGATTCGGTGTCGCGGACCAGGGTCTCGTTGTGGTTCAAGGTGAGTGACGCATGCGCCGCATAGGCGCTGGTCTGACCCGTAGCTGTAGCAACCACTTCCACCGACGAATTCAGGAGGCAGTTCCCGCCGCGCTGTACCGCGGGCAGCAGCTCGACGCGTGGAGCCACGGCAAGGTCGCTGGCGGTGGCCCGGATGTCGGTGGCCGTTACATCCAGGCTGGCGGACTTCCCTTGCGCAAGCGTGACCATGGCGCTCTTGAGCGTCCGGCCTTGGCCATCGCCAAAGCTCAGTTCGACGTCGCAGCTACCACCCAGCGAAATTCCCGGTATCGCTACGTTGGAAACATTCAGGCGGGCGAATTCGTTCACTGGCGTGACACCAATCAGGGCGAATCCCGGGGGGTCGGGCTGGGGGTTGAATGCCTGGATCACTTTGACCGCGCAGAAGCCGCACACTACCACCGCGGCGATCATATTTCGGTTCTTGAGCACGTTGTACATCGAAATCCCTCCATGAGTTATGGGCCGCACCGATCCTCTGAGCGCCAGTCTGTTGCGCCATACTCGCTGATTGATGTCGGAAGCGTGGCGATATTGGTATCGTCTAGGCGATTCTGCGCACCACGTAGTAAGGCTGATTCGATAAGTCCGCCGCAAATCCGGGGTAGAGCCAGGCCTTCTCCGCCGATTCCCGCAGCTCAAAGTAATACTGCATGGGGAAGGGCGATTCGGTATATGCGGCCGGCACCGTTCCTTTGTGTCTGCCTCCGGAAGCCTCCATATCGGCCGCCTGCCAGCGCTCCGCCTGATTGACGTGACGGTAGTAGAGGCGCGTGCCTGCCAGCTTCACAGCGCGGTCCACACTGAACTCCACCTCCAATGGCTGGCCGGGGCGGAAATGCGGCGGCGCGGTGTGCCGTACCTGCGCCCAGCCACGCTTGGGGCGCTCCAGGGCCAGCAGCACGGCGCTACGGGTGCGCTCGGCGTCTTCCGCGGTCTTCGCCGTTTCCAGACGCCTGGCCATATCCGCGATATCGTCGTCGATGGCCGCGATGCGATCCTGCCAATGGCCGCGCAGCCACGCCAATTCTCCCACCGTCACATCGTTGGTATACACCCCCTTGGTCCGCTCGGCGATCTGCGCCCAGGCAGCGCGCGCGCCGCCATACTCCTGCAATGCCTCATCCAGCGCGCCCTTGTCGCCGGTGCGTTCGTGGATCCGGTAGAGCACGCCGGAACGCAGCTTGGCCGCGAAGAACCTTCCCAGGCCGATCTGTATGGTCACATCGATCGCCAGCCGCTGGAACTCCGGCGACCCCGTGGCTACCGCCTGATTCTCCGCCTGTTCCAGTTGCCGCGCCGCTGCCTCCGCCAGGTCTTCCAAGCCCTGCGCCACGTCGATGGGTGTGTACTTGCCGCTGCGTTCGCCCTTGAGCAACTCATCGGCGAAATCGTTCACCCGCAGGAAGAGTTGCGGATCCAGCGGGCTGACGTTGCCGAACACTTTGGGCGCGGGCGTATCGCTATAGGCCCTGGTTTTGCGCGCGTCCACCATGGGGTGATTGGTGTAGATCTCCGGCCAGAAGTTGTTGTTGGCGGCCGAGGGCAGATGCGCCGTGGTGATCACCGGCAGGATGCGACTGGCACTCGCCAGCGCCGCCTGGGTAGCCTGCGCGCCCGCCTGGAACTGCTGCTGGAAATCGCGCTGGTAGCTCTCGGGGGCGGCTTCCGGATCGTAAAGCAGACGCCCCCACACGCGGTAGGAATGCCGGTACTTCTCCCAATCCCAACGCGGGTTCAGAGCCGCATTGGCATATCCGCAGCGCCCGCCGGGAAGTCCCGAACCGCGCCGCCCCTTGAAAGACAGCGGCTCGAAGATCTCGACGCCTTTGCTATCGCAGAAGCTGAAAGCCCGCGAGTAGCCCGCCGCCATCACCGGGTCGCCCCACAACAGCAGCCGCTGCGTACCCGGCCAGATGCGATGAATCAGGCTGTATTTGCGATCGTCGCGCAGCAGGTCGGCATAGCCGTAGCGGGTGAAACTCCGCGACCCGGTGCTCAGCGCCATCAGCCCGGTGGCCGTGCGTCCCTTGGGAATCTCCTCGTCGCGAATGTCCGCCTGGTGATACGGCATCCCCATGTGTTCCGCCCAGAACTTCGGCGATACCGTGACTGGCATGCCCGTCGCCAGCCCGACATCGATCATGTTCTGGTCGATGCCCCTGGAGTGCATGTCAATTTCCACCGTGCGCCCACTCAGCTTGACGCCATCGAACACCGTCTTCCAGAACGAGTAGCTGCCCTCGGCCACGCCGCTTTCGCCGTGAATGCGGAACGTGACGCCGCGAATCGCCGGGCACGCTTTGAGCAGCGCCGCCAGCGCATCGCGGCAATACGGCCCGTGATTCTCCGACGAAAGCCCGGAGATGGTGTAGTTCGCCTTGGGACTGTTAGCCCATTCGTAGCCGTGCATGNNCGCCACGGTCTGCTCGCTGATGAACTTCAGCATCTGCAGATTGCTGTCGCGCTCTGCGTCGGGCAGGTTGACGGCGCGCACGTTATATCCCGGCAGGGAGAGCAGGAACGGATAGGGGAACAGGAAATACGCATCGGTGACTCCACGCAGAAAGTCGTAGCCGATGCTCAGGCTCAGAGCGAAACGGTTGAAACGCTGGCTGGCCAGCATGGTCAGGTAGGCCGGCCACATTTCCCGGTTGTTAAACCAGGGCTTGTCTTCCACGTCACTGACGAACATGCGGGCAATGCTGCGCACGGCATTGGAGGGCCGCTCGCTGGTGGCCCTGGCCGGGCTGAGCGCGGCGATCGGGTCGGCCGCATGCCGCGCACGGTCGGCCAGTTCCAACAGGGCGTACACGAGCCCACGCACATCCGAACCGCTAGCCGTGAGCACATTGTGGCCCGCCAGTTTGCCGGGCGTCAGCGCCAACGCTTCCGCCGTGGCGGGTCGCTAGAGACCACGCAAAGATCCTTCGCCGCCGCCTGGCGGATGGTCTCGTACTGGCTGACAGCGATGCCGCGATCCGTCAGCGCCTGCTTCAGTTCGGCCGCCGCCCAGCGGGCCGGTGCGCTCGCCGCGACGGGGTCCGCGGGATCGGCGATCAGCGCGACACTCGCGGCGCCTACGGTTTGGGCCATCGCCAAAGGGGCGCCGGCCAAGGTGCCCAGTAGGAATTCACGCCGTCGTATTTCGGACATACCATTCATAATGCCACTCCCTGACGTGGGATACTTGTGGAAAGCTCTCATGAACCGCCGAAATTTCCTGGCCGCCACAGCCGCAGGCGCCGTTGCCGCCATTAGTAAGGCCGCCGCGCCCGCACATCCCCTGATCTTACTTTCGGAATCCGATGCCGCACGCATGCGCTCCGCACTGTCTCCCGAACGCACCGCGCTTTTCGAAAAGTTCACCAAAGAGGCCCTCGCGGCCGGCCCGTGGAGCGTCGCCAACCACCGTCCCAGCGGCCTCGGCGTGGATGC
>OKRF01000528.1:0-1250 GCA_900290315.1 Candidatus Sulfopaludibacter sp. SbA3 | reverse complement strand
GCCTCGGCGTGGATGCCGGCCCCAACGATTATGTGAGCGAAGGCCCCTACTGGTGGCCCGACCCCAAGAATCCCGGCGCTCCTTATATCCGCAAGGATGGCCAGCGCAATCCCGACCGGTTCATGGGCAACCGCAACGACCTGGGCAACCTCTGCACCGCGCTCCTTTCGCTCGGCATAGGGGCTTACTTCCTGAAAAACTCCGCCTGCGCGCCGCGCGCCAACAGCGTTCTCAGGGCCTGGTTCCTCGACCCCAAAACGCACATGACTCCCCACCTGGAGCACGGCCAGTTGACGCGCGGCCATGACGATGGGCGCGGCACCGGACTCATCGACACCGTCTCCTTCATTCACCTGGTGCAGGGCATCACGCTCATGGAACTGGCCGGCGGCCTGGATGCCAGTACCGCGCAGGGGGTGCGCGAGTGGTTCGCCGCCTTTGCCAAATGGATGACGACCAGCAAGAAGGGCCTGGAGGAAAAGAAGTCCGGCAACAATCACGCCACTTGGTGGACGGCGCAGGTGGCAGCCTACTCTTCGTTCACGGGAGACGCCGCCAATCTGGAGATGTGCTGGAGCCATTATCGCGACTATCTGGTCCCCAGCGAGATTCAGCCGGCCGGCAGTTGCCCCCGCGAGGAAGCGCGCACCAACTCCCTGGGATATTCGTCGATGAATCTGGACGCCTTTGCGGTGCTGTGCCGCCTGGCGCAGATCAATAGAGTGGACCTCTGGCACTTTCGCACACCCCAGGGAATCGGGGTGGAGAAAAGCTTTCAGTACCTGCTGCCCTATGTTCAGTAGCCCGCGACATGGAAGAAAGAGCAGATTTCGAAATATAGCGCGAACGGAATCGTGTTTCCCGGCCTGGCTGGTATCGGCATTCCGTCCAAGGAACTGATGGCGGCATACACTAAACTGCCGCGCGCCGAATCGCCCTGGGTGCAATTCAACGACCTGCTGATTCGAAAAGCAGGGGTTGGGGATGGGGGTTGGGGGAAGAGGGGCCAGGGGCCGGGGATGGATGCGCTTCGCGCGTCTTTCTTTTGAAGATCAACGAGATTTACCTAAAATCTGCTTCAGGCCGCCTTGCGGAAGGGCTTCTTGGGGGCCTCGAGACGCTTCCTGGCCTCGGCGAGGCGGAGGTTGAAAGCTGCGCGGCGGGCGATTTCGGAGTATGAAAAAACGGCGTGAGGGGGCAGGAATTCGCGGGGGTAGTCGCGTTCGATGTCGAAGGATTCTCCTTTGGCT